>JAIBJP010000047.1 GCA_020029625.1 Actinomycetota bacterium | reverse complement strand
GGACGGCCTCGGCAAGGTGAGCGTGATCGGGGCCGGCATGAAGAGTCATCCCGGGATCGCCGCACGAACGTTCGCGACGCTGCGCGACCTCGGGCTGGAGCCGCAACTCGTGGCCACGTCTCCGATCAAGATCGCCTTCTACGTTCCTCAGGACGAGGTCGAGCGCGCGGTGAAGGGCCTGCATGACGCCTTTGAGCTCTCCTCCGCCGACGCGGAGCGTGGGCACGCCTGACCTTCGCATCGGTGTGGTCGGCGCGACCGGGGCTGTGGGCACGGTCACGCTCCAGCTCCTCGCGGAGCGCGGCTTCGAGAACGTGCGCGCCTTCGCCTCTTCCAGGTCGGCTGGGAAGACCGTCGTGTACGGCGATCGGGAGCTGGCCGTAGAGGAGGCTACGCCGGAAGCGTTTGCGTCCGGCAACCTCGATCTCTGCTTCTTCTCCGTGGGCACAGAGGCGAGCCTTGAGCTCGTCCCGGCGGCCGCTGCCGGGGGTGCTGTCTGTATCGACAAGTCCGATGCCTTCCGTCTCACCGAGGGGGTGCCGCTCGTCGTGGCGGGCGTGAACGACGAGGTGCTCAACGGCGACGAGATCGTCGCCAACCCGAACTGCTCGGCCATCCAGCTCGCCTGCGTCCTCAAGCCCCTGAGCGACGCGGCCGGGCTCGCAGGCGTGCGCCTGGCGACCTACCAGTCGATGTCCGGTGCCGGCGACGCCGGCATCGAGCGGTTGCGCGCAACCCAGCCCATGGAAGCCGACCTCGCCATGGACTGGGATCTGGAGGGCGACGAGTTCTCCGAGGAGTCGAAGCTCCGCGCCGAGACGCGCAAGATTCTGGGGCTTCCGGACGTGCCCATCCAGGCCACGTGCGTCCGCGTCCCCGTGCTCGTAGGCCATTCGCAGGCCACGTGGGTGGAGACGGTCGAGCCGCTTTCGCCGGACGAGGCGAGCGAGCTGTTGGCGGCCGCACCTCACGTTCGCCTGGCCGAGTTCCCAACGCCCAAGGAAGCCGCCGGCGAGGACGATGTTCTCGTCGCGCGCATCCGGCAGGACCTGACGGACCGCCGCGGCCTCGCGCTCTGGTCGGTCTGCGACAACCTCCGCAAGGGCGCCGCCCTGAACGCCGTCCAGATCGCGGAGGCGCTCCTCGAGCGCCGCCTCCTTCCGGCCTAGTCCTTTTCAGACCCCGGGGTCTGACCCCGGTGTGTTCTGATTAGACGGGTCGCTCGGGGACGGGTGCGGGCGTGAAGGCTTCCTTCACCTTGCGCCAGACGACGGCGCTCGGACCTTCCAGTACCGGCTGGAGGCCACCGAGCTCGAGCCGAGCCAGGGCGACGTCTCCCTCCCAGCGGAGCGGATAGAAGCCGAAGTCGGCGAGGAAGTCAGACGGGAAGATGGTGCGATGGACGAGGAAGCGCTCGTACGCGCTCGTCCCCTCGGGGTAGCGGTAGCCGAACGTCTCCACTGCCTTCGCTCCCTGGTCGCGAGCCTCTCCGATTGCGGCGAGGAAGAGACTCTGGAGGACCCAAAGCGTGTTCGGATCGACGAGATAGACGCACGTGATCAGGACGGCGTCGTCCGAAGGAGGCCCTGCCGGAAGCTCCCACGCCCGCGGGAAATGGCCGGCCGGCCCGTACTGGATGAAGCCGAGCAAGCTGTCGGCGTCGCCGAAGTAGAGGGTCCCCCACGCCCCCCAGTCGTCCTCGATCTTCTCCGCCCACTTCCCCTTGGCGGCGACCCGGTGGCCGCGGGACTGCCAGAACACGCACCCGACGCACGGCGGCGGCGCGTGAGCGATCGACGCGGCGGTTACGGGGTGGAGCCGGACGGGCACTGAGACCTCAACGTGAGCTTAGTGGCCTCGGGCCGCGCGAGGAACCGAAACGGCACGAGGCTCGTGCCCAGCCCACGGGAGACGTGCAGCGTTCCCGCGGGCGTCTCGTGGACGCCTTCCCAGTGGTGTGCGCGTAGATGCTCCAATCGCAGCTTGCCGCGCGGCGTGGGCAGGCAGATCTGGCCGCCGTGGAGGTGGCCCGCGAGGATGAGGTCGTAACTCGCCGGCGGCAGCCACTGCGTGACGTCGGGGAAGTGGAAGAGAAGAATGCGGAGGTCGGCGTCGGGATCAGCCAACCGCTCCAACTTCGGCCACTCCCAGTCCTCTGCCGGCCCGCCGCCCGCTATCTGCACTCGCTTGCCTCGGATGTCGACCACCACACTCGAATCGTCGAGAAGTGCCGTGCCCAGAGCGGAGCGAGCCTCGTCGACGTCATGGTTTCCCAGTACCGCGTAGACGCCGTGGCGGCTGCGGAATCGCCGGAGCACGTCGGTCAAACGCGTCTCGCCGCGTCGCCGGGACAGCAGGTCGCCGGTGAGGGCGACGAGATCGACCTCTCCCTCCTCGGACCACGCGACCGCGCGCTCGAGCGTCCTCCCGTTCAGCGACGCCGTGCCCAGGTGGAAATCCGAGAGGTGGAGGATCGTGAAGCCGTCGAGCTCCGGCGGTAGGCGATTCACGCGCGTTTCCACCTCTCGAAGCTCGACCCACTGCGCCTCGAACAGCGCCCACGCCGCGCCGATCCCAGCCACAGCGCCAATTGGCTGCAAGATTCGGCGCGCTCGATGCATCTGTATACGTGGAGGGGCAAGCCGGCCCGGTTTCTTAGCCGGGCCGGACCTTTCTCGGGATCCTGACGGGTGCGCCCAGGAGCCCGAAAACGATCAGGGGGCTTCGACCTTCTCGAGCACCGGCGTCACCGGAACGACGTGGCGCTTGAACTGCAGCTCCGATTCCTCGAGCCCCGCCGCGACTCCGATCAGCTGGGACAGATGGAGGATCGGCATCTGGTAGCGCTTGCCCGTGGACGCCTCGAGCTTCTGCTGCCAGGCGTCGAGCGAGAGGTGACAGAGCGGGCACGGCGTCACCATCACGTCGGCCCCGGCCTCGATCGACTGCTCGATCGGCTGGATCAGCTCGCCGAGCGCAACCTCTTCACGGGCCTGGATGATCGGGAAGCCGCAGCACTTGATCTTCGCGGGATAATCGATCGGCTCGCCGCCGCAAGCCTCGATGATGGCCTCGAGCGACCAGGGACGGTCCGGATCCTCGAACCCGAGGAGCTTTGACGGGCGGAGGATCTGGCAGCCGTAGAAGGGAGCAACGCGCAGCCCCTTCAGGCCCTTGTGCGCCACCTCCTTCAAGCGCTCATAGCCGTCTCCGTCGGCGATCAGCCAGAGCAGGTGCTTGACCTCGACGCCGCCCGAGTAACGAGGGGCGCCGACGGTCTCGAGGTTGTCGCTCACCCGCTCCCGCAGGGCGTCGTCGTTCTGAAGCTGGAAGTTCGCCTGGCGCAGGTTGAGCGTGCAGACGTTGCAGATGGTCATGAGCGTGTTCGCGCCGGTCGCCTCCGCATACGCCAGGATGCGCGCGTTCAGGTGTAGGTAGTAGTCGGGCTCGGCCTCGTGGATGTCGCCAGCGCCGCAGCAGGTGACCGCCTCCAGCTCGTCGAGCTCGATCCCGAGCTTCGGGGCGAGCGCCTGCGTCGAGGTGTCGAGTTCCTTGGCCGAGAGCGAGGCCAGGCAGCCCTTGTAGTAGGCGACCCTCATGCACCGTCTCCGTCTGAAGGATGCTCGATACGCGAGAGCGCCTTCTCGCCCTGGACGATTCCGGCCGCGCCCGCGCGTCCCTGCGAGTGGACGAGCTCGTGGAGGCCGCGAGCCTCCTGAACCCGGTCGGCCACATGTGGCGGGACGGGGGGCGGCACCTTTCCGTGCTTGGCGAGCGAGATGGCGAACTTCGTCTGCTTGATCGCGGAGACGACCCCTTGCGTCTTGGGGACGAGCTCCGTCTCGCGGAGCCAGCCGGTCGTCTTGGCGGAATGCACGAACCACTTGGCGTGCTTGGCGCCGAGATCGCGGTCGATGCCCTCCTTGATCGACTCCGCGCCGAGCTTGGCGATCGCGTCGCGCGGGTCGACGCCCTTCGGACAGCGTTCGTTGCAGAAATAGCAGCGCGTGCAGTCCCAGATCCCGTGCTCGTCGTTGTAGGACTCGAGCCGCTCCACCTGCGCGCGCTCACGCGGGTCGCCGACGAAGCGGAAGCCCTTCGCCAACGCAGCGGGCCCGAAGAACTCGGGATCGGATTCCATCGAGTTGCACTCGGAGACGCAGCAGCCGCACATGATGCAGAGCGACTCCTTGTGGATCGGGTTCATCTCCTCCTGCGTGTGGCGAAACTCCCGCTCAGGGATCTCCTCGTAGCCGGTGTCGAGCCAGGGCTTCATGCGGCGGATCTTCGTCCAGAACGGCGTCATGTCGACGACGAGGTCCTTGAGGACAGGCATGTTCCCCATCGCGGAGATCACGGGGACGTGCCCCCGCTCGACGATCGGCTTCATCCGCTCCTTGCACGCGAGGATCGCGCGTCCGTCCATGCGCATGCCGCAGGAACCGCAGATCATCATGCGACAGCTCTTGCGGAAGCCGAGCGTGCCGTCGACCTGGTCCTTGACGATGTCGAGGACGTCGAGGAGGCACGCCCATTCCGGAGCCTCCACATTGTAGTGCTTGAGCGCGCGCTCGCCGGTCTCCGGGTCGAAGCGCCAGATCTTGAGAGCGACGTCCATTAGTAGGTCCTTTCCTGCGGTTGCCACTTCGTCATCCGCACGGGCTCCCACGACAACTCAGGACCATCATCGCGCCAGGAGACGAGCGTGTGCTTGAGGAAGTTCTTGTCGTCGCGCTCGGGATAGTCGTCTGGTCGCGCGTGCGCGCCGCGGCTCTCCTTGCGTGCGAGACCGGCTTCGACCATGCAGGCTGCGAGCTCGAGCAGGAACCCGAGCTCGAGCGCCTGGGTGAGATCGTTGTTGAAGATCTGGCCCTTGTCGTCGACCACGACGCCCTCGTAACGCTCGCGCAGGCCGGCGACGATCTCTCCCTGCCTCTTCATTCGATCCTCCCGCCGGAAGACGCCGAAGTTCTCGTGCATCGTCTGTGCCATCTCGTCCCGAATCCCGTGCGGCCGCTCGCCGGCCGTGCGGTCGAGGAGCGTGCCGAGCTCCCGCTCCGCGTCGGCCTGGAGCGACTCCGGCACCGTGACCGTCGTGTGCGAGAGCGCCCACTCGGCCGCGGCCTTTCCGGCGCGCTTGCCGTACGTGATCGTTTCCATGAGGGCGTTTCCGCCCAGCCGGTTGGCTCCGTGGACGGACACGCACGCCACCTCTCCCGCTGCATACAGACCTTCGAGCGACGTCTTGCCCCAGAGATCCGTTTCGACGCCGCCCATGTGGTAGTGGGCGCCGGGGCGAACCGGAATGGGGTCGTGGATCGGATCCACGCCGGCGAAGACCATGGAAAGCTCGCGGGTGCCGTGCAGGCGTTCGATGATCCGCTCGGCGCCGAGATGGCGAAGGTCGAGCAGCACGTTTCCGTCGATACCTCGCCCCTCGTCGATCTCCGTCTGCTCCGCCCGTGAGATGACGTCCCGGCTCGCGAGCTCCATCGCGTTCGGCGCGTAGCGCTTCAGGAAGCGCTCGCCCTCGGCGTTGAGCAGGTACGCGCCTTCCCCCCGGCAGCCCTCGGTGATGAGCACGCCCGTGGGCGAAAGCGTCGTCGGGTGGAACTGCATCATCTCCATGTCCTTCAGAGGCACGCCTAGACGGAGCGCCATCGTCATCCCGTCACCTGTGCACGCGTAGGCGTTCGTCGTGCCCTGATAGAGGCGCCCGGCCCCGCCGGTGGCGATGATCACGGTCTTGGCGCCGATCGTCTTCAGGCCGCCGTTCACGAGATCCCAGGAGATCACCGCCTGGCAGCGGCCCTCGTTCTCGACGAGCTGCCAGGCAAAGAACTCCTCGTAGACCTGGAGGTCCCGTTTCATGATCTGCTCGTAGAGGACGTGGACGAGGACATGGCCGGTGATGTCCGCCGCATACGCCGTGCGCGGCTCGCCGGCTGCGCCGAAGGGGCGCTGGGCGATGCGGCCGTCCTCCGTGCGCGAGAAGACCGCACCCCAGTGCTCGAGCTGGTAGACGTCAGCGGGCGCCTCCTCGCAGAGAACCTCGATCGCATCCTGGTCGCCGAGGTAGTCCGAGCCCTTGACCGTGTCGTAGGCGTGCTTCTCGGGATCGTCCTCGGAAGCATTGCCGAGGGCCGCGTTGATGCCGCCCTCGGCAGCTCCGGAGTGACTGCGGACGGGATGGATCTTCGAGATGAGCGCGACGTCCGCTCCCGCGTCATGCGCCTCGATGGCGGCGCGCATGCCGGCAAGGCCGGCACCGACGATGAGGACGTCGTGCTGGGCTTCCACCAGGAGAGACGCTATCTGATCGGCTTTGCGAAAGGCGTCAAACGCGAGGGCCGGCCTGGACGATGTTGTCATCCGCGCCGAACTTCTGGAAGTTCTCCCGGAACCGCGCCGCGAGGTAGCGGGCCTTCTCGTCGTAGGCGTCCGGGTCGCTCCACGTCGAGCGCGGATCCAAGAGACTCGCATCCACGCCCGGAACCCCCACAGGAACCTCGAACCCGAAGATCGGATCCATGCGGTACTCGACCTGATCGAGCTCGCCGTCCAGGGCCGCGCGGAGCAACGCGCGCGTCGCGGCGATCGGCATGCGCTGACCCTCGCCATAAGGCCCGCCCGTCCAACCCGTGTTCACGAGCCAGACTGTGGAGCCGTGCTCGTCGAGCTTCTGCCCGAGCATGCGTGCGTAGACGGTCGGCTTCTGCGGGAGAAACGGCGCGCCGAAGCCGCAGGAGAACGTCGGTTGCGGCTCGGTGACGCCGATCTCCGTCCCCGCGAGCTTCGCCGTGAACCCCGTGAGGAAGTAGAAGAGCGCCTGGTCGCGGGTCAGGCGCGCGATGGGCGGCAGCACTCCGAAGGCGTCCGCCGTCAGGAGGACGACCGAGCGCGGATGACCCGCGCGCTTCTCGGGCAGCGCGTTCTCGATCTGCTCCAGCTCATATGCCGCGCGCGTGTTCTCGGTCTTGGAGGCGTCGTTGAGGTCCATGACGCCGCGGTCGTCCACGACCACGTTCTCGAGCACGGTCCCGAAGGCGTGCACCGCCTTGTAGATCTCCGGCTCCGCAGCGGGGGAGAGCCGAATCACCTTCGCGTAGCAGCCGCCCTCGAAGTTGAAGACCCCTTCGTCTCCCCAGCCGTGCTCGTCGTCCCCGATCAGGCGCCGCTCGGGATCGGCCGAGAGCGTCGTCTTCCCGGTCCCCGAGAGCCCGAAGAAGATGGCGACGCGGCTCTGATCGTCGATGTTCGCCGAGCAGTGCATCGGAAAGACGCCCTCGAGGGGCAGGCGGTCGTTCATGACGGTGAAGATCGACTTCTTGATCTCTCCGGCGTACTCGGTGCCGCCGATCAGCACCTCGGCGCGCGAAGGATGCAGGACGATGAAGGTCTCGCTGCGGGTCTCGTCTTCCTCGGGGTCGGCCTCGACCGCAGGCGCGTGCAAGACGAGGGCGTCGGGCTCGAAGTCACGCAGCTCCTCCTCGCTCGGGTCGATGAAGAGCGTCTTGGCGAAGAGCGCATGCCAAGGCGAGTCCGTGACCACGCGCACCAGCAGCCGGTGTGCCGGGTCCGCGCCTGCGAAGGCGTTGACGACGTAGAGATCGCGCTCGCTCAGATGGTCGACGACCTTCTCCCGGAGGCCCTCGAAGCGCTCCTCGGAGATGGGCTGGTTGACGTCACCCCAGGCGATCCGGTCCTCGGACTCCGGCTCCCGGACGAAGAACTTGTCCTTGGCAGAGCGGCCGGTATGCCGTCCGGTGTCGACCACGAGCGGGCCGCCTTCCGCGAGCCGGCCTTCCTCCCGGACGAGCGCGTGTGTGTAGAGGAGCGAGGTGGTCGGATTCCAGTAGACGCGGCCCTCGGGATCGAGCCCGTGGCCCTCGAGTCCGCTGGAGGTGGTCGTAATCGCCATATCCCCTGCTTATCGTACGTGTCCTACCCCGATTTTCGCCCTTCGGCACTGAGTCAGACGCGTTCCGGGGGCACCTCGGTCTCGAAGGACGCCTGAGCCGCGTAGAGGAGTTCAGGCTCCCCGCGAGCCTCGAAGCCGAGGGCGACGAGGAAGTCGACTCGTGCCGGCTCGATGGCCTCGGCGCGGCGCCACTCCGCGTCGCCCCGATGGACTCGGAACGCGCGCAGGCCGTCGTTCTCGAAGAGGCCCACCTCGTGACGGCCAAGCGGGCCGGGCTCGGCCGGCCCGGCGACGCGATATCGAAGCGAAACGCCGAGCCCGGGGGCGCGGACGCCCCCTTTCCCGACCCGCAGTCTCGCCTGTCGGTAAGGGGCTCCGAGGACCCGGCCAGGGAGCCCTCCCATGGTCACCCGGGTGCCCAGGAAGAACACGGCCGGCTCCTCTTTCCAGCTCACGTAGGTGCGGACGTTCATCTGCGCGAAAGGCAGGATCGGCACGCGGCCGAGACGGCCTCCCTGAACGTGGAAGGCGACGATGGAGACGAGGAGACTGCCGTCCACCTCTGTCGGCTCGACGCCGCCCGGAAGCACGTTGCGAACGCTTTCGCGGCTGGTCTCCCAGCTGGCGATCACGAGGTCGCGGACGCGAAGCGTGGCCTGCACGGGCAGGAAGCGTACGGGTGAGGCGAAACACCCCGACGTGGATACAACAGCCGCAGTCGAACGCTTTCTCGAGAGCCCGGCGCTCTCCGA
Source organism: Actinomycetota bacterium (assembly GCA_020029625.1). GTDB lineage: Bacteria > Actinomycetota > Thermoleophilia > Gaiellales > Gaiellaceae > JAIBJP01. The sequence goes on along the minus strand of JAIBJP010000047.1, from coordinate 2,296 downwards.
GTCGACCCGCCGCGCCTACCGGATCGACCTCGAGGAGTTTGCTGCCTGGCTCCAGGCACGCGGCCTCGAACTCGAATCGTTCGATGCCCGTGCATTCGCGGAATACGCCTCCGAGCTCGGAGCGGACCGGCCCGGCCGGACGCCCAGGAAGCTGTCCGAGACCACGCTGGCGCGAAAGGTGGCGGCGGTGCGCTCGCTGATCCGGGCGGTGCTTGGTCCGAGTCGCGTTCCCGACCTCGCCGTCTCGGGACGGCGTCGCCGCCGGCTTCCCCACGCTCCGCGGCCGGAGGAGACCGACACGCTCCTCGAGGCGCTCGAGGGCGACGACGCGCTCGCGGTTCGCAACCGGGCGCTCTTCGAGCTCGTCTATTCGGCCGGCCTCCGCGCCCAGGAGGCGGTCGACCTTACGCTCGCCGACGTCGACTTCGAGCAGGAGGCCGTGCTCGTCCGCGGGAAGGGCGGCAAGGAGCGCGCCGTGCCGCTCGGCGAGGAGGCGGCTCACCGGCTCCGGCTCTATCTCGAGGTGGCTCGGCCCCAGCTTGCTCGAGGCGCGGAGAACGCGCTCTTCATCTCCGCCCGGGGACGGCCGCTCGACACCTCCACGCTCCGACGGTTGCTCCCGAATCCGCATCGCCTTCGCCACGCTTTCGCCACACACCTCTTGGAAGGCGGTGCCGACCTCCGCACGATCCAGGAGCTGCTCGGGCACTCCTCGCTCTCGACCACGCAGATCTACAGCCATGTCGATTCCAAACGACTCCGGAAGGTCTATGACCGCGCCCACCCCCGCGCCTGACTCCGCCCTCGCCGCCTTCCTGGCACTCCTCGCCGCCCGACGGGCGCCGCGTACCGTCGACGCGTACAGGCGCGACCTGGCCGACCTCGCGCGCTACCTCGGAAAGGCTCCAGGGGAAGCGACCGCGGACGAGATCAAAGCGTGGCTCGCCGACCTGCGTGGTCGCGGCCAGGCACCCAACTCGGTCGCGCGGCGGGCAGCGGCCGCACGCGCCTTCTACCGCCACCTGGTGCTACTCGGACTCCGGGAGGACAACCCGGCCGCCGAAGTGGAGCTCCCGCGCCGGCGCTCCCGTCTCCCGCGAACCCTCTCGCCCGCCGAGGTGGAGCGCCTGATCGCGGCGGCCAACGGCGCGACCCCCCGCTCGTTGCGCGACCGGGCACTGGTGGAGCTCCTCTATGGCGCGGGCCTCCGCGTGAGCGAGGCCGTCGGCCTGGAGCGAGGAGGGGTCGACCTGGACAACCGCCTGGTGCGCTGCATCGGCAAGGGCGACAAGGAGCGGATCGTTCCGCTGGGGCGTGAGGCGGCGGAAGCTCTCCGGCGCTACCTCGCCCGGGGGCGGCCGTACCTCGACCGCCGTCATCGCCCCGACCTCTTCCTCAACGCACAGGGAGGGGCCCTCACGCGAGCGGGTGCGTTCCTGATCCTCCGGAAGCTGGCCGGCCACGCCGGACTCGACCCTCAGCGTGTCCACCCCCACATCCTCCGCCACTCGTTCGCCACCCACTTGCTGGAAGGGGGAGCCGACCTGAGAAGCGTCCAGGAGATGCTCGGCCACGCCGACCTCGGCACGACGGAGCTCTACACCCATGTTTCGGACCGGCGAAGGCGTGACACGTATTACTCAGCGCATCCACACGCGCGCCGTCAACGTAAGGACCTCAAGAGATGAACGCCCTCCCCACCCAGATGCTCGGAGTGTTGAGCGTGACCGCGGGGCTTTTGTTCGCGATGGTCTGGCTCGCCGCCCGCATGAGCATGATCGAGTTGCGACGCCCTGAGAGATGTCCTGCCTGCGGCCGCCTGCGCCACGGCGGGTCGTGCGGTTGTAACGGCTAGCGCGCCGCCGATTTCTTCTTCAGCGCCCGCTGCACCGCGCCTGCCGCCGCACGCAGATCCGCCTCGTCCGACTCTTCTTCGAGGTGGGCGAGGAGAGTGATCGTGTCCGCCATCGGCGAGCCGTTCTTGAGGCAGAGGACCGCGAGCCGGCGTACGGCCTGGTTGGGGTCGTCGTTGGCCAGCGAATGGAGCAGCGGACGCCGCGCGTTGACGAGGCCCGGATGGTCTCGCGAGAGAAGCTCGAGCGAGAGGAGGGCGGAGCCGCGGCAGGCCGGGCTCTCGTCCTCCAGCCCCCGGCGCAGGAGCTCGGTCTTCTGGTTGAACCTGAGCTGGCCGATCGCCCGATAGGCGACCGCCCGCTCCCGGTAGTCGGCGCTTCGAGCCGAGCTCTCGACCTCTTCGGCGACCTCGCGTCGCAGGTCGGCGAGCTCGCGCTCGTCG
>JAIBJP010000046.1 GCA_020029625.1 Actinomycetota bacterium | reverse complement strand
GCCGGCGAGACGCTGAAGGCGGCCGCGGCCGCCTTCAAGCTCGATCCTCCCTCGATTGCCTGCACGAGCGCGAGGCGGCCGGCCAGTCCGAGCTTGGCGTTACGGTGAAGCATCATCCGGGTCCCTCCTTGGGGCGTGAGTCGTGGCAGACCCACAGCCTCAAAGGAGGCCCGGATGTCCTCTCAGCCGTTCACAACCTGTGTAGGCGGGACAGGTAGCTAGCGATTCTGGCGCTGGGCTCCCGCCCCAGACCCGCCAGCTCAGAGCGGGACGCGCTCGATCCGGCGCCCGCGGACCGCGGCGACCTCGAACGCGACGTCGAGCTCGGCGAGCGCACGGTTTCGGGCGAGGAAGACCTCGGCGGCCCGGCGCAGGCGGCGCTCCTTCTCGCGCCCGACCGCTTCCCAGGGGTCACCAAACATCGGCCCGCTCCTCATCTTCACTTCGCAGAAAACCAGTCTTCGACCGCGGCGAACGACCACGTCCAGCTCGTTCCCGCCGGCACGGACATTCGCAGCGAGGACGCGGTAGCCGCGTAGGCGGTAGTGGATCCGGACCCGCCGCTCGGCTCTAGCCCCCGAGACCTGCCGCGTGCTCGGCATACGAGCGGGCCTCGAAGGAAAGCCGGTGAATCTCGCTCGGACCGCGCTCGCGCACGACGGCGGAGTGCCGGGGCGTGATGTAGCCCACGTGGGAGGCGAAGCCGTAGTGCGGGTAGAGCGCATCCATCCTGCGCATGGTTCGGTCTCGGACGACCTTGGCGATCACGGATGCGGCCGCGATCGCGGCGCTCTTCTCGTCGCCGTCGACGACGGCCGTGTGCTCCGGGGCCAGCTTGCCCAGGCGAAAGCCGTCGACGAGGCAGGCCTCCGCCGGCGGACACAGGTCGGCGAGCGTCTCGCGAAGGCCGCGTAGATTCGACCGGTGCAGGCCGTCCCGGTCGATCACAGCCGGCGGGATGATGCGGACGGCGATCCGCTCGGCACAGCCGGAGACCGCACGGAAGAGGCGCTCGCGCTCGTCGCCGGTCAGCTGCTTGGAGTCGTTCAGGAGCGACAGCGGGCGCACGCGATGGTCGCGCAAGCAGTCGTAATCGAAGAGGACTGCCGCCGTGACGAGCGGTCCCGCCAGGCTGCCGCGGCCCGCCTCGTCCGCGCCGGCGACGAAGCGCACGCCCAGTTTCCGGTCGAAGTTGAGGAGCTTTCGGCCCGTGCGGCGCACGGGGCCGAGCATAGCGACTAGCTCCGCTGCTTCTCGCGGACGCGCGCCTTCTTCCCCACCTTCGAGCGAAGGTAGTAGAGCTTGGCTCGGTTCACGTCTCCGATCGCCTGCACCTCGATGCGCTCGATCTTCGGGGAATGCAGCGGGAAGGTTCGCTCGACGCCGACGCCGAAGGAGTTCTTGCGCACGGTGAAGGTCTCACGGGCCCCCGGTCCCTGGCGTTTGATGACGATCCCCTCGAAGACCTGCACCCGGCGACGCTGGCCCTCGATCACCTGGAAGTGCACGCGCACGGTGTCCCCTGCCTTGAAGTCGGGAATGTCGTCGCGCAGCTGCTTGCGCTCGAGGATGTCGATCGGAGTGCTCATCGAAAGGCGGCCGTGCTGAGCCGACCGACCATGCTAGCAGCGAAGCCCTGACGGTTCTGGGGCGGCGGGCTAGCGGAAGCCGATTCGTTGCGGAGGCCAATAGACGGCAAAAACGGGGCCGATGAGGTTCTCGCGGGGCACCGAGCCCCAGTCCCGGCTGTCGCAGGACGACGAGCGATTGTCGCCCATCATGAAGTACTGCCCCTGCGGAACCCGCCACTGCCCGCTCCGCTGATCCCGATCGGCGGGCTGGACGTAGGACTCATCGAGCGGCTTCCCGTTGACGAGGATCGTCCCGCGCCGCTCACGAATCGTCTCGCCCGGAAGCCCGATGATCCGCTTCACGAACGTCTCGCCGCCCGCGCCGTTCTCGCAGCGCTCGGCGGTGGGAGGCGTCGTGAAGACGACGATCTCCTGCCGGTGGGGCCTGCGGAAGTGGTAGATGAACCGGTTGGCGAGCACGCGGTCCGAGAACCTCGCCTGGCAGCCGACGCCCGGCGCGGCGCAGTGCAGCGTGGGCTCCATGGAAGACGAAGGGATCCGGTACGGATTCACGACCCACGCCTTGATGGCCAGGACGGCGCCCACGGCGACGACGATCGTGACTACCCAGTCGATGATGGTCGGCCACGGGGAGGGCAGGCCCTCCGTGATGCGGTCGATCGGTCCTCTCACGAGAGCGTCCTCTCCCGGCTCTGCTCTTTGCGCCAGGAATCGATCCGGGCGTGGTCGCCTGACAGCAAGACCTCGGGCACCCGCCAACCACGAAACTCCGCGGGCCTCGTGTACTGGGGAAACTCGAGCCCACCCTCGAGCGAGGGCGAAAAGCTCTCGTACATCGCGCTCTCGGCGCGCATCGCACCCGGCTGGCGGCGTCCGACAGCCTCGAGCACGACCATGGCCGGAAGCTCGCCACCGGAGAGGACATAGGGGCCGATCGAGACCGCGTCCGTGGCGAAGTGCTCCACTACGCGCTCGTCGAACCCCTCGAAGCGGGCGGAGAGCAGCGTGAAGGCCTCTTCTCTTGCGAGCTCGTCCACGAGCTCCTGGTTTAGCTGCCGCCCCTGGGGCGTCAGAGCGAGAATCCGCCGCGACCCGAGGTCGCCGTAGACGGCCTCCAAGGCAGCGTCCACGACGTCCACGCGCAAGATCATCCCGGCGCCGCCCCCGTACGGCTCATCGTCGACCTGGCCGCCGGTCAGCGGCGTGAAGTCGCGGTAGTTCCAGAGGCGTAGGTCGAGCTCCGACCCGAGAACGGCCGCTAGCGGTCGTTGCTCGGTCAGCCAGGAGAAGGCATGCGGCAGCAGTGTGAAGACGTCGATTTGCAAGGCGGCTGGGTGGAAAAACCTAGCTTTCAGGCGCGAACCCCTGCGCCACGAGGATGCGTCCCTGGTCGAGGTCGACGGCAAGCACGCAATCCTCGACGAGCGGGAGCGCGGTCCCGGTGTCGAGCTCGAGCACGTCGTTCGCCACGCCGGGGGCAACGTCCTGCACGCGCCCGAGTGCGCGGCCGCCTTCTTCCTCCACGGCCAGGCCGACGAGCTGGAACACGTAGTACTCGTCCTCGGCCGTCTCCGGGAGGACGCTTCGCGGCACGGCGAGCACCGCGCCGCGCCTCGCTTCGCGGTCGAGGCGGACGACGAGCCGCCGCCCAGCGCGCTTGGACGTGACTACCTTCGCCTCCTCCCCGTCGAGGAGGATGGGCGAGCCTGCCACGAACCGCTCAGGGTCCTCGCTCGCGTTCTCGACGACGAACGAGCCGTCGAGCCCGTGCGGCCGGCCGACGCGGCCGACCGGGACTAGCGGCGTTCCAGCCGGTGGCGTTTCCGGTGCGCTCACGCGCGAAAAGCGAGCCGGGCAAGGATGGAGGGAGCCCCCCTACTGAAGGTAAGTACGGGGGCGACCGAGGACGCCGCCTGGCGACGCTTTGCAGCCGTGCAGCGCCCGGAAGGCGTCACGGGTTGGGACGCCTGGTTCACCCGACGATCTCGAGCAGAGCACGCTCGTTCGAGCGGGCGCCGCTCGCGCGGACGATCGTGCGGAGAGCACGCGCGGTGCGCCCCTGGCGGCCGATGACCTTGCCCACGTCGTCAGGCGCGCAGTGAAGCTCCAGCACCACTGCGCCGTCGCGCTCGACCCGCTCGACGCGGACCGCGTCGGGCTCGTCCACGAGCCCCTTCGCGAGGTACTCGACGAGCTCCTTCATTAAAGACCTTTCGCCTTCAGGAGCTTCTGTACGGACCCCGAGGGCTGGGCGCCCTTGGAGATCCAGTCGCGCACCTTGGCCTCGTCGAGCTCGATCGTCGAGGGGTCGGTCTGCGGGTTGTAGCGGCCGACGATCTCGATGAACTTGCCGTCGCGCGGCGAGCGCGAGTCCGCGACGACAACCCGGTAGACGGGGTTCTTCTTCGACCCGACACGGGTCAGTCTGATCCTCGCTGCCATCTATCTCCTCTGTTCAACGTGGGGGAACCCGTGGTTCCCCCACGAGCCCCCTCCTTTTCCATTGCACGGGCGTGGTCATCTTCGCTGTTGAGCCACTATGGATTGCAGGTTCGGCATCTTGCCGCGCCCGAACTGCTTCATCATCTTCTCCATCTGCTTGCGCGCGGCGAGCAGCTGATTGACCTGCTGCACCGTCGTTCCGCTCCCGGCCGCGATGCGCGCCCGGCGAGAGCCCTTGATGATCTCCGGGTGGGAGCGCTCCTCCGCGGTCATCGAGAGAACGATCGCCTCGACCCGGCCGAGCTCGCGGTCGTCGACGTTGACGCCCTGGAGCTGCTTCCCCAGGCCGGGAATGAGCGAGATGACGTTCTTCATCGAGCCCATCCGCCGCATCATCTTGTAGGCCTGGAGGAAGTCGTCGAACGTAAAGCGCCCCTGGAGGAGACGCTTCTCCATCTCTGCCTGCTCGTCCTTCTCGGCCGCGGCCTCAGCCCGCTCGATCAGGGTCATCACGTCCCCCATGCCGAGGATGCGCGAGGCCATGCGGTCGGGATGGAAGTACTCGAGCTGGTCGAGCTTCTCCCCGGTCGAGGCGAGCTTGATCGGCTTGCCGGTGACGGCCTTGACGGAAAGCGCGGCGCCGCCGCGCGCGTCACCGTCGAGCTTCGTCAGGACGATGCCGTCGAAATCGACGGTCTTCGAGAACGCCTCCGCGACGTTGACGGCGTCCTGACCTGTCATCGCGTCGAGGACGAGGAGGACGTTGTGCGGCTTCGCGGCTGCCCGCACCCGCGCGAGCTGATCCATCATCTCCTCGTCGACGTGGAGGCGCCCCGCGGTGTCGAGGATGACCGTGTCCCGGCCCTGCGCCCGGGCCTGCTCGATGCCCTCCTTGACGACCGCGACCGGATCCTTTGCGCCCTTGTCCACGTGGACCGGGATCTGAATCTGCTTGGCCAGCTGCTCGAGCTGGTCGATGGCGGCCGGACGCTGGAGGTCCGCCGCGACGAGTGCGGGAGCCTTCCCCTCGCGGCGCAGCAGCAGCGCGAGCTTGGCGGCTGCCGTGGTCTTCCCGGAGCCCTGTAGGCCCGCCAGGAGGATCACCGTCGGCGGCCGGCCGGCGAACGCGAGCTTCGAGCCGCCCTGACCCATGATCGCGGTCAGCTCCTCGTGGACGATCCGCACGACCTCCTGGCCGGGCGTGAGGCTCTTCGTCACCTCCGCGCCGGCGGCGCGCTCGCGCACACGCGCGACGAACTCCTTCACGACCTGGAAGTTGACGTCAGCCTCGAGGAGCGCGAGCCGGATCTCGCGCATGGCCTTCGAAAGAGCCTCCTCGGAGAGCTTCCCATGACCGCGGAGATCGCCGAGGGTGGCTTGCAGCTTGTCGGAAAGCGTGTCAAACATGGGCCGGCCGAGAAGTGTAGCTATGGGGTTTTCGACTCAAGGAGGCAGAAATGGCAGAGATCGCCAAGATCATCCGGATCATCGGGCAGTCGCCGACCAGCTTCGCCGAGGCGACGAAGGTAGCCGTTCAAGAGGCGAGCAAGACCGTCCGCGACATCCACGGCGCCCATGTCGTCGAGATGAGCGCGGTCGTCGAGAACGAGCAGATCACGCTCTTTCGAACGACAGTGGACATCGCTTTCGGCGTCGAGCGCTGAGCCAGCTGAGCTAACCGGTCGAGCCCGTCGGAATCTCGGCGTGCACGACCTCGAAGGTCTGGATGGTCGGCACGCGGCCCGTCATCTCGGCCCACTTGTCCAGGTGCTGCCGCAGAGCCTCCCCGCTCCCCGCGGCGGTCGCCTCGTCCTTCCAGAGCGTCACGCTCATCGTGACCTCGCCCTCCCGGTCCCGGAACAGGTAGGCGCCGGCGAAGCCCTCCGCCTCCATCGCCACGGGGAGATAGTCGTAGCGAAACCAGCCGGCGCCGATCTCCCACTCGTCCTCGGAGACGCCTTCGTAGCGGACGACACGCGAGTACATAGCCGGACCCTAAGGGCCGCCTTTCGCTGCGTCTAGTTCTCCTGGGAGGTCGGGCGGACGAGGATCTCGTTGACGTCGACGTGCGGCGGTTGGGTGACTGCGTAGAGCACGGCTCGCGCGATGTCGTCAGGCTCGAGTGCGTCCTTCGGCCGATCGTCGAAGAACGGCGTATCCACCATGCCGGGCTCGATCAGCGTCACGCGGACGCCCGTCCCGTTCAGCTCCAGGCGCGCCGCCTCGCCCATCGCGGTGACCGCCCACTTCGTCGCGGAATAGAGCGAGCCGGCGAGGGCACGGCGACCGGCCACGGAGCTCGTCAGGAGCAGATGACCGCGCGAATCCTTTAGGGCGGGGAGGGTCGCGCGGATGGTGAGCGCGGCGCCGTAGACGTTCGTGAGCACCATGCTCTTCCAGTACTCGGGCGTCTCTTCGAGGAAGCCGCGCTTGGCGCCGAAGCCTGCGTTCGCGAAGGAGACGTCGATCCGGCCGAAGCGATCCAAGGAGGTTCGCGCCATCGCCTCCTGGTCCTCCCATTCCGTGACGTCGCAGCGAACTGCGAGCGCTCGCTCCGGACCTCCGAGCTCCTCGGCCAGGTCCCGCAGTTTCTCTTCTCGACGGGCCGCGAGCACGAGTCGGTACCCGGCCTCGGCGGCGCGGCGCGCGGTCGCCTCGCCGATGCCGCTCGAGGCACCTGTGATCACGAAGACCGGGTCGGCCACCCCGGGAGGCTAATCGCTGTGCTCGCGAACGTGCAGGAGCAGCGCCAGATCGTGCTTCGAGTCGTGGATGTCCTGCCAAAAGCGGAGGCCCAGCTTCTCCATTACTCGGCGCGAAGCGGCGTTCTCAACTGTGCAGATGCTGACAACGCGCTTGAAGCCCAGTTCGCCGAACGCGTAGCGCAGGCACGCGGCGCCCGCCTCCGTCGCCAGGCCTTTTCCCTGCCAACGGGTGTCGATGAGCCACCCCACCTCAGGGTCGTCCGGCCACACACGGTGGTAGGAGAGGCCCACCCGCCCGATCAGTGTCCCGCCCTCCTTGTCCTCGGCGGCCCAGAGGCCGAAGCCGTGCTCGGCCCAGTGGCGCTCGTAGCGCTCGATGTCGGCCTCCATCTCTTCCCGGGTGAACGCGAGCTTGGGCATATGTCGCATGAGCTCGGGATCGACGTGCCAGCCCGCCAGCGCTTCCAAGTCGCCCGCGCGCCAGCGGCGCAGGCGAAGCCTCGGCGTCTCGAGCTCGTCTCGCATGGCTACTCCGAGGAGACGAGCGCCCGCGCGAACTCGGGCGCGTCGAACGGCTGGAGATCTTCCAGCGTCTCTCCCACGCCGACAAGCTTGACCGGGAGCCCCAGTTCGTGCGCGATGGCGACGGCGATGCCGCCCTTCGCGCTCCCGTCCAGCTTGGTGAGCGCCACACCCGTGACCTGGACGGCTTCGTTGAACAGCCGCGCCTGCTGCAGGCCGTTCTGGCCGGTCGTCGCGTCGACGACCAGGAGAGTCTCGTGCGGCGCGCCCTCGACCCGCGACGCAATCACGCGCCGGATCTTGGCCAGCTCTTCCATGAGATTCGTCTGGGTGTGCAGCCGGCCGGCCGTGTCCACGAGGACGATGTCGTGTCCCCGCGCCTCGGCGGCCTGGATGGCGTCGTAGGCGACGGCCGCCGGGTCCGCTCCCCGCGTGGCCCCCACGAAGTCGGCTCCCGCGCGCTGCGCCCAGATCTCGAGCTGCTCGTCGGCGGCCGCGCGGAAGGTGTCCGCGGCCGCAACGATCACTGAGTGCCCGTGCTCGCGGAGTCGGTCGGCGAGCTTCCCGATCGTCGTCGTCTTGCCCGTGCCATTGACCCCGACGACGAGGACGACACTGGGCGCTTCGGAGACCGCGAGCCGCCCGCCGCCCTCCCCGAGGAGAATCTCAGTGAGTACCTCCTCGAGAACCTGGAGGAGCTCACCCTCGCTTCCGGGCTCACGCTGCTCGAGGCGCCGGACGATCTCGACCGTCGCCGGCACGCCCACGTCCGCCTGGATGAGCGCTTCCTCGACCCGTTCCCACGACTCCTCGTCAGCGGGGTCGAAGAAGAGGTCCTGGGTGAGGGCCTGCCGACTGCCGGCAAGGGATTCGCGTAGGCGACCGAGCCAGCCCTTCCGGTCCTCCTGCTCCTCCTCGGAGGGCTGCTCCTCCTCGCCGAAGAGCTCGGCCCAACTGCGGCTCACGCTGCGTGTGTAACAGGACGCGAATGCGTTGCGAGCCGCTTGGAGACGACCTCGGTGACCCCCTGGGCGCCCATGGTGACGCCGTAGAGAATATCCGCGGCCTCCATCGTCCTCTTCTGATGGGTGACGACGATGAACTGGGCGCGATCGGAGAAGCGGCCCAACAGGTCGACGAAACGGCCGATGTTCGTGTCGTCGAGCGCGGCCTCGACCTCGTCCAGCAGGTAGAAGGGGCACGGCCGGGCGAGGAAGAGGGCGAACAGGAAGGAGATGGCGCCGAGAGCCTTTTCGCCCCCGGAGAGGAGCGACAGGCGCGTCACCCGCTTGCCGCCCGGCTGGAGCTCGATCTCGATGCCCGGCTCCTCGCCGTCCTCTTCGCGGATGAGCCGGCCCTTTCCGCCCGGGAACAGCGTCCCGGCGACCTCGGCGAACCGGCGCTCGACCGCCGCATAGGTCTCCTCGAAGCGCTTTTCGACGGTCTCCGCGAGCTCGTCGCGGAGCTTGGCCAGCTCGGCCAGCGACTGCTCGAGGTCTTCGCGCTGGAGGACGAGCTCCTCCAGCCGGGCCTTCTCGCGGGCATGTTCCTCCGCGGCGAGCGGGTTGACCTGGCCGAGAGCTTCGCGACGGCGCTCGAGGCGCGCGATCTCAGCGCGGAGCTCTTCCACCTGCTCGTCGGTGAGTGGCTCCGCCGCCTCGCCCTCGGGAAGGCGTTCAAGAACTTCCTCGCGCTCCCGCTCGAGCCTCGCGGCTTCAATTCCAACCGCCGCCAGGCGCTCGGCCGACTCGCCCGCCGCGCGCCGCAGCTCTGCCTCCCGTGCCCCAAGGGCGCGCAGCTCCTCGCCCAGCTCTCCCGAACGGCTTCCGCCTGCGTCGACCCGCGCCTTCAGCGGCGCTTCGAAGCGAGCTGCGGTCTCGGCCGCGCCTCCCAGGAGGCCGGCAGCGCGTTCGGATACCTCGGCCAGTCCATCCAGGAGAGTCGATCGCGGCGGCTCTTCCGCACGACCCAGTGATCCGCTGGCGAACCAGACCTGGCTGGCCGCGTGAACGAGGACGGCGTCCACGCCTTCGTTGTAGGCCTCTCGGAGCCGCGTCAGCGCGCGGGAGAAATCGCTCGGCGCCACCACCCACCCGCGCGCCGCGGCAAGCGCGCCCTCATACGTCGGGTCGCCCACGACGGGGAGACGCGGCGTCGCGGCGTCGGCCCGCAACCCGCCGCCCACTTCTTCGGCCTGCTCCCTCCGGAGCTCGACCCGCTCCACGGCGCTCCGCAGCCTGTAGAGCGCGGCCGTGGCCTGCTCGTGGCGGCCGGCGGCCTCCGCCAGCTCCTCCTCGGCCCGGCGCCGCTCGTCGAGCACACCGCCGAGCTTGTCGTCGCGCGTCTTGCGCTCGAGCTCGGCTTCCGTGCGCCGCTCGGCCACTTCAGCCAGGCGGCGCTCGATCCGCTCCAGCTCCGCCGCGGCGATCCGACCACGGCGCGCCTCGATCTCTCCCACCAGCTTTTCCGCACGCTGAGCCGCCGTCGCCTGCAGAGCAAGGGGTCGCAGGCGCTTCCGCACTTCTTCCTCGAGGTCGCGCGCGCGTTCGACCTGGATCTCGACGCGGGCGAGCTTGAGCTCGGCCCGGTGTCGCCGCTGTTTGAAGCGCCCCAGGCCCGCGGCCTCCTCGACCAGAGCCCGCCTCTCGGCCGGCTTCGAGCCCAGAATCTGCTCGACACGACCCTGCCCGATCACGGAATGGAGCTCCGTGCCGAGGCCGACCTCGGCGAGCAGCTCGACCACGTCGGTCCGGCGGACGCGTGCGCGGTTGACGAGGTATTCGCCCTCGCCGCCGCGATGAAGTCGGCGGGCGATCGACAGCTCCGAGAAATCGGCAGGTCCCTCACCGTCCTCGTTGTCGAAGAGCAACTCGACCTCCGCGTGGTCGGCTGCGGCACGGCCTGGCCCTCCCGCGAAGAGGACGTCGTCCGGCTTCTCGGCGCGAAGCTCGCTCGGGCTGAGACTTCCCGCGGCCCAGACGATCGCGTCGGCAACATTCGACTTCCCGGAGCCGTTCGGGCCCACGACCACGGCCACGCCCGGCTCGAGGCGGATCTCGACGGGGTCAGGGAACGACTTGAAGCCGCGGATTTTGATGGCCGTCAGAAACAGAAGGGGGACCGGGCCTTAAGGAGGGGGTCCGTGGGGGAACCCTGGATTCCCCCACGATTGAGGCGAATTGAGCGCAGGTGCACGCGCGCGAAGTTTGCCGACCGGACCGGACGAGCGACTCCTAGTAGACGAGCGTGGTCTCGCTCCAGACCGCGAGCTCCACGAGTTTCTGCGGCGTGGCCAGCTCGTAACCCTTCCCGCCCTCTATTCCGCGCGCCTTGCTCGACATGCCGGAAAGGTAGACCGTCACGCCGGCGCCGCGGAGGGCCTCGAGATGCTCCGCTACCGACCCCGTCCCGATTCCCTGCGCCGCCGCCGCCGTCTCCTCGCGGACGAGTTGGACCCCATCGCCCGCGATGAAAACTTGCACTTCATGCCCCTCGTCCACAGCCGTCCGCGCCACGAGCAGCCCTAGCGCGGCGCGCGTCGGGTTCTCAGGCCCGGTGGCGAGATGGACGAGGATCTTGGCCAGCTATGCCTCCTCCGCCATCCCGAGGATGTCGTCCCGAGACATCTGACCCACCATCTCCGGGTGATCCTGCCGAACGTGCGCCTCAACGCCCGCGACCAACTCATCGTCGGTCTCGCCGCGGACCGTCTGACCACACTCACAGTTGACTACTTTCGCCATGCTTCCCCCTTTG
>JAIBJP010000100.1 GCA_020029625.1 Actinomycetota bacterium | reverse complement strand
CTTCCGCGGCGAGCCGGTCGATGCCGCCGAGGGCGGGCGCGGTGGTCGTCGCCTGGGTGGGGGCGGCGGTCTCCTTGTCCCCGCAGCCGGCCAAGGCCGCGCAGACGGCGACCAGCGTGATAGCGCGAAGACAGAGACCCCAGCGCCGCATACGGACGCTCAAGATAGCGCGTTATTACTAGTCGTCGACGCGGCCGAGGAGCACGCAGCCGTTGTGGCCGCCGAGGCCCATAGCGTTCGACAAGGTCACACGCACATCTTCTCTGCGCGCCTCGTTCGGGACGTAGTCGAGGTCACACTCCGGATCGGGGTTTGCGTAGTTGATCGTCGGGGGGAGAACCCCGTCGCGGATCGCGAGCGCGCACATGATCGCCTCGACCGCGCCCGCGGCACCGAACATGTGACCCATCATCGATTTGGTCGAGGAAACGGCGAGCTTGTAGGCGTGGTCGCCGAATACCTCCTTGATCGCCTTCGTCTCCGCGAGGTCGCCGAGGGGAGTCGACGTGCCGTGAGCGTTGATGTAGTCGACCTCCTCCGGCGCTACGCCGGCTCGGTCGAGCGCCTGCCGCATCATCTCGACGACGCCGACCGACTCCGGGTCCGGAGCAGCCATGTGGTAGGCGTCGTTCGAGGCGCCGTACCCGAGGACTTCCGCGTAGATGGGCGCTCCGCGCGACTTGGCCGACTCGAGCGTCTCGAGGTGGACGACTCCGGCTCCTTCGGACATGACGAAGCCCGCACGGGTGGCGTCAAACGGACGGGAAGCCTGCGTCGGATCTCCGTTCGCAGAGGCAAGGCCGCGCATCGAGGTGAACCCCGCGAGGATGAGCGGGTGGATGCAGGCCTCGGTGCCTCCCGCAAGGATCGCATCGGCGTGGCCGTGACGAATCAGCTCCGCGCCCTCGCCGATCGTGTGCGATCCGGTCGCGCAGGCCGACACGACGGCGTAGTTCGGACCACGGATACCGAGGTCGATCGCAAGCTGTCCGCTGGCAGCGTCGACCAGGACATTGGGGATGAACGTCGGCGAGACGCGATCGAAGCCGCGCTCGCGCAGGATGTCCGCCTGGCGCATGAGCTCCGTAAAGCCTCCAATGGCGGAGCCGAGGACGATCCCCACCCGGTCCGGGCGGAAGCCGTTCACCCCGGCGTCCGCCAGCGCCTCCTTCCCGGCGCCCAGGGCGAAGAGGACGTTCGGGTCGAGTCGCTTCATGTCCTTGGCCGAGGCGAGCCCCTGGGCATCGAAGTCCTTGACCTCGCCCGCGATCGAGACTGGATACTCGCTCGCGTCGAAGGCGCGGATCTCGTCGACTCCGCTCCGTCCGGCCAGGGCCGCTTCCCACGTCGTGTTGGCGTCGTTGCCGATGGGCGTTACCGCCCCGATCCCTGTGATGACGACCCTACGCATCCCGCTGTTTTTTAGACGGCGCAGGGGTGAACTTGGTTACGCGGGTAACCTGCGCCCCCGTGCCGCCGCGCTCGCTCCCCTTCCCGCCCATGGAGGCCGAGCTCGTGAACGAGCTTCCCGAGGGGGACGGCTGGCAGTACGAGCCCAAATGGGACGGCTTTCGCGGCGTCCTCGAAAACGTCGGACGCGAGCTTCACCTCTGGAGTCGGAACGCACGCCCGCTCCTGCGTTACTTCCCCGAGCTCGCGGAGCTGGGCGAGCGGCTGCCGCCCCGTTCGGCGCTCGACGGGGAAATCGTCATCGTCCGTGATGGCGCCCTCGACTTCGACGCGCTCCAGATGCGTCTCCATCCCGCGGAAAGCCGCGTGCGGAAGCTCTCGGCGGAGATACCCGCCAACTTCGTCTGCTTCGACGTTCTCCTCTGGGACGGCGAGGCGATCCACAAGCTTCCGCTGGAGGAGCGTCGCGCCCGGGTCGAAGGCCTGCCTTTCTCGGTCTCCCCAGCCACCCGCGACGCCAAGGTGGCGGAGAAGTGGCTCGACCGGCTCGACGTGGCCGGCTTCGACGGCGTGATCGCGAAGCGGCTCGGCCTGCCCTACCTGCCCGGCTCCCGGGAGGGCGTCGTCAAGGTGAAGGGCGAGAAGACGGCCGATTGTGTCGTCATGGGAGTCACGTGGAGCGAGAAGGGCACGGGCATCGCCAGCCTCATGCTCGGGCTCTACGACTCGAAGGGCGCGCTTCGCCCCGTGGGGACGGCCTCCGCGGCCGGCAAGCGCCGCGAGGAGATCGTGTCGCGGGTCCAGCCTCTCCTCGGCCCCAAGCCCGAGCGGAAGCCGCGCGGTGAGCCGAGCCGCTGGCGCCCGCAGGTGACGCTCGAGTGGAGCCCCGTGCCGCCCAAGCTCGTTGTCGAGGTGCGCTACGACAAGTGGCAGGGGCAGCGCTTCCGGCACGGCACGCGCTTCCTGCGCTTTCGTCCGGACAAGGATCCCTCGGACTGCACCGTCGACCAGGTCCGCCCGCGCCCCAAGAAGGGCGATCCTACGGTTCAGGGGCTTCTAGGCCGAGCTGCTCGAAGCGCGGCGCGAGGCTGATCTTCCGCCGCCACATTCCAGCGTTCAGGTCTCCGACTTTCTTGATCCGCGCCCGCATCGTCTCGAGCGTGAAGGCCTCCGGCTCCACCTTGGCCACCTCCTGCCAGCGAAGCGGCGCCGAGGCGCGCGCATCCTTCGTTGGACGGATCGAGTATGCGGAGGCGATCGTGCGGTCGCGAGAGTTCTGGCCGTAGTCGACGAAAACGCCGCGCCGGTCGGCAACTTTCCACGTCGTCGTGGCAACGTCCTGATCCCCGATCCGCCGCTCTACCTCCTGCGCCAGGGCCTTTGCGAACCGACGCACCTCGGTGAAGCGAAGCTCCGGCCGGATGGGAACCTGGATGTGGAGACCGGTCGCGCCGGAGGTCTTCGGGAAGCTCGGCAGGTCGAGCCCGTCCAGCACCTCCCTGACCACGAGCGCGATCGTGCGGACGTGATCCCACGGATTGCCCTCGCTGGGATCGAGGTCGATCAGCATGTAGTCGGGCCGCTCGACGTCGTCGACCCGGCAATGCCACGTATGCAGGTCGATGCAGCCGAGGTTGGCGATCCACGCGAGGCTCGCCGCATCGGTCACGACGGGGAAGTCGGCTGTGCGCCCACTCCCCGGGAAGACGATGTGCACGGTCTCGAGCCAGTCCGGATGCGGGTTCGGAACACGCTTCTGGTAGAAGAAGAACCCGTCGACGCCGTCGGGGTAGCGCAGCATCTGCATGGGCCGGCGACGGACATGCGGAAGGACGCACTCGGCCACGTCGACGTAGTAGCGGATTAGATCGCCCTTCGTCAGCCCCCGCTCGGGGAAGAAGACCTTGTCGAGGTTGGTGAGCTGAACCTCGTGCCGACCGATTCGCACGCGCACGAGCCTAGCGCCCGCGACCGAGTCAAATCCCCTTTCAGGGGGAAGGCGGCCCACCGTGCTCGGCCGCATGATCCGTCTGCCGGCTCCCCTCACATAACCCCCCGGCGTCTGGTGAATGCGTCCTCGACTATGCCTTGCGGCTCCATACAAGTTGAGGACGCTTCGCCGTTTAAAGAGACGTCTTTGAGAAGCGCAGCGAGGTCGAAGAACTGGCCTTCGACCTTCAGGCGGACAGGTGTCGTGCACGATCCTGCATCGAGGATCTGAACACGAACTCCGAGTAGATCAAGCACACGCTTCTTCTCGACGAGGGACATCTCAGGCAGGCGGTCACGAGCGACGTCAGCCATACCGCCTCGTTCATGGTCGAGAAGGAGCAGGCAAAGCTCCAAGGCCTCCACGATGCCGACGTGCTGTAGCTCGGCAGTGCGAATGTGTCGACGTGTACTGCTGGGAAACGCTGTCGCTGTCCCGGACGGTCTACGCCGCGTTTCGAGCCGCAAACAACGGCACACCACTTCTCGCGCCGCGACATGACTACGCGCTTCGGCGCGGGTGTACGCAACGCGTTTCGCCGAATCGGTTCGTAAAGCTTTCCTAGGCGGCCGCCTCCAACACGAACGGGATCACATAGTCCGCGACGCCGTGTGTGGCGATGCCCGTTTCGGACTAGCGGCTCCATACACCCGAGGCGGGCTTCGCCTTTAATCGAGGCGCCAGGAGCCGCCCAGACCGGTTGTTACCATGCCCTCTCACGGAGAAGTGGCCGAGTGGCTGAAGGCGGCGCCCTGCTAAGGCGTTAAGGGGGTAATTACCTCCTTCGAGGGTTCGAATCCCTCCTTCTCCGCTTCGTCTCGTGGAGGGGTGGCAGAGCGGACGAATGCGGCGGTCTCGAAAGCCGTTAGAGGTCACTGGCCTCTCGAGGGTTCGAATCCCTCCCCCTCCGCTCAACCACACGGGTTTCCGCAAGGGAGCGCCGTTCTGCTTGCGGCTGCAGCGGTTCTCTTGACCGCACACTCCGTCCAGCGAAGTCCACCCGCGTCCATTCACGTCCACTGGTTTGATGCGCCGCTGGCGCACGACTGGCGCACCACGAGCGCGGAGCAGCTGCCATTCGATCCGCGCGCAGCCCTTCCTTCGAAGGAGATCACTTCCTCCGCGGCCCGTAGTCCGAGAGGGCCGACCAGGTCTTAGGTTTTCAGCTGATGCCTCCCTGGCCGGCCCGACCTTCGCGCGGCCCAGGCTCCGGAGCGCTCGACACTCCGGCGAAGCTACCTCGTGCGGCTTGTTAGCCGGTGTCCAAATGTCGCCGCGCGAAGGCGGTCCAGCTGAGCCCGATCCGGGCCGCGCCGCCCTCGTCCGCCCGCGTGCGCGAGAGACCGCGTGCGCGTTGGCCGAGCTCCCAGCCGCCGTGGACTTGAGCAGGCCGGCGAGGTTCTAATGCGCCGAGCAATAAGAAGGAGGAGCCAAAGAGGGTGGAAGAGCAGACACTTCAGTTCAGAGTGAGGCAGATCATCGTTGACGTGTTCAGCTACGGGAGATACGCGGGAACGCCGTTCGAATCACTGGTTCAGCCAACCAAGAACTTCGGCATTCGAGGGAAGAGCGACACCGAAATCTTCGCGC
>JAIBJP010000045.1 GCA_020029625.1 Actinomycetota bacterium | reverse complement strand
CGGCTGAGAGCGGCATTAGCATGAAGAATCATCGAGCCCTCCTTTGGTTGCGACTCCGACAAGCCGCACCCTAGGAGGGCTCTTTGACATCACCGCCTCAGCGGACCGTCAACAACGTGTCTGGGAACTACAGCTAGACCGCTATGAGGCGGGGTCCTGGCCGTTGATCACCGCGAGGACCTCGTCTCGTTTCTGCTCCATCAGCTCGGGTTCGAGGGCCTCGAGGTTGAGGCGGAGAAGCGGTTCCGTGTTCGACGGGCGCACGTTGAAATGCCAGTCGTCGGCAGTGACCGAGATGCCGTCCAGGTGCGAGATCTCGCCTTGCCCGGCGAAGTGCTCTTTCAGCTCCTGGAGCTTCAGCGCGACGTCCTCCACCGGCATGTTCAGCTCTCCGGTGAGGAAGTAGAGCTCCCGGTACGGCCTCAGGAGCTCGGAGAGCCGCTTGTCGCGTTTCGAGACGAGCTCGAGCATGAGGAGCGCCGGGATTGTCCCGGAATCAGCCTGGTTGAAGTCCCGGAAGTAGTAATGGCCCGAGACCTCTCCGGCGAACACGGCCCCTTCTTCGCGCATGCGGAGCTTGATGAAGGCGTGGCCGACTCGGTTCATGAGCGGAATACCGCCGGCGCGCTCGATCGTGTCGCGGACGGCCCAGCTCGCGCGGACGTCGTAGATGGTCTTGGCGCCGGGCTCTCGCTCGAGGATCGATTCCGCCAGGAGGGCCGTCGCGAAGTCGCCGGGGACGAAATCGCCCGTGTCGTCGACGAAGAAGCAGCGGTCCGCGTCCCCGTCGAAGGCGATTCCGAGGTCGGCCTTCTCCTCGATGACCTTGGCGATGATGAACTCGCGGTTCTCGGGGAGAAGCGGGTTCGGCTCGTGGTTCGGAAACGTGCCGTCGGGCTCGAAGAAGCAGCGGACCGGGTCGATCGGGAGGCGCTCCAGGATGGGGGAGAGCATGGCGCCGGCCATCCCATTCGCGGCGTCGATCACGATCCGCAGGGGTTTGACGGCCGACGGGTCGATAAAGGACAGGACCTTCTCGACGAAGGCCGGGTAGATGTCGACCTTTTCGGCCACGACGGGGTCAGACGCCGCCGTGTCGTGAAGGGAGAGTGCGCGGTCGCGGATCTCGAGCAAGCCGGAATCCCCGCCCACCGGAAGCGCGCCGCGGCGGACGATCTTCATTCCCGTGTAATCCTTCGGGTTGTGCGATGCGGTGATGGTGATGCCGCCGTCGAGGCCGAGCTCGCCGACGGCGAAGTAGAGCATCTCCGTGCCGACCATCCCGATGTCTCTGACCTCTGAGCCTCCTTCGGTGGCTCCCCGGATCACCGCAGCAGCCATCGAAGGGGAGGAAACACGCATGTCTCGCCCCACTGCGATCGACTTTGGCTCGAATTGCTCGACGAAGGCACGGCCGATCGCATGGGCGCCCTTCTCGTCGAGCTCCGACGGGTAGAGCCCGCGCACGTCGTACGCCTTGAAGACCTTGGGGTCGAGCATCGCCGAGCGAATGCTACGACCCCACAGGGAGCTCCGCTTCCAATTGGCGTCTCGTGCGCTCGAGCCACTGCTCGTCCGCGCTGCCGCAGACCCGCTCGAGTGCCGTTCGCAGGTCGCGGGAGACGACCGGTGCCCCTGCGCCGTCGACGGAGACGGCCAGATAGACCGTGCGGACACGCCCGAGCGCCAAGCGAGCCGCCAGGCTGCGAACCAGAACCCGCGTGCCGTCCGGGCTCTCGATCTCGACCCCTCCAGGGCGATCGCCCGGCGGGCCGACGCCGAGCTTCCTCCCCGGAGGAAACGATCGTCGCACTCCCTGGCGGGAGAGCATCGTGGCGAGCGGATTGTTCGGATAGACGTTCCCGTGGCGCGGCTGTCCGATCGCGAGCCCCTTCTCCCGGCCGCACCGTGCGCACCGGATCCGCGCCGCCCACCGGCCGCTCAAGGGCTCCACGTAGTCGAGCAGCTCGTCGACGTGTCCGAAGGGCGGATGCCACCAGCACCGCCAGCGGCGCAGCGTTACGCCGGCCAAGCCTCTGCGAGCTTCAGCCGCGTCTGCTCGAGCGCCTCGGGCAACACCTTGACGTCGGCGAGGACGGGCATGAAGTTCGTGTCGCCCACCCAACGCGGGACCACGTGCAGATGGACGTGGTCGATCACGCCGGCGCCGGCGATCCGACCCAGGTTCCAGCCCAGGTTGAAGCCCTGCGGGCGCATCGTCTCGGCGAGCGCCGCGAGACCGGCGGCTCCGAGACGGTGGAGCTCCAGCGCCTCGTCTCCGTCGAGGTCGCCGAACTCGCCCTCGTGCCTGTTCGGAGCGACCATGAGGTGCCCGGAAGCGTAGGGATACTTGTTCAACATCACGAAGACACGCTCTCCCCGGTGCACGATCAGGCCCGCCTCGTCCTCCCCGTCACGCGCTCGACAGAACACGCAGCCCTCCTGCTCGTCCGCGCTCTCGATGTACTCGAGGCGCCAGGGCGCCCAGAGCTGCTTCACAGCCAGCGGCGCCAGCGAAAGACGCCGAGCAGAAGGCCTCCGACGCCCACGATGATCCCGAGGAGCACCCAGAAGGCTTCCCTGGTCCCGAACCCGGGGAACTGGACGTTCATGCCGAAGATGCTCGCGAGCAGGGTCAGCGGGAGGAGAATGACGCTGACGACCGTCAGGATCTGGAGGCGGTACTGCTGGCGGTGCGAGATGATGGACTCGTTCGTCGACTCGAGCCCTTCGATCACCTCTTTGTAGTTGTCGAGCAGATCCCAGATCCGCTCCGCCGCATCCACGATGTCGTCGAAATAGAACTCGAGCTCCGGCTCCGCAAGCAGGAAGCGCTGCGTGTAGCGCTCCAGCACGCGAAGCGTGGCACGTTCGGGCTTGATGATCTTGCGATAGGCGATGATCTCCTGCTTCGCATCGGAGATGTCCCGCACGACCTCGTCGGAGCGCCCTTCGAAGATCTCCGGCTCGATTGCATCGAGCTTGTTCCCGATCTTGTCGAGGATCGGGAAGCAGTAGTCGAAGAGGTCATCGAGAACGTGGTAGAGGAGGTAACCCGAGCCCTTCGAGAAGAGCTCCTCCCGCAGCTCGGCGTCCTTGGCGCAGCGGCTGAAAAGGTACGTCACCGGCAGGAGCTCGGCATTCGGGAGAGTGATCAGGAAGTCGGCGCCGATGAAGACGTCCAGCTCGGCGGCGTTCAGGCGCTGGACGCTCTTGTCATAGAAGGGGAAGTGCAGAACGATGAAGAGATAGCTCTCGTACTCGTCCACCTTGGGACGCTGCCGCTTGGAGAGCACGTCTTCGACGTCGAGCTCGTGGAAGCCGAAACGGTCGGCAAGCAGGGCCGCCTCGAGAGGCCCGGGCTGGTCGACGTGGACCCAGGTGAGCCCGTTAGCGGAGAGCTCGGAAATGCGCGGCTCGACCCGCTCGGCGAGATCCCCGGAGGTTCCCCGGGTCCGTCCACGCCTGATGCGGGGGAGTGTCGGCCGTGCCATCGGTACTGAGAGGGTCGTCGAGTCGCATTCCGAGTACGTGATTTTACCCGCAAACCCTCGTTTGGGTTTGGCACCGGGTCCTGCCCCGAGCCTTCGAAGGGTGGGCCACCGGCGTACACTCAGCTAGTGAAAGTCTGTTCTCAGTGCGGTGAGGAAAACCCTGACGGCTTCCGCCTCTGCGGCTATTGCGGAACGCCGTTCGCAGTCTCCGAGCCACCGCAGGAAGTGCGCAAGACGGTCACGGTCGTCTTCTCCGATCTCGTCGGATCGACGAGCCTCGCGGAGTCCATGGACTCAGAATCGCTGCGCGAGGTTCTCGCGCGGTATTTCAACGCTATGCAGGCCATCCTCGAGAATCACGGCGGGGCGGTCGAGAAATTCATCGGCGACGCGATCGTGGCGGTCTTCGGTCTTCCCAAGCTGCGAGAGGACGACGCACTGCGAGCGGTGCGCGCAGCGATAGCGATGCGCTCGGCGCTGGCGGAGCTGAACGCCGACCTAGAGCGTGGCTGGGGCGTTGTCCTGGCAGTCCGCACGGGCGTCAACACGGGCGAAGTCGTCGCCGGAGACATCACCACAGGCCAGCGCCTGGTCACCGGCGACACCGTGAATGTCGCGGCTCGACTCGAGCAGGCCGCCGGGGCTGGCGAAATCTTGCTCGGGAAGCTCACATATCGGCTCGTCCGCGAGGCCGTCGAGGTCGAGCCCGTCGAGCCGCTCGCGCTCAAGGGCAAGGCCGAGCCTGTGCCTGCATATCGGCTGCTCGCGCTTCAGGACGGGCGAGCCCCTCGGCGAGGGCCTGCGGGGCCCCTCGTGGGCCGCGAGCAGGAGCTCAGGCTGCTGCTCGACGCCTTCCAGCAGACACGGGACGAGTCGCGCTGCCGCGTGGCCACCGTTCTCGGCGCCGCGGGCATGGGAAAGTCCCGTCTCGTCGACGAGCTCGTGAAACGCGTCGGCGACCAGGCGTCTGTCGTGCGTGGCCGCTGCCTCTCTCACGGCAGGGGTATAACGTTCTGGCCGATCGTCGAGATCGCCCGTGAGGCCGCGGGGATTCTCGACGAGGATGCGCCGCAGGCCGCCCGGGCAAAGATCTCCGCGCTCGTGGAGGACGAAGCCGTCGTTGAGCGACTCGCCTCGGTTGTCGGGCTCTCAACCGTGGAGTTTCCTGTCGAGGAGGCGTTCTGGGGCGTACGGAAGTTCCTCGAAGCTCTGTCCGCGGGGCGTCCGCTCGTCGTCATCGTCGATGACGTGCACTGGGCGGAGACGACCCTTCTCGACCTCCTCGAGCACGTGCTGGCCTCCGCCGAAACGCCGATCCTCCTTGTCTGCTCGGCGCGACCGGAGTTCTTCGAGATCCGGCCCGACTGGGACAGTCTCGCCCGCTCGATCGCCTTGCTCCTCGGCCCGGTTTCGGAGAACGATGCAGCGCTCATCGCGAACAACCTGCTCGGGGAGTCCGCACTTGACGACGAGCTTGCCGGCCGGATCGTCACGGCCGCACAGGGCAATCCGCTCTTCCTCGAGCAGATGCTCTCGATGATGATCGACGACGGGCTCCTGACGCGCGAAAACGGGCGCTGGGTCTCGGCCACCGATCTTGCCGAGGTGGCCGTACCACCGACGATCCAGGCGCTTCTCTCGGCACGTCTGGATCTCCTAGGTCAGGACGAGCGGGCTGTCATGGAAGCCGCCTCGGTTGCGGGGCTCGTGTTTCCCGAGGACGCTCTCCGGGAGCTCGTGTCAGAGCAGGTCGCGGACCGGGTCGGGCCGGTCCTGATGTCGCTCGCCCGCAAGCACCTCATTCATCGGGAGTCGCAGACCGGCGGCTCCGAGGAGCGTTTTCGATTCGACCATGTCCTCATTCGCGACGCGACCTACACGGGGATGTTGAAGCGTGCGCGGGCGACGCTGCACGAGCGCTTCGTCGGTTGGGCGGACCGGGTGAATCGCGACCGGGACCGCGCGGTCGAGTTCGAGGAGATCCTCGGTTATCACCTGGAGCAGGCTTACAGCAACCTCAAAGAGCTCGGACCGCTGGATGACCATGGTCATGGGCTCGGAGCCCGCGCCGCGGAGCGCCTGTCCTCCGCCGGGCACAGAGCATTCAACCGGGGCGACATGCCCGCTGCGGCGAATCTCCTGCGCCGCGCTGCCGACGTGCTGCCCACCGACGACCCGGCCCGGCTCGAGCTCCTGCCCGACCTTGGCGAGGCGCTTGGCGATATCGGCGAGTTCGCCTGGGCGGAGGTCTTCCTCGACGAAGCGATCAGCGCCGGCGAAGCGAGCAACAAACGCCTTCTGCGGGCAAAAGCCGAGCTTCTCCTGCTTCGAGTCAAGGGCCAGGCTGGTACACCCGAGCGCTGGAGCGAGCGGATGGTGCCGGCAGCCACACGCGCGATCTCGGAATTCGAGGAGGGGGGAGACGACGCCGGGCTTGCCACCGCCTGGCGATTCCTCGCCTGGGCGCACGGTACCTCGCTCCGATACGGGCGTGCGGCCGAGGCAGCCGAGCGGGCCGTTCAGCACGCCCGGCTCGCCGGCGACACCAGGCAGGGGCGCCGGGCGGCCTCTCAGTACGCCGTTGCGGCGCTCCACGGGCCGACTCCGGTTCCAGAGGCGATCCGCCACTGCGAAGAGATCGTCGCCGAGGCAGCGGGCGATCGCCGTACCGAAGGGCTCGTTCGTAGCTTCCTTGCGTACCTCTACGGAATGCGCGGCGACTTCGACGAGGCGCGCCGCTGCTACACCGAAGCACGTGCCACGCTCGAGGACCTCGGACGCACGGTAGTGGCGGCGTCCACGTCGCTCGCGTCCTACGGAGTCGAGATGCTCGCCGGCGACCCTGGAGCAGCCGAGCGCGAGCTTCGGCGCGATTACGCTGCACTGACCGAGCTGGGCGAGAAGTACTTCCTATCCACCGTCGCGGGCGAGCTCGCCCGTGTGCTGTACGCACAAGGGCGCTACGAGGACGCAGACGCCATGAGCAGCAGGGCCGAGGAGCTGGCGGATGACGACGATATTGCCTCGCAGGCTCTCTGGCGCTCTGCCCGCGCAAAGGTTCTGGCTCGGCGCGGCCGCAACGAAGAGGCGCTCCGCCTCGCATGGGAGGCGGTCGAGTTGATCGGGCGGACGGATGGTCATGTCACCAAAGCGGAGACGCTCGTGGACCTCGCCGAGGTTCTGCGCCTCACCGACCGCGAGGGTGAAGCCGAGGCGGCGCTGGACGAGGCCGTGGCGCTTCTCGACGCGAAGGGGAACGTGGTGGCGGCGGAGGGCATTCGGGCGCTCTCCGGTTCCGCGGCTAGTGCATGAAGCCGTTGTGGTTGTTGAAGAGGGTGGCGACCCAATCGCCGTCCAGTTCGCTGGCCACGTTCCACAGGCAAGGAAGGGCCGATTGCGGCGGCGTCGCGGATGGGCAGCGGCTGGAGACGATCTGGAGGGGACAACCGTTCAGGCACTCAGTCAGGAGAAGGGCAAACTTCCTCGCGCTCAGGGCGCGCGGGATGAGGGATTTGTCCCACCTGAGGGTGAAGGAGAGCGGTGGGTCGAAGATGCCCGGAATCGTCGCCTGCACCCAGTCTCCCCGTCGGCAGACGACGCCTTTTGGACACTTGAGCGGTCCCGCGACCTCCTCGATGGAGGCAGTCAGAGCAGTTGGAGACGATGTGATCATCGCGTCTGCCAGCAGCGCGTCGCCGAGTGTGGCTACCCCGGTCCCCGTGGGGTCGGTCGAGAGTTCAACGGAGGCGCCCTCGGGGACGAAGGACGAGGCGCTGCCCGAAGTCGCGGCCACGGTGATCGCCTCCGTCGTGGAGATCGTGTCTTGCTTGGGGTCGGATGACCCGTTGTCATTGGGGCCCTCGTCGAACGAAACCGCGAACGTCGCGACCGCCGTGCCCTCTGTCATCGGAGCCGTGACCACGACATCGATCCGAGCAACGGACCCGCTCGCCAGGCTGCCCAGGTTGCAAACCAGCCCCCCGGAGTCGCTCGCCGCGCAGCTGCCGACTCCGGAGTCGGTTGACACAAGGCTCGAGCCGCTTGGGAGCGAGGCGGTCAGAGTCGTGTGCGCCACGTTGTTCCGCGAGCGGTTCGCGACGGCGACGGCATAGGAGATATACGTCGGCGATTCTGTTCGGGACGGTGAGACCGTCTGCGGCGTCGCGGACGCTGACACGCAGACGAGCGGACCGCTCGTCGCGCACTCCTCAGATCCCTGGGCGCCTGAGACGCCGGCACCACCGATTAGGACCAGCGACACGGCTGCGATGCCTAGCCATATAACGCGCCGCAGTGGTCGCGGCATTTACTCCCTCGCTCCCTGTCTCCCGTTCAGAGACCTGTTCCGGCGAACTTCGATAGTCCCACCGACCAGCGCAAAGGTCAACCCGCCGGCCACGAGAGATGCCATGCGCCTGGCAGGATTCGAACCTGCGACCTTGCGCTCCGGAGGCGCACGCTCTATCCCCTGAGCTACAGGCGCGGGGGCCTTAGTCTACCGGGCGTGAGATTGAGCCATCGCGCGGTCACACTGCGGCTCCAGGAGCCTTTCACCATCTCCCGCGCGACCGACGAAGAGGTCGAGGAGATCTTCGTGGAGGTCGAGCTCGACGGGATCGTGGGGTACGGCGAGGCCTCCCCCCAGGAGGTCTACGGCGAGAGTGTCGAGTCGGCGGCTACGTTCCTGGACGTCGCCGAGGAGCTCCTCGGCGACGATCCGTTCGGCCTCGAAGCAATCGAGCGCCGGCTGGCCGAAAAGCCGGGGGAGATGGCGGCAAAGGCGGCGATCGATTCCGCCCTCCACGACCTCTGCGGCAAGCTCGCGAACCAGCCTGTCTGGCGGCTGCTCGGCCTCGATCGCGGCGGACCGCCGACCTCGTGGACGATCTGGCTCGGCGATCCCGACGACATGGCGCGCCGCGCCGAGCGAGTCGGCGACCGTTTCCGCCGGCTCAAGCTCAAGCTCGGAGCCCGCGACGGAGCCGACGTCGAGCGTGTGCGCGCTGTCCGGGGCGTCACCGGCCTCCCCCTCCAGGTGGACGTCAACGAATACTGGGAGCCCGACGAGGCGCTCGAGAACGTCCGCGCCCTGGCGCAGCTGGGCGTCGAGTACGTCGAGCAGCCTTTGCCGGCGGGTCACCCTGAGGGCCCTCGGCTGAAGAAGGAATCGCCGCTTCCCATTTATGTGGACGAGGATGTGCACACGCTGCAGGACGTCCGTGAGGCCGCAGAGCGGGCTCACGGGATCAACATCAAGCTCGCGAAGTCAGGAGGCATCCGGGAGGCCGTCCGGATGGCCCACGCGGCCCGCGCGCTCGGCCTCGGCGTGATGTTCGGCTGCATGGTCGAATCGAGCCTCGGGATCGCCGCGGCCTGTCAGGTCGCGAGCCTCTGCGATCACGTCGATCTGGACGGCAACCTTCTCCTCGCAGACGATCCGTGGGAAGGCGTCGAGTTCGTGGACGGCGTTCAACTTCCATCCGAGCAGCCGGGTCTGGGTGTCAGAGAAGCGGTATCTCGTACTAGCTGAAGGCAAGGCGCTCGACCCGCATTACGGGAAGACGGCGCGCGGGGTCATTCTCTACGGGCCCCACCCGGTTTCCGCCCTCGTGGACTCCGAGAACACGGGCGCGGA
Organism: Actinomycetota bacterium; assembly: GCA_020029625.1. Lineage (GTDB taxonomy): Bacteria > Actinomycetota > Thermoleophilia > Gaiellales > Gaiellaceae > JAIBJP01. The sequence continues at coordinate 1,943 of JAIBJP010000045.1, read as the reverse complement.
CGTCGAGGGGATCCCTGTCGTCGCCTCCGTCGAGGATGGGCTTGCGGTCGAGCCCCGCGCGAACACCGCGCTGGTCGGCGTGGCTCTCGCAGGCGGTCGCCTGCCGCCGGAATGGCGAGTCCTCTTGCGCGCTGTCCTCGAGGCCGGCCTCGACCTCGAGTCGGGAATGCACGAGCTCCTCTCCGAGGACCCGGAGCTCGCAGACCTCGCGCGGCGGCACGGGGCCGAGATCCGCGATCTTCGCAAGCCTCCCTCGAATCTCAGCGTTTCGAGCGGCGCGAATCTCCTGCAGGATGCGACTGTCGTCCTGACCGTAGGCTCCGACTGCGCGATCGGGAAGAAGTCGGTGGCGATCGAGCTCGATCGGGAGGCACGCGGTCGCGGGCTGCGCTCGGTGTTCGTACCGACCGGCCAGACCGGGATCGCGATCGCCGGCTGGGGCATCGCGGTCGACGCCGTCGTGGCGGACTTCCTCGCCGGCGCTGCCGAGCGGCTCGTGGTCGAGGGCGCAAGACTCGGCGACCTCCTCTTCGTCGAAGGGCAGGGGTCGATCGTGCACCCGCAGTTCTCCGGAGTCGCGCTCGGGCTCTACCACGGCAGCGCCCCGCACTTCCTCGTCCTCTGTCACATGGCCGGCGCGACGGAGATCGACGGGTGCCCGGGCCACCCGATTCCTCCGCTGGCAGAGCTCGTCGGCCTCCACGAGGCGCTGGCCCTTCCGGCCCGTCCGGCGAGGGTGGCGGCGATCGCCCTAAACACGCAGCGCCTGGGCGACAAGGAGGCTAGACGCGCCATTGACGAAGCCGAGGAAGACACCGGTTTGCCTGCCGACGACCCTGTCCGTTTTGGCCCTGGACGGCTACTGGATGCGGTTCTTCAGCGTCTTCCGTCGGGTATAAGAACCGCGTGAACGACCCCCGCGTCACCCGGCTGGCCCAGCTCATCGTCGAATACTCACTGGAGATCCGCGAGCGCCAGATCCTCCGGATCGACGCGCCCGACGTCGCGGCGCCGCTCGCTCTCGCCCTGTACCGCGCCGCGCTTGCAGCAGGCGGCTTCCCGTACCCGACCGTCGCGGTCGACGGCCTCCTCGAGATCCTGCTCGACGAGGGTTCGGAGGAGCAGCTTGCCTTCGTCTCGCCTCTCCAGCAGCACGAGATCGAGACCATCGACGCGCTCGCGACGATCTGGTCGGAGACGAACACGCGCTCCATGTCGCGGGTCGATCCCGGCCGCCACGCACGCTTCCTGGGCGCCCAGCGCCAGCTTTCGAACCGCCGCTGGGAGCGGATTTCGGCCGGAGAGATGAGCTGGTGCGGCACGCTTTTCCCCACGAACGCCCATGCGCAGGACGCCGAGATGTCCTTGGCGCGCTACGAAGACTTCGTCTACGGCGCCTGCCACGTGGACGAGGACGACCCGAGCGCGCACTGGCGGCTGGTCGCCGCCTCCCTGCGAAGGCGCGCGGACGACCTCGAGTCAGTTCGCGAGCTCCGGATCGTGGGGCCCGATACCGACCTGGTCGTCGGCGTCGAGGGGCGCAAATGGATCGCCGCGGACGGTCGCTTCAACATGCCGGACGGCGAGGTCTTCACGAGCCCGGTCGAGACGGAGACGGAAGGTGAGATCCGTTACACGTTCCCCGCCATCTATCACGGGCGCGAGGTCGAGGACGTTCGCCTGCGGTTCGAGAGCGGGCGGGTGGTCGCGGCGGAGGCCGCGCGCGGGAACGACTACCTGCGCTCGCTGCTCGACATGGACGAAGGCGCTCGCGTTCTCGGCGAGGTCGCCTTCGGGCTCAACTACGAGATCGACCGCTTCACCCGGAACATCCTCTTCGACGAGAAGATCGGCGGGACGATGCATCTCGCGCTCGGCTCGGCCTTCCCGCAGGCCGGCGGGGCGAACACGTCCGGGCTGCACTGGGACATGATCTGCGACCT
>JAIBJP010000044.1 GCA_020029625.1 Actinomycetota bacterium | reverse complement strand
GTTCCCCTCGAAGGCCCGGATCAGAACCAGATGGCCGAGGCCGAGGCCGATCCAGCCAGCGCCGAGCGCCGTGGTCGCAATGGCAACCGTGGTCGACTGGCGGGTCTCGGACACGGCCGCGAAGACGAACGCGAGCACGAACGTCAGGAGGTAGCCCCCCAGCATCCAGGCCGCCCCGTCCACGTGCGCTCCCAGCAGGCCGGCGACCGCCCCGCCGTAACCGGCCAGGACGAGCGGCCGCAACGCACGGGCGAGCCGATAGAACTCGTGCAGGGCGACGAGGCCCGCTGCCGCCGTCAGCGCGAGCAGGAACCAGCCGCCGAGGTACGCGCTCCCGAGCACGATCGGAAGCCCGGCGGTGACGACAGCGATCCGCGAGAGAAAGGGAGTCATCTGCCGCCGAAGCGGCGGCGGCGGCCCGCGTACTCGACGAGCGCCTGCCGCAGTTGGCGTTCGCCGAAGTCAGGCCAGAGCGTGTCCACGAAGACGAGCTCCGTGTAGGCGAGCTGCCAGAGGAGGAAGTTCGAGACGCGGAGCTCCCCCGACGTACGAATCAGCAGGTCGGGCTCGGGCATCTCCGGCGCGTAGAGGCGTGAGCCGATGGCGTTCTCGTCGATGTCGCGTGGGTCGAGGCCTTCCTCGACGATCCTGCGAGTCGCCTCGACGATCTCCGCGCGCCCGCCGTAGTCGAACGCGATCCAGAGCTGAAGACGCTCGCGCCCCTCGGTCTTCTCCTCGAGAGCGGCCATCTTGGCCTGGAGCTCACCATTCGCCCGGTCGCGGCGTCCGATGAAGCGCGTGTGGACGCCCTGGCGCTGCAAGTCGGGAAGCTCACGCTCGATCGTCTCCACGAAGATCTCCATCAGCGCGTCGACCTCGTCCGGCGGTCGCGACCAGTTCTCCGTGGAGAAGGCGTAAACACAGAGGGACTCCACCCCCAGGTCAATGGCCGCCTCGACGGTGCGCCGTAGCGCTCGGGTGCCGGCCCGGTGGCCCGCGGCGACGGGCAGGCGGCGACGCCTCGCCCAGCGGCCGTTCCCGTCCATGATGATCGCGATCGAGCGCGCGACGTCCGGCAGCTCCCCTTCCGGGAGGGGACGCAGCGCTCGAAAGGTGCGCAGTTTGGTCAGGAGGCTCAAGGGGTCGGAGGCTCCTAGACCTCCATGATCTCGGCTTCCTTGCGCTTGAGGAGGTCGTCGATCCTCGCGACATGCTCGTCCGTAAGCTTCTGCACCCTCTCCTCCGCGCGGCGTTCTTCGTCGTCGCCGACGTCCCCGTTGCGAACGAGCTCCTTCAGGTGGTGCATCGCGTCACGACGCACGTTCCGCACGGCGACGCGGCCCTCCTCGGCCAGTCCGCGCACGACCTTGACGAGCTCCTTCCGCCGCTCCTCGGTCAGCTGTGGTATCGGCAGGCGGATGAGCTTGCCGTCGTTCGACGGCGTCAGCCCCAGATCGGACTCCTGGATCGCCCGCTCGATGTTCTTGATCGACCCCGGGTCGTACGGCTGGATCGTGATCAAACGCGGCTCCGGCACATTCACCGTCGCGAGCTGCTGGAGAGGCGTCATCGTCCCGTAGTAGTCGATCTGGATTCGGTCGAGGAGCGCCGCGGACGCCCGGCCGGTGCGCACGGTGTTGAACTCGTGCGCCGCCGATTCGAGAGACTTGTCCATCTTGCGGCTCGCCTCGCTGACGAAGTCGTCCATGGCGGTCATTCGGTCCTCCGGGGAGTCGAGATGATCGTGCCGATCCGCTCTCCGCGGACGACGCGCTCGATGTTGCGCTCGTCGTCGAGGCCGAAGACGTAGATCGGCAGCCCGTTGTCCATACAGAGGGAGAGCGCTGTCGTGTCCATGACCCGGAGGCCGCGCTCCAGTGCCTCGCGGTGGGTCAGTTCGGGCAGAAAAGCGGCGTCGGGCTTCTCGTCGGGATCGCCGTCGTAAACGCCGTCGACTCCGTTCTTGCCCATCAGGATCGCCTCCGCGCCGATCTCGAGGGCGCGGAGCGCCGCTGCCGTGTCGGTCGTGAAGAACGGGTTGCCGGTGCCGCCGGCGAAGATGACCACCCTCCTCTTCTCGAGATGCCGAATGGCCCGGCGCCGGATGTAGGGCTCGGCGACTTCGCTGACGGTGATGGCGGAGAGGACCCGGGTGTGGACTCCGAGCTGCTCCAGCCCGTCCTGGAGAGCAAGGCAATTGAGGACGGTGGCGAGCATCCCGGCGTAGTCCGCGGTGGCCCGGTCCATCCCCTCGGCGGCCGCTTCCATCCCCCGGTAGATGTTTCCCGCGCCCAGGACGAGCGCGGTCTGCACCCCCATACCTTGAATGGCCTGGATCTCCCGCGAGAGTGACTCCACGCGCGCCAGGTCGATCCCGTACTGCTGCCGGCCGAGCAGGGCCTCGCCCGAAAGCTTCAGCAGGATCCGCTCGAAGGCCGCCGCCCCTCGGGGGAGCGCCGGCGCGACGTCGCTCTCGACCTCGGCGCTCACTGGGTCAGGGCGTAGCGCACGAATTCGCGCACCTCCGCCCCGTGCTCCGCGAGGGCTTCGCCGACCGTGCGATCCGGATCGTGGATCCACGGTTGGTCGTCCAAGACGGTTTCCGCGAAGAGACCCTTCGCAAGCCTGCCCTCGATCATCTTCGCCCGCACGTCGTCGGGCTTCCCCTCGAGGTCTGGCAGCTTCGAGAGAATCGCCCGCTCGGCCTCGACCTCGTCCGAGGGAACCTCGCTTCTCGTGACGAACCGCGGACTGGCGAAGGAAATGTGCATGGCCACGAGGCGCGCGAGCTCGTGCGTCGCCAGAGCTCGTACGAGGACGCCGATCTTCTCGGCGGGAGGATGGACGTACGCGGCGAGGACCTCCCCGCTCTCGGCCTCGAAGCGGGCGGCGCCAACCACCTCGATGTTCTCGCCGATGCGGGCGACGAGGTCGACGCGGTCGCCTTCCAACTCCTTGACCGCCTCGGGGCCCTGGGCTTCGACCGCGTCCATCACGCGCTCCGCGAAACCGAGGAATTCCGCGTTCGCGGAGACCGGCTCCGTTTCGCTTCCCACGGCCACGATCGCGCCTCGGCCGTTTTCGATCCGTGCCAGCACCTTGCCCTCCGGGGTCGTTCTCCCAGCCCGCTTCTTCGCGGCGGCGAGCCCTTTCTCCCGAATGACACGCTCGGCCTCGTCGAGGTCTCCCTTGGTCTCGACGAGCGCGCGCTTGCACTCCATCCACCCAGCGCCGGTGCGGTCGCGGAGCTCCTTGACGAGAGAGGCCGAGATCTCCGGCACGTCGTTGCTCATTCGGCCGGCACCTCCTCGGGCACTTGGCCCGTGGCCGCCTGCTCCGCGGGCGACTCGCCCTCCGGAGCCTGATCGGCCTCCGCCGGCTCCTCATCCGGAGCCGGCTCCACCTCGGCGGCCGCAGGTTCGACCTCAGCGGCGGCGGTGGCCGCGGCAGCCATCTCCTCGGCCGTGACCTTGCTCTTACCGGCCTCGATGGCGTTTGCAATCACGCGCACGATCAGACTGCACGAGCGGATGGCATCGTCGTTGCCGGGAATGACGTAGTCAGCATCGTCCGGGTCGCAGTTCGTGTCCACGAGCGCGACGACAGGCAGTCCGAGCCTGCGAGCCTCGCGGATGGCGAGCTGCTCCTTGCGCAGGTCGACGACGAAGATCGCGTCGGGGACGCCCTTCATGTCCGTCACGCCACCGAGATTCGTCTCGAGCTTCTCGAGCTCGTTCATCATCGTGATCCGCTCCTTCGGCGGGAGCAGCTCGAGCTGGCCCTCGTCCCGCAGGCGGCGAAGCTCGTGCATGCGCTCGAGGCGCTCTGAGATCGTGCGCCAGTTGGTCAGGAGACCACCCAGCCAGCGGTGGTTCACGTAGGGCATGCCGACCCGCGTGGCCTCCTCCTCGACCGCGTCCTGGCCCTGCTTCTTCGTCCCCACGAAGAGGACGGAGCCGCCACGCTCGGCCACGTTGCGGACGAAGGCGGCAGCCTGCTCGACGAGCTCGAGCGTCTGCTGCAGGTCGATGATGTAGATGCCGCCCCGCTCCGTGAAGATGTAGCGGCGCATCTTGGGATTCCAACGGCGCGTCTGGTGGCCGAAATGGACTCCGGCCTCCAGAAGCTCGCGCATCGAGACGACGGGCAAACTGATCCTCCTCGGTTTGAAGTGCTACGGCCGGCGGATTCGGGTGGAACCGGGCAAGCCCGGCACCGCCACCCGGGGGCTTCCGCCGGGTTGGGTGACAAAACCGCTGCATTCTAGCGAAGCTCGCGTCCCGGGACGCCGCCGACCAGGGAGCTAGCCGATGCCGTTCGTAAGCTGGCGTTCTTCTATGTCGGGGGTTGTGAGAACGTCGGCGTGGGATCTGGCCGTCGAGTGTGTCGACCGCGCGCTCGGTGAAGGCGCCGTTCCGTCGCTCGTGAGGCTCGGCCGGCTCGGCCAACTGGGCAGCCTGCCCTCCTTCGTCGCCGCTCTCGGCGAGGACGACGACCCCTCGGCCCTGGCCCAGGACTTTGCCCGCGAGCGCGAGAGCCTCGGCCTGGCGCCCAGCGAGGTGGCCGCGGAGCTGCTCGTGCTCGGACGCGTGCTCGACGCCCACGGCGAAGAGGACGCCCGCGACGCGCTCGACCGCTGCATCGCCGCGTACGTGGCGCGGGTGACGGAGGACCTCTCCGACCGGGCTCGGCGCGACCCGTTGACCGGGCTCCTGAATCACGAAGCGTTTCACGCCCGCCTAGCCGTGGAGGTCGCCCGGGCTCGCCGCTACCGCGGCCGCCTCGCGCTCGTCCTCCTCGATCTCGATCGCTTCAAGGAGCTGAACGACCGTGATGGACACCAGGAGGGCGACCGCATCTTGCGGGCCTTCGCCTCAGCCCTGACCGCCACGGCCCGCACCACGGACTCCGTCGGACGCGTCGGCGGCGACGAGTTCGCCGCTCTCCTCCTCGAAGCGGACTTGGCCACCGCGACCGCTTTCCTTGCGCGCCTGGCCCTCCGGCTGGCGGACGGGCCGCCCATGAGCGCGGGCGCGGCGTTTCTCCCGGACGACGGGACGACCTCCGAGCAGCTGCTCGGGCTCGCCGACAGGCGCCTCTACGCGGACAAGGCGGCTCGAGCCGCCTGATAGGCGCGTTCGAGGTCAGCCGGAAGCGGCGAGGCGGCCTCGACCCGCTCCCCGGTGAAGGGATGGTCGAAAGCGAGGCGGGCCGAGTGCAGAAACTGGCGCTCGAGTCCGAGGTCGCCTGGAACCCCGTAGACCGGATCGCCCGCGACGGGCAGATCGATGGCGGCCAGATGGACGCGGATCTGGTGCGTCCGCCCGGTCTCGAGGCGAACGCGGAGCAGCGCATGGCTCGGGAGGAGCTCGACGACGTCGAAGTTCGTCACAGCCTCGCGCGGCGTGGCCGTATCGAGGGAGATTCGCGTCGGGTCGGTGCGGTCGCGGCCTATCGCGGCCTCGATACGACCGTGCTGCGAGCGCGGCCGACCGCGGACCAGGCTCAGGTACTCCCGCTCGATCCCTCGCTCGCGGAGCAGCCGCTGCAAGCGCCGGTGGGCTTCGTCCGAGCGGGCCACCACGAGCAGGCCCGACGTGTCACGATCGAGGCGGTGGACGATTCCCGGCCGCTCTGCCTCCCCACCTCCCGAGATGGCATGGGCCAGCAGGCCGTGGACGAGGGTCCCGCTGCGGTGCCCCGCCGACGGATGGACCACGACACCGGCGGGCTTGTCGACGACGAGCAAGTGCTCGTCCTCGTGCGCGATGCGAAGGTCGAGCTCCTCGGGCTCGAGCTCCGCCTCGCGCCGCTCCGGTACGTCGAGCTCCACGTGCTCCCCGCCCTCGAGCCGGTAGCTCTTGGGGCGCACCGACCCGTCCACGAGAACTCTCCGCTCCCCGAGGAGCCGCTCGGCAGCCGCACGGGAGCCCACCTCGTCGACGCCGGCCAAAAAGCGGTCGAGGCGCTCGCCGGCCGCCCCAGGCGGCACGGCGAGAGTTACTTCAGGCACTGGTTTTCGGAGCCGGCCTGTTCGAGTGAGTTCGACGGATCCGCGGCTGGCGCTCGGCGTCCACGAGCGCGAGCAGAAGCGAAGCGACGCCGACGACGATGAACGTGTCCGCGAGGTTGAACGCGGGCCAGAAGCGCAAGTCCAGGAAGTCCGTCACGTGGCCGATGCGCAGCCGGTCGACCAGGTTCCCGAGACTGCCGCCGACCAGGAGCCCGAGCGCCACGGGCAGGATGGGATGGCGCGCGCCGGACTTGGCGAAGTAGAAGAGCATCCAGAGGACGGCGCCGGCCGTGAGGAACGTGACGATCGAGGCCCAGCTCGAGAAAAGGCCGAACGCGATTCCGGGGTTGTTCACGTGCCGGATGTGGAGGGGCCCCACGACATGCACGGACTCGCCCAGTGCCAGCTGCGTGACGACGATCTGCTTCGTCAGCTGATCCGCGGCCAGGCCGGAAACGGCCACGGCCAGGAGCCCGAGCCAGTGGAACGGTCCGGCCGACAGTGGACGCTCCGCCATCGAGATCGGAACCCTCCCGTCCGTTGCCGACCCGACGCGAACGTCGATCAGCCGCGGTGCGGGGTTGACTAACCCCTCTCTTCGAGACGTTTGCAGTCGATGCACCTGTTCGCGTACGGGATCGCCTCGAGCCGTTCTTCGGCGATCGGTTTGCCGCAGCGTCCGCAGGTCCCGAAGGTGCCGTGCTCGATCCGCTGCAAGGCCTCGTTGATGGCCGTGAGGAGATGCTCTGCGTTCTCCTCCAGCGTGTAGTCGATCTCCCGATTCAGAGTCGCCGTCGCCGAGTCGGCGAGGTGATTGTCGTAGGTCTCCTCCTCGGTCTCGTCCTCGAACGAGACGGAATTGTTCTCGTGGAGATGGTTCATCGCGGTCGCCACCCGGGTCCTCTCCTCCAGCAGGATATCCCGGTAGCGATCCGTGTCCATCGTTGAGCCGCCCCTCGCCACCGTCTGAGTATAACGGCGTGGTTTGCGGGGGCTTCAGGCAGCTTGACCCGAGGCCTGGCGCGCTTCCGTGTCCCCTTCGAGGCGGTCGAGAGCGCTCACCAGGAAGGCCCGGTAGTCGGCGCGAACGTCCACTTCCAGAGTGCGTAAGCGGCGGATCTCGCCGTGGATCCGCTCGCGCTCGTTCTCGGCGCCGGAGACGATGTCGCGCGCCGTGGCGCGGGCCTCCGAGATGATCACGTCCGCTTCCCGGCGAGCCTGCGTGCGCACGTCGTCGGCCATCCGCTCGGCCGAGAGGAGGGTGTTCCGCAGCGTGCCCTCGATCTCTTTCTGACGAGAGAGCTCGCTCTCGAGCTCCTCCATCTTGTCTCGAAGGTCGGCGCGCTCGCGCCAGACCTGCTCGAAGCTCGCGACGATGTCACTGAGGAGGTCGTCGGTGACCCGGCGGTCGTAGCCGAACGGCCGCCGGCCGAGCTTCACGTGCCGGATTTCGACAGGGGTGAGCGACATCGTGATCCAGCCCTTCGCCGTACGGGCGGGATCTCCTTCAGTGCAAGGACTCGAGCAGGCCCTGAACGAGGGCGTTGACGGCGTAGAGGACGATGATGGCGACGATCGGCGAGAGGTCAAGGCCCAGGCCGCCCAACGAGAGCTGCGGGATGAAGCGTCTGAACAGGCGCAGATAGGGGTCGACGACGTCATACAGGAACCGCTGGACACGGTTCAACCAGACGTTGTACGGGAGCGGAATCCAGGACGTGAGGATGTACGCGAAGATGCAGAGCAGGTAGACCAGGAAGAGGACGTAGACGAATCCCTGGATGGTGTCGATGGCATCGGCGAGCGGCATCCTGGGAAACCTAACGCCTCCCCCGGTCGAGATCGCGGCGAAGCCGAAGATTTCGGCCGGTTAAGAAATCGCGGCGTAGCCGAAGATTTCGGCCGATTAACTTTGGTTGTAGAAGCCGCGGTCGATCAGGCGGGCTCGCTCTTCGGCCGATACCTCGACGTTGCGAGGCGTCAGGAGGAACACCTTGTCGGCGACGCGCTGCATGCTGCCGTTGAGGGCGTAGGTGAGCCCGCTCGAGAAGTCGATCAGCCGCTTGGAGAGCTCGACGTCCGTGCCCTGGAGGTTGACGATCACCGGGACCGACTCCTTGAACTTGTCCGCGATCGACTGGGCATCGTTGAAGCTCCGCGGGACGACCAGGTGGACTCGCACCGACGCGGACGCGACGGCCTCGAGCGGACGCCTTCCGGAGCCCGGTCGCAGGACGGCGGTTCTCGCAGGGGCCGAGTCCGGCTCCGACCAGTCCTCGAACTCCGGCCCCCCGCGCCTCGGGGCGAGCCGGCGAACGTTTGCGCTGTCACGGTCCGCGTACGTGCGCTCGAGATCCTCCTCGGCGGCGTACGCTTCCTCGTCCCAGTACTCGTCCTCCTCGACGATACCGAAGTAAACAAGCGCCCGGCTCCAGACGGTTCCGACTCCCATTGCGACCGCTGAATCTTAGCGACCGAACAGTACGGAACCCACCCGGACGAGCGTCGCTCCCTCCTCCGCCGCGACACCGTAGTCCTGCGACGTTCCCATGGAAAGCTCGGCCAGTCCGAGCTCGCCGGCAAGCTCCCGCAGGCGCCGAAAATAGGGCCGCGAGCGCTCCGGATCGTCGGCGAGAGGCGGCATCGTCATCAGCCCTTGGACGTCGACGCCCAGCTCACGCGCTTCGGCGAGGAACTGGGGCAACCGTGCGGGCGAGACTCCCGACTTCGTCTCTTCGCCGGCGAGGTTGACCTCGACGAGCGCCGGCACACTGAGCCGCTTCGCCGCAGAGACCGAGCTCAGCGAATGGACGAGCTCACAGAGGTTCGATACATCCTTGGCCTTGCGGGACTGGAGATGGCCGATGAAGTGCCAGTGGAAGCGTTCCCCGAAACGCTCGTGCTTGACGGCCAAGTCCTGAGCGCGGTTCTCGCCCACGACCTCGACACCGGCGTCCGCGAGGAGCTCCATCGTCTCCAGGTCCGCGTACTTCGTCGCCGCGACGACGGTGACCCCGGGACCCACCTCGGAGCGGATCCGCTCGTAGTTCCGCCGCATCTTCTCAGCGGATAGTCGCAAGGACGCCCTGCCTACCGGTCCGGCCGTGGTCGCGGCGGTGTGAGAAGAAGAGCTCAGGCTCGCAAGCGGTGCAATGCCTCGACCGCTCGACGGAGACCACTCCGGCCTCCCGCAGCGCTCGCTCGGTGGCTCCGCCCAGGTCGAGGCGGTCCTGGACGACGACGTCGTCTCCGAAGCGCTCGCGGAAAGGACCGGCAACCTCTTCGCCGACCTCGTAGCAGCAGGCTCCAATCCCCGGCCCGATCGCGGCCGTGAGGGCCCCTTCGGCGAGCGCCCCGGTTCCCGAGGCGACGATTCCCTCGAGCAACCCACGCCACCCGACGTGGAGGACGCAAAGCCCCGGCCTCCTGCTATCAGCTCGCGCGATCGCGACCGGGAAGCAGTCCGCGGTGACGAGCGCCATCGCCTGTCCCGGCCGGTCGCTCCACAGGCCGTCGCACTGGTCAAAGACGGTGCGCTCGAGAATCCCTTTCGGCTTGGCCTCCGTCACGGCGCTCCCGTGCACCTGCCAGGCCATCGTCGCGGTCTCGGCGTCCACGCCAACGGCTTCGCAGAGCCGACGCCGGTTCTCGACGACTCGGTCCGGATCGTCTTCGGTGAGGATCCCGAGGTTGAGCGACTCGAAGGCGCCTTCGCTCACTCCGCCCAGCCGCGTTGTGAACACGACCCGGTAGGGCTCGGGAGCCCCCTCCCACTCGAGCAGCCTCACGAGGCGAGCACGAGCACGTCCATCACACGCGTCACGTGGATGATCAGGTCGGTGAGCACGCGCGTGAACTGTTCCTGGAAGAGGAAAAAGGCTCCGAAGACGACCAGCATCCCGTACTGGTCGAGCCGGATCCAGCGAACGTAGGTGGCGTCGTCCATCACCACGCCCAGGATCCGGGAGCCGTCCAGAGGCGGGACCGGAACGAGGTTGAAGATGCCGAGGACCAGGTTGACGATGTAGGCCTTCTCCAAGACCTCCGCCCACTGGCCGCTCAGCTCCACATGGCGGACGACCCCCCAGCACACGAGAGCGAGGAGGAAGTTCATCAGCGGGCCAGCGGCGGCCACGATCGCCATCCCCTCCTTCGCGCGGCGGAAGTAGCGCGGATCGACGGGTACCGGGCGTGCCCAGCCGAACGGCAGGTTGGCGATCAGCGCCGTGAGGACGAACATCAGCGTCCCCAGCGGGTCGAGGTGGACGATCGGGTTCAGAGTCAGGCGGCCCTGTGACTTCGCCGTCGGATCGCCGAGCCTCCAAGCAACCCAGGCGTGGGCGAGCTCGTGCAGCGTCAGGCTGACGAGGACGATCGGGAGCAGGAGGACGAACGTGCGGAGATCCATCAGGCGCTGAGCAACTCCTTCGCAGCCTCGATCTCGGCCGCGCGTCCGTCGAGCTCGCCGTTCAGCTTGCGCCTGCGTAGCTCCTCGAGCACTGCCCCGACCTGCGGAGATTCGCCGAGCCCGAGCTCGGCCAGGTCGCCGCCGGAGATCTCGAGCGTCACGCCCCGGAGCTCCTCGAAGTAGCGCTCGAGTCGTTTGCGAGCGCGCCCCTTCGAGGTGGCAAGCGCGAGCAGCGCTCCGTCCGGATCGTGCGGGGCGACGCGCTGCCAGAGGGCCGCGGGCTCCTTGGTCGCTCCGACGAGATCTCGCAGCCGGGGGGCGACGGCGACGGCATCGGCGATCCGCTCGGCGTCGCGGCGGCGCAGCTTGAGACGGTCGGCCCAGTCGAGTACCTCCGTCGAGCCAAGGCGCCGTGCGAGCACCACCAGCCGCAGACGCCAGGCAGGCGCCTCGGGCGCGTAGACCTCGCGGAGGGAATCGATCGCCTCGATCAGGCTCACAGCCTCTTCATCGGCAGCCAGATGGGGATGGATAGCGCGGTCGATGCCGAGTACCGCCATGCGACGAACGGAGTCCCCGACGCGTTCCTCGGAGAGGAGGGCCTGGAGCTCGTCCCGCACCCGTGCCGAGGAGAGCTCGCCGACGAGATCCATCTCGACACACGCCTTGGCCAGGCCGAAGGTGTGGGCGTCCAT
>JAIBJP010000099.1 GCA_020029625.1 Actinomycetota bacterium | reverse complement strand
GGCTGCACCGAGCCGCTGAGCCTGCGTCAGCTGGCCTTTGAGGGAGCGGCGGGCGTAGTCCGTGTCGGAGGATCGGCCCTCCGCGCGGAGCTTCGCCATCGCCTGGAGAACCTCGGAGCGGCGCCCGGGATCCTCCACGACGAAGAACACGTCGATGGACTCCGGCTCCGCAGGCGCGTCGCCGACAGCGAAGTGGAGCCGTTCGATCCCGGCGCCGAAGCCGACTCCAGGCGTCGGAGGCCCCCCGATCTCCTCGACGAGGTAGTCGTAGCGCCCACCGCCGGAAATCGAGCTCTGCGCTCCCTCCTCCGGGCCGACGAACTCCCAGGTCGTCCGCGTGTAGTAGTCGAGGCCGCGGACGAGCCGGTGGTCGATGTTGTGCTGGACCCCGTAGCCCTCGAGATACGTCCGCACTGCGTGGAAATGCTCACGACATTCGTCGCAGAGGTACTCGTCGATGGTCGGAGCCGACGCTAGTGCGGCGCGTACTTTCTCGTTCTTCACGTCGAAGACGCGCAGCGGGCTCGTCGCCTTCTTCTCGCGCGCTTCGTCGTCCAGGTGGTCGTCGTTCGCGTCGAGCCAGGCGACGAGGGCCTCCACGTAGCGCGGCCGGCAGTTCCGGTCCCCGATCGAGTTGAGATCGAGCCGGTACTCTGTGACGCCGAGCGCGCCCAGGAGCGCGTCGTAGAGCTGGATCAGCTCTGCGTCGATCGCAGGGTCGGCGGTTCCGATCGCCTCGACCGACAAGTGCCAATGCTCCCGGTAGCGCCCGCGCTGGGGGCGCGCGTACCTGTACATCGGCACGATCGTGAAGAGCTTCTGCGGCTGGGGATCGTGGTGCAGGCCGTGCTGGAGGTAGGCGCGGGCGATGGGCGCGGTGCCCTCGGGCCGGAGCGTGAGGGAGCGCTCGCCCCGGTCGAGGAACGTGTACATCTCTTTCTGCACGACGTCGGAACCGCTTCCCGAGGTGCGCTGGAAGAGCTCCGTGTCCTCGAAAACCGGCGTCGCGATCGGGCGGTAGCCGTAGGCGCGGCAGAGCCTGTCGGCCTCGCGCAGGATCCGCTCCCAGTGCGGCCAGTCTTTCGCCAGGACGTCGTGCGTCCCCGGCGGAGCCTCGAACTTCACGTTCGTGCGCGGAGCTCGGCGAGGAATGGATTCGTTTCGAGCTCGTGCCCGAGAGTCGTCTGAGGGCCGTGGCCCGGGTAGACGACGGTTTCGGCGGGGAAGCGCTCGGCGAGCTGACGGATGGAGGCGAGAAGCGTCTCCCAGTCCCCGTTCGGCCGGTCGACGCGCCCCACCGATCCGGAGAAGAGCACGTCTCCTGAGAAGAGGCATCCGTCGGCCGCGTAGGCGAGGTGAGCCTCCGTGTGCCCGGGCACGAGCAGGGTCTCGAAGCGGATGCCGGCGAGCTCCAGCTCCTCGTCGCCCCGAAGGCGCACGTCGGGCTCGTAGGGCTCCAGGACAACCCCTCCGAGCCCCGCCGGGACGAAGTCGTTGATCCGCTCCAGGCGGTCGCTCTCCTCGGCTGCGAAGTGGACCGGGGCGCCGGTCGCACGCGCCACCTCGGCGACGCCTGCGACGTGGTCGATGTCCCCGTGAGTGATCAGGATGGCCGCGCAGCGGGAGTCGCCGAGAGCGCTGTCGACGTCCGTCCAGGCCCCGGGCCAGCCCGGGTCGACCACCACCGCCTCGATCCCGCCGGCGGCTCGCACGACGTAGCAGTTCACGGCGAAGGGGCCCAGCTCGAGCTGGGTCACGTCCAGGCTCATCGCGCGGATGAGTCTAACGCCGCCTCGCTAGACTGCCGCCGCCGTGGAAACGTGGAATCTGCCCGAGATCGAGACTCCCAAGGGCAGCCGCTCTCCGGTCGTCCTCAAGAGCGAAGACGAGGCTCGCGCCGTCCTCATCGGCCTCGAGCCCGGGCAGGAGCTCGGCGATCACCAGGTCAAGGAGCACGCCTGGGTGCTCGTGGTCCACGGGCGAACGCGGATTCGCGCAGGCGGCGAGGAGATCGACGCGGGAACGGGCACGCTTGCGCATTTCGAGCCCGACGAACGGCACTCGGTGAGCAGCGACGAGGGTGCCAAGGTCCTGCTCCTGCTCGCGCCCTGGCCCGGCGAAGGCCACTACCGGGGCAGGTGAGCCGCGGTCTCAGTCGCGCTTTTCCCGCACGCGTCGCTGCCTGCGGGAGAGCGTTCGGTACATGACCACGTCGACGAGATAGCTGAACGGAATGAAGAAGGCGAGTAGCGTGACCGCCGTGTAGACCTTGGCGGCGACGCTCGTGTCCTTCGCGCTCGTCAGGAAGACGACCACGAGGATGAGCGGCGCGAAGATGGCCGTGCGTCGGAGGACTCGTTTCAGAGTCGGCTTGGGGATCTCGCGGCCACGGCGATCGCGAGGCGAGCTCGTCGCCGCGCTCTTGCCGTCCTTGGCGGGCTCGGCCGTCGGGCGCTCGACCACGACCTCTTCGCCCTCCTCGGTCTCGACGACGTACTCGTACTCGTGTCGCTTCAGCTTGTCGCGGCGGCGGCGCACCTTCCGACTCGGCATGTGGCGATTATGCCCCGGTAGGGCGTGTCAGCGCGTCCAGGCGACTACGCCGTCCTTAATCACGGCGGCCACGATGTCGCCGGCGAAATGGTATGCAAGGTGCCGCCAGTCGCGGGTGTCGAGGAGAACGAGGTCGGCGTCATAACCCGGCGCGATCCTCCCAACGCGGTCGGCGCGGCCGAGAACGTGGGCGGCGTTGACGGTGCAAGCGGCCAGCGCCGCCACCGGCCCGAGTCCCATCTGGGTACACGCGAGCGTCATCGCCACCGGCAGGCGCTCGCAGAACGCGCTGCCGGGGTTGAAATCCGTGGCCAGGGCGACGATCGCGCCGGCCTCGAGCAGATCGTGCCCGGGAGGCATGGGACGCCCGAGGAAGACTGCCGCCACGGGCAGGAGAACGGCGGCCACGTCGCTTCGAGCCAGCGCCTGAACGCCTTCGGGGCCGGTCGCCTCGAGGTGGTCGACCGAGCGGGCACCGAGCTCGATCGCGAGCTGGATGCCTCCTCCCTCCGTGAACTGGTCGGCGTGCAGGCGAAGGCTGAGGCCGGCATCCCGGCACGCCACGAGGTAGCGGCGAGCGTGGGCCGCGTCGAATGCGCTCCTCTCGAGGAAGACGTCGGCGGCCTCGGCGAGCCGGGCGGCCTCGGGAAGGACCTCCTCCAGCGCGAAATCGAGGTACGCATCCGCGTCTGGAAACTCGGGCGGGACCGCGTGCGCGCCGAGCCACGTCGGGATGCCGCCCGCCTCTCGGATCACGCGCAGCTGCGCCAGCTCGGTGTCGCGGTCGAGGCCGTAACCCGACTTCGCCTCGAATGTCGTCGTTCCGGCGGCCAGCATCCAGGCCCGGTGGCGGGCGAGCGCCACCGCGAGGCCCTCCTCCCCGGCAGCACGGGTCGCTCCGACGGTGGAGAGGATTCCCCCGCCGGCCGCGTGCAGCTCCTCGTAGGTCGCGCCGGCCGCGCGCCTCGAAAACTCGTCGGCGCGATCCCCGGCGAAGCACGCATGGGTGTGGCAGTCGACGAGCCCCGGCACGACCGAGCGACCGCGCCCGTCGAGCTCCTCCACGTCGCCGTCGAGAGCTCCGAGATCGCTCATACGTCCCACGGCGCTCAGGCGCCCGTCCTCGCAGAGGACGTATGCGTCCTCGTAGGCATCGAGCTTGCTCATGCCCGCCGGGCCCCGAAGCGGGGCGTGAGTGCCCGCCGGCGACACGACCCCCGCGAGATCACGGATCAGGAGCTTCGCCACCGCGCGGGACCCTAGAGCGCCGGAGCCCAGCAGACTACTGTTTCGCAGGGCGACAACAGGCCGGAGGGGCCTCTTTCAGTGGGCCCCTCCTGACGAGCTCAGACTGCTTAGGTCGACCGTGCTACGTGAGCGCCTTCGTGATCACCTCGCAGAAGAGGGTGAAGTCGCTGTCGAGATCGGGGTGCGGTCCCTTGTTGACGATGATCTCCGAGGAGATGAACTCGTTCGTCTCCAAATCGAAGGTGTCGGCGAAGGTTACGAAGCCGGCGTCGCGGAGAAGGACGCGGCCGTTTGCCGTCTGGATCTTCTCCGGGAGGCCCTTGAAGGAGGTGAGGAAGGTGATCGTGCCCGCCTCCTCGTCCACGATCGGCGCTGGTCCGCTGATCAGCCCTGCCGACGAAATGAAGACGGACTTGCCGTTCACCGGGTTCGTGAACGTCGCCCTGAAGGAGCTGGTGTCCTTGAAGCTCCCGTCCGCGTAGAGGAAGAAGTTGTCCGTGACCACGAGCTTCACGTCGACAGGGATCCCGCAGATCTCGTCCGAGAAGCTCTCCGTGAAGTGGTCGTGGAACTGTTCGATCGGTTTCGCCCCGAACGCGCTTGCGGGCAGGACGGCGAGCGCCGTGATGAGAGCCACGAGAAGCGCCCGTGCCACAGTAGGTCGGCCCATGTGAACCTCCTTCCCCTCGTTGAACGAGGAAGCCGCCAAAGAGCCAACCGACACTAAAGTCTCGGAGAAGCGAGAGTCAAGGCAGCGTCAGGAAGTAGCGCCCAAAAAGCGCCTTCGCAGCTTCCGGCAGGGTGAGGCAGTTCGGCAGCAGGCTACGCGGCGAAGGCCGCGCAGAACTCTGCGAAGTCCTCGTTGACGATCTGGTGCGGGCCAGCCTCGAAGGCGACGTTTCCGTCCGCGTCGAACACGACCTTGCCAGCGTCGAGAAGGACGACCCCAAGCCCCCGGAAGACGACGCGGAAGCGCAGCCCCACATCTGACTCAGTGCCCTGCTCCAGATCGACGGTTAGTTGGAGCACTTGGTCCGCAGAAACGGATTCCCCGGTCGCCTCATTCGTGAGCGTGCCGTGGAAGGGGAGGTGGAACTCGATGCGGACGGGGTTGCCCTCGTTATCGAAGAACGTCGTGATGGTCACCCTTCCATCGAACACTTCGAGGAAGGGGAAGTCGCATGAGGTGCTGTCCACCTGTTCGAGGTGGATGTCCTCGATCACGATCTTCTCCGGAGGGGTTGCTGCAGCCGGAGCGAT
>JAIBJP010000098.1 GCA_020029625.1 Actinomycetota bacterium | reverse complement strand
CACCCCCGACGGCGAGCCTTACGACGGCGACCCGCGTCACGTCCTCCGCCTCGCGCTCGAGCGCATGAAGAGCATGGGCTTCGACACCTTCAACGTCGGTCCCGAGCTCGAGTACTTCCTCTTCAAGTCCGACGAGGGCACGGAGACACTTGACGAAGGCGGCTACTTCGCCATGACCGTCATGGACGCGGCGAGCGACCTGCGTCACGACACCGTCAAGGCGCTCGAGTCCATGGGGATCCCCATCGAGTACGTCCACCACGAGGTGGGGCCGTCTCAACACGAGATCGACATGCGCTACGCGCCTGCGCTCGACATGGCCGACCACACGATCACATATCGCCTCGTCGTGAAGGAGATCGCGAAGAAGGCGGGCTACCACGCCACTTTCATGCCGAAGCCGCTCTTCGGCGAGAACGGCTCGGGGATGCACACGCACCAGTCCCTCTTCGCCGACGGAAACAACGCGTTCTTCGACCCGGACGACGAGTGGCACCTGTCCGACGTCGGCAAGGCCTTCATCGCGGGGCAGCTTCACCATGCCCGCGAGCTCTCGGCGGTCTTCGCCCAGTGGGTCAACTCCTACAAGCGCCTCGTGCCGGGCTACGAGGCGCCCGTCTACGTCGCGTGGTCGCGCCGCAACCGTTCCGCTCTCATCCGGATCCCGCTCTACAAGCCCGGGAACGAGCAGGCGACGCGCGCGGAGATTCGCTGTCCCGATCCCGCCTGCAACCCGTACCTCACCTTCGCTGCGCTGCTCCATGCGGGGCTCGAGGGAATCGAGAAAGGCTATGAGCTTCCGCCGCCGATGGAGCAGAACCTCTATCACCTGACGGCCGAGCAGCGCCGCGAGCGCGGCATCGTCGGCCTTCCGGAGACGCTCGGCGAGGCGATCGACGAGCTCGCGGGCTCGGACCTCGTCCGCCGCGCGCTGGGCAAGCACATCTTCGACCGCTATGTCGAGCTGAAGCGCAAGGAGTGGGACGACTACCGCGTCCAGCTCACGCCCTGGGAGATGGAGAAATACCTGGGCGTGTTGTAGAATTTGCCGCAGTGTCGCCGCTTCTTCGTGAAGCGGGGGACTGACTGACGGCCGACCGCGAGCTGCTTTCCTGAGCGGCTCGTGGTCGTTAAGCAGGCGTGTCCTGGACGTCGCCGCCTGGTGGCGCCTCAGGGTTTCGCCTGGGGGGTGCCCTTGCCGTTCGAGAGCGCCCGCGAAATTGCATGCTGGAGGTCGGGGAGCGCGAAGGGCTTCACCAGGTACGCGATCGGGGCGAGGCGACGTGAGCCCGCGTCCGGAAGCTCGATGCTCGCGCACACGATCGGGGTGTCGCTCTTCACCGCCCTGAAAGCCTGGGCGCGCTCGACACTTGGTGCGTGGGAGGGCTCGAGGACGATCGCATCGACCGGTCCGAGCTCAGCATCCTCCAGCACGGGTTCATGGCCGAGCCGGACCACGATTTGGCTGAGAAGCTCCCGCACCTCGGGATGCGGCTCACAGATCAGCACCCTCGCCACCTTCTAATGATCGGCCAATCTCGGCTACATCTGGTATGGAACGGGTATGAAGCGAGCTCGCGTGCTCGTCGTCGACGACGACGCCGATATCCGTGGCCTCGTTCGCGAGCTCCTCGAGCGGGCGGGCTACGAGGTCCTGGAGAGTCCCAACGGCCGGGAGGGCCTGCGTACGCTCTACTCGACGTCTCCAGATCTCGTCCTCCTCGACGTCTCGATGCCCGAGCTCGACGGCTGGCAGACGCTCGAGCGCATTCGAGACGTGAGCGACGTTCCCGTGGTCATGCTGACCGCGCGGGCGGCCGAGCTGGAGAAGGTGCGCGGCCTGAAGGCGGGAGCGGACGACTATGTGACCAAGCCCTTCGGTCGCCAGGAGCTCCTGGCGCGCGTGGAAGCCCACCTTCGGCGCGTCCGCGACCGGACTGAGCAGCCGGGGACGTACGCTGACGGCCTGGTCACCATTGATTTCGCACAGCGCGAAGTGACAGTGGCCGGCCAGACCGTGGCGCTGACCCCACTCGAGTTCAAGCTCCTTGCGACGTTCGTGCGCAACCCGAACCAGGTGCTGTCGCACGACCAGCTACTGGAGCTGGTCTGGGGCGACCCGCTCACGGGCTCGCGCGCGCGGACGAAGCTCTACGTTGGGTATCTGCGCCAGAAGATCGCTACGGCCGCCGCGGGCGATTCCCCGATCGAGACGGTTCGCGGCTTCGGTTACCGCTATCGGCCCCGCGACTCGCCGCGTGCGGGCGCGTAGCCGAGCCCGCGGCGGCGCATCTCGCCCCAGCCCCTCCGCCTGCGCGCGACATCGACGAGGCCGAGCACCCGCCAAGCTGTGAGCAGCTGGCGGTAGCCGAGGTTCTCGGCCAGGGCCATGACCACGAGCCGGGCCGCTTCCCGGCCCCGCTGGTAGCGGCGAAAGTTGAACTCTTCGAGCGCCAGCGCGGAGACCGACAGGACGGCGCCGACCAGCACGGCGAGCACGGCGAAAGCAAGGAGGAAGGTAAGGGAGAGATATCCGAGCGCCGAACCGGCGATCACGGCGGGGTACCCGACCAGCTCGATCGTGGGCCCGGCGATTTCCAGGAGGAAGAAGGAGGGCACCGCGACCAGGCCGAACACGCCGAACCGGGGGTTCAGCGTCACTCGCTTATGGCGCCACAGGGCCTCAACGAGGCCGCGCTGCCACCGCCGCCGCTGACGGCTCAGCGACCGGATGTCCTCGGGCACTTCGGTCCAGGCGACGGGATCGGGAATGAACTGGATGCGATAGTCCTCTCCCCGCTCGCGGAGGTAGCGGTGGAGGCGCACGACCAGCTCCACATCTTCCCCGACAGTCGTCGTCGAATATCCGCCTGCGGCGGCGACCACACTGCGCTGGAACAGGCCGAACGCGCCCGAGATGATGAGGAGCGCGCCGGCGCGGCTCCAGCCCATCCGGCCAACCAGGAACGCGCGCAGGTATTCGACCACCTGAAGCGTGGCCAGGGGGCTGCGCGGCAAGCCCACGTCCACGACCTGCCCGTGCTCGATGCGGCAGCCGTTCGCGATCCGAACGATTCCCCCCGTTGCCACGACGAGGTCGGGATCGTCGAGGATCGGTTTCGCCACCCGGAGGAGAGCATCCGGCTCGAGCATCGCGTCAGCGTCGAGGGCGCAGAAGTACGGATATCTCGCGGCGTTGATGCCGGCGTTCAACGCGTCGGCCTTGCCGCCGTTCTCCTTGTCGATGACCCAGAGGTCGTGGTGCTTGCGCGACGCATAGCTCCCCTGCACCAGCGCTGTCGGAAGCCCGGCGCGCGAAGCCTTGCGGACCGGCACGAGATCGAACGCTTCTGTCAGGCGCCGAAGCGTCGCGTCGGTCGATCCGTCGTTGACCACGATCACCTCGAGCTCCGGATAGCGCAGGGCCAGGAGCGAGCGGACGCTCTCGACGATCCCGGCCTCCTCGTTGAAGGCCGGAAGGAGGATCGAGACCGGTGGGGTCAGCGGGGAGGCGAACGCCTCCTCGGCCCCGGAGAACTCGCGGGCCCGCCGATAGTAGGTCACCCCTCGCCATGCAATCGCGGTGAAGGTGAGATAGACGGCGTTCAGCGCGACGAAGTAACCGAACGAGATCAGGGAGAAGAGGACGAGAGCGCCCTCGAAGATCCTCACGTCTGCACGTGAAGGAGGTCGACGGCCTGAGCAAGATGCGGCCCCGACCCGGGCTCGGCGGCGACGGCGACGAGGACCCCGGGAGAGACCCGCGCCAGGGCTCGCGCAGCGGCCTCGGCGGGATCAAACTCGTCCCCGCGCGCCTGTCGCGCGAGGGCCGGGGCGGCGAATGCGTCGCGGATAGCTCCGAGCGCGTGGGCCGCGTTCACCCGCACGAACGGAATCCGGTCCTCGAGGGCTCGACGCAACTCGTCGGACGCATCCTGGGCGGCGAGGCGCCCAAGCGCCCGCGCCGCGTGCGCTCTCACTTCCGCCGATGTGTCCCGCAGGAGCTCCACCAGCTGCGGCGAGTCGGAGGCTTCCCCAAGCAGCCCGATGAGGTCGACGGCGAAGGCCGCCACCTCGACCGGGGCGTCCGCCAGGAGGCCGCGCAAGCGGGGAACCGCGTCCGGTCCGATCGAGAGCAGGGCCTGCGCCGAGACCGCCCTGGGGAGGCGGCCGTCGACGAGGGCGTAGACGAGCGGCTCGACCGCGTCGAGCGCACCAAGGTGCCCGAGGCTTCTCGCCGCCGCGGCTGCCACGTCCCGGTCGGAATCGCCGAGTGCTTGCAATAGCGCAGGAGTCGCACTCGTCGAAGCCATGCCGCCCAGCGCGTGGGCGGCGCTTGCCCTGCGCCAGGCTCGACGGCTTTCCAGCTGCGCCACCTCTCGGGCGATGTGACCCCGATCTTCGAAGAAGCCTCCGATGTGGGCGAGGGCGGTGCCGCTCACCTGGCGGGCGTAGCGCGCTAGTACTCTCGCGAGCGCGCGCGACTCGTACGCGCCGAAGCGCGGGAGCTCGACAGACTCTCCTTCGACGAGCGCGAGCGCGAGAGGACGCAGGCGCTCCTCCGTGCTGAGCCGGCGGCGCTCGGCGTGGGCAAGCGCGACCCGCCGTCCGGCGAGTGCGCAGACGAGAAGGAAGCTCAGGAGCGCAAGCACTCCCGAGACCCAGGCCAGGCCGCCGATCATCGGCGCCCGAGAACTGCCTGCACGCGCGAGCCGAGCTCCTGAGGGCTGAAGGGCTTCTTGACGTAGTCGTCGGCGCCGGCGTCGAAGCCCCGCGCGATGTCCTCCTCTTGCACGCGCGCGGTCAGGAGGATGATGGGCATCCGGCTCGTTTCTTCGTGCTGGCGCAGTTGGCGCGTTGCCTCGTAGCCGTCGACACGCGGCATCATCACGTCGATAACGGCGAGATCCGGTCGCCTGGCGAGCGCCACCTGAATGGCCTCCTCGCCGTTCCGCGCCTGGACGACCTCGTATCCAGCCCGCTCGAGTCGGAACGCGACGAGAGCGAGGATGTCCGGATCGTCGTCGGCGATCAGGATGAGAGGCTGACCGTTCCCGGTCACAGCGCGAGCTCCT
>JAIBJP010000043.1 GCA_020029625.1 Actinomycetota bacterium | reverse complement strand
CGCCAAGCTCGGACTGGCCGGCCGCCTCGCGCTCGTGCAGGCAATCGAGGGAGGATCGAGCTTGAAGGCGGCCGCGGCCGCCTTCAGCGTCTCGCCGGCTACTGCGCACCGCTGGTGGCACCGCTGGTCTGGGGCGAGCGCGCAGGCGCGGACAACGCTCGCGTGTCTTCATGATCGCTCGAGCCGTCCCCAGCGCTCGCCGCGTCAGCTCGCCGCCGAGCTCGAGGAGCGGATCTGCGCCTGTCGGCGCGCGACGGGCTGGGGCCCGCGCCTCGTCGCCGCTCCAGCGGGCGGGGATCTCGCGACCCCCAAGGCCGTTGCGGGAGCCGGCCAACAGCTACGAGTGGCCCTGCCCCGGCGATCTCCTCCACATGGACGTCTCGCGCTATGCGCGCTTCGAGCGCCCCGGCCACGCTGTCACCGGTGACCGCTCCCAGCGCTCGCGTAGCTGGATGCGCCCCGAGACGCGGGTCGGCTACGACTACTCGCACGCGCTCGTCGACGACCACTCGCGACTCGCCTACGTCGAGCTCCACCGCGACGAGCGGGCAGCGACCGTGACCGGCTTCCTCGAGCGAGCGCTCGCCTTCTACGAGCGCCAGGGCGTGCGTGCGAGGCGGCTGATGAGCGACAACGCCTTCGCCTACGTCAAGAACCGCTCGCTGCGCGAGCTGCTCGCCGCTCGCGGCATCAAGCACCTGACGACCGAGCCCTACCGCCCCCGCACCAACGGCAAGGTCGAGCGCTTCCACCAGACGCTGGCACGGGAGTGGGCCTACGGGCTCGCCTATCGCTCGCATCGACATCGCAACCGGGCCTTGCCACACTGGCTAGAGCATTACAACGAGCGCAGACCCCACAGCTCGCTCGGAGGGCACCCTCCGATCAGCCGCGTTCACAACGTCCGTGGGTAGGACAGCTAGTAGCTAAGGCGAAGCGGCCGCCGACGCGGCCGA
This sequence comes from Actinomycetota bacterium, assembly GCA_020029625.1. GTDB lineage: Bacteria > Actinomycetota > Thermoleophilia > Gaiellales > Gaiellaceae > JAIBJP01. The sequence goes on along the minus strand of JAIBJP010000043.1, from coordinate 11,122 downwards.
GCCCGCTTCGCGAGCCGGCGCGGCCGCCGAAGGGGAGATGCGTCTCCCAGTAGTTCGAAGACGCGTTGACGTTGACCCACCCGGCCCGCGCGGCCTCCGCGAAGCGAAGCCCTCGAGCGAGATCGCGCGTGAACACTGCCGCGAGGAGTCCGTACGGCGATTCCTCGATCGTCGCGAGCGCGTCGTCCTCGCTCCGAATCGTCCGGATAGGAACGATCGGGCCGAAAGTCTCGTCTCTGGCGACCTCCATCTCCTCGCTGACGCGATCGAGCACCGTCGGCTCGTAGTAGAGCTGGGTCGGGAACCCGCTCGCGCGGGCCCCGCCGGCGACGAGCTCCGCGCCGCGATCGAGCGCGTCCCGCACGTGCTCGTCCATCTTCGCCGCGACAGGCTCGTTGTTCAGCGGGCCCATGTTCGTCGCCACGTCGAAGGGATCGCCGAGCTTGACCTCCCGCGTCCGCTCGGTCACCTTGTCGCGAAACTCATCGTGGACGGCCTCGTGAACGAGAAAGAGCTCGCCGGCCGTGCAGCTCTGCCCCGCGCAGAGAAAGGAGGCAGTCACGCTGGCCTCGACGGCCTTGTCGACGTCGGCATCGTCGAGCACGACAACGGGCCCGTTGCCGCCCATCTCGAGCAAGAGGGCCTTCCCAGCGGCGCGCTCGGCGATCTTGTAGCCCGTCGCGGTGGAGCCGATGAACCCGATCGCGTGGGTGCCCGGGCTGGCGACGATCTCGTCGCCGACGACGGTCCCGGGCCCGGTGACCAGGTTGAACGTGCCTGCAGGAAGCTCCGCGTCGACGATGCACTCCGCGAGCTTGACCGCGCAGACCGAGGTCGACGCGGCCGGAGACCAGACCACCGCGTTTCCGGCGGCGAGCGCGGGCGCCAGGATCTCCGCCGGCATCGTGTAGGGCCAGTTCCAGGGAGTCACTGCGCCGACGACCCCTCGCGGCACGCGGTAGACGAAGACGCGCTTGGCTGCGTCCACGGAAGGCGGCATCAGCCCTTCGATCCGCGTCGCGTCGGCTGCCGCCATACGGAAGTACTCCTCCAGCTCCCCGACCTCGTCGTACGCCTCGGTATGGAGCGGCTTCCCCTGGTCGAGCGCCAGCGTGCGGGCGAGGTCGTCGCGGCGCTCGGCGACCAGGTCTGCGGTCCGCTCCAGCGCTTTCGCCCGCTCGAACGCGGAGCGAGCCGCCCATTCGCGCCAGGCCGAGTTGGCGGCTGCGACAGCCCTCTGGGCGTCCTGCCGGGTTCCCTCCGGTACGGATCCGATGCTTTCGCCCGTCGCCGGGCTGGTCGACTCCATCGTCGCGCCGGACTCGCTCGCGACCCACGCCCCGCCGATGTGCATCCGGTAATCCATGGCGCGAGTCTGCCATCCCGAGCGCGAATGGAAAAGCCTGTGCGTTAGCTCCTAGACCCTGGAGCGGCGGCGGCGCACCCGCGTCCCGAGAACGCTCAATCCCAGTAGAGCCGGCAGGCCGAGAGCGAGCGGGAGGACGCCTCCCGAGTTCAGCGTGCGGCGCTTCGCGATGTCCACTCTGAGCGGCTCGCTGACTGCAATGGAGCCGGAGCCGTGCCGGGGCAGGATCGTTACGAAGATGGTGATGCTGCCGCCGTTCACTGCCGTCACCGTCCAGCTGATCTTCGTCTCGCCCTGGGCCGGGATGGGCGCGAGATAGCGGGTGCGGTGCGAGGACCAGTCCTCGGGATCGACGTAGACGCCTGGGTCCGAGCTGAGCACATTAAGGGAAGCGACCAGGCCGCTCAAGGCCTGCTCGCCTTCGTTTCGAACCGTCGTCGTGAATGTGAACTTCTTGCCGATGCCGGTGGACACATGCGTCCGGTCGAGCTGCACGGTCGCCGCTCCGGCCGAGGCCGCCAGGCAGAGGGCCGCCAGGAGCGGGACGAGGAAGACGGCGCGCCTCACTAGCTCGGGCCTCCGCGCAGGTTGAGCCACCGCGAGGCGGCCAAGGCGCCCGCCACTGCAAGCGCCGCGGCGACCGCCGGCCCGATGAGCCAGCTCAGCTCCTGACCGGCGCTGTGCCCGTCCACGATCACCCTCCCCAGGTAATGCAAACCCGATGAGATGGGATCGATCCGGAGCAACAGATCTCCGACCCAGCTCTGTTGTGCCCCGCTCGGAAGCTGGGTCGGTGCGAAGAGCGCGAGGAGGGCGAACAGAGCGACGGAAAGACTGAACCGATTCGAGCTCGAGAGCGCGCTCATGAGCAGTCCGAGACCGGCGAGGAAGAGAGCGAGGAGAATGCCGACGAGCAATCCGTTGCCGATCGCCAGGCCAACGACTCCGACACCTCTCCCCAGGAACGAGATGTACGGAATTGCGACGAGGAAAGCCACAACCCAGATCGACAAGGCGGCAATCCCTTTGCCGACCACGAGGCTGAGCCGAGAAGCCGGTGAGAGAAGGAGGCTTTCGAGAGTGCCGCGCTCGCGCTCGCCGCTGATTGCGTCCGCTGCCCCGAGCAGGACGAGGAGGGAACCGGCTGCCACCGCGACTTGCAGCGTCAGGTTGACCGACTCACGCTGCTCGAGGAAGTTCAGCGCCGTGTTGGTGGCGACGAGGTAGGTGATCACGCTGAGGAGGAGGCTGTAGGCGAAGATCAAGGGCAGCCCTCTGCCGGCGAGCCACAGATCGCGCAGCTCCTGCTCCGCGACGAGCGGCCAGGCTCGCTTCACCGGCCGAGCAGCGATCGCGCTCACGCGCTCTCCGTCATGGCGAGAAACGCATCGCTCAGGCGTCCGCCCTCGAGCTCGAAGCCGAGCACGGCAACCTCGGCGCTCAGCAGACGTCGGAACGCCTCCCCGGACATGGCCTCCGGATCCGCCTCGGCAGAGAAGGTGAGCTCGAGCTCGCCAGGCCGCAGCTCGGCTGCCATCAGCTTTCCGCCGTTGGAGAGAGCGGCCAGGGCCGGGCCTGTGCGGTCGGGGGCAACGCGGAGGCGGGCCCGCCTGGGAGCGGCTGCCTGCCGGGCGACATCGGCGACCGTCCCCTCTGCGACCACTCGGCCGCGATTGAGGATCACGACCTGCGAGCACACCTCTTCGACCTCGGCGAGAAGATGCGTGCTGAGGAGAACCGTGGCGCCGCGCTCCTGCGTGATTCGTTGGACGAGCCCGAGCATCTGCCGCTGGCCGGCGGGGTCGAGTCCGAGCGTCGGCTCGTCGAGGAAGACGACCTCCGGATCGTTGACGAGCGCGCGAGCGATGCCCAGCCTCTGGCGCATCCCCCGGCTGTAACCCCCGATGAACGTGCGGCCGCGCGAGGCCAGCCCCACCTCGCCGAGGAGGGCGGCGGCCGTGTCACGCGCAGATGAGCGCGAGTGGCCGAAGAGCCGTGCGTGGTACCGAAGAAATTCCTCTCCGGTCTGGCGGTCGGGATAGCCGGCGCTCTCGGGGAGGACACCGATGCGGCTCCGGATCTCGAGCGGCCGCGTGTGCGGCACCCCCGCCACCGTGAACGATCCCTCGGTCGGCGAGAGGATCGTCGTCAGCATCCGGATCGCGGTCGTCTTGCCGGCTCCGTTCGGACCGAGGAAGCCGAGCACGATGCCCGCAGGAACCTCGAGCTCGAGCCTGTCGACGGCCCGCAGGGCGCCGTACGACTTTGAAAGCCCGTGGGCCTCGACAGCGAGTTTCATTCCTCGACCAACCTTAGGCCGCGAACATGAGGGGATGATGAGAGTCGCCTGAGCTAGTGCGCCGGCGGTTCCCAGCCCTCGAGGACGGGGGGCTCGTAGTTCGCGCCAACCGTCTTCGAGTCGGCCACCCATGGGCCGAGCTCGGGCTGGGGGAACTTCGTGTGCTTCTCCTTCAGCTGAATGCCGTACGAGTTCCCCGACTGCAGGTGCTTGACGAGCACCCTGCGGGCGATCTCGTTCTCCCTCCCCTGCGGGATCTTGAAGTAGATGCGGATGAAGGAGTTCGAGTAACGATCGAAGACGGCCGGCGTGCCTTCCTCCTCGAGCAGCTCGACGTCCTCGAGCCAGTTGAGGTCCTGGCCGGGGGTGGCGGCTTCGAGGTCGACGTCCTCGATGAGCGACATGTCCTCCTGGTAGGGGAAACGCTGCCCCGCCAGGTACTCGGCGTCGATGTCGTGGATCTTCTCGGGCTCGCCGCGCTCGGCCATCACGCCAAACTTAGTCCTCTCCGGCGCCGGCGAATTCGGCCGGCTGCTCGGGCAGATAGTCGACGGGGTACTCGAGGTGCTTCTCCAACATGCGCTTGATCTCCTCGAGCGCCCGGTCCTCGGTGATACCGGGCACCCAGTTCGTCCCGGCGAGCGGAACCTTGGCCATCGCCGCGGCCTCGACCGTCAGGGCGCAGAGATCCTCGGGCTCGAGCGAGTGCACGTCGGTCTTCCCGCACGCCCGCGCCAGCATCTGCACCTCGAGCGTCAGCGTGTGCAGGAAGTTGTAGACGCGCTCGGCGGCCTCGTCGACGATGAGCCGCTTGCGGAGCTCGGGATCCTGCGTCGTGATCCCGACGGGGCAGCGCCCGGTGTGACAGTGGTAGCACTCGCCGGCCGGGACTCCGATCGTGCCCTCGTAGTCGGTGACGCCGGGGATCTCCTTGTTGCAGTTGAGCGCCATCAGCGCTGCGTGCCCGATTGCCACCGCCTTCGCGCCCAGGGAGAGGGCCTTGGCGACGTCGCCGCCGTTGCGGATCCCGCCCGCGACGACGAGGTCGATCTCGTCCGCCAGGCCGACGTCCTCGAGCGCGCGTCGCGCCTCCGGGATCGCCGCCATCAGCGGAATCCCAGTCTCCTCGGAGGCGACGTGCGGCCCCGCGCCGGTCCCGCCCTCGGCGCCGTCCAGGTAGATGATGTCCGGCCCGCACTTGGCCGCCATGCGCACGTCGTCGTAAACGCGCGCCGCGCCGAGCTTGAGCTGGATCGGAATGCGGTAGTCGGTCGCCTCGCGGATCTCCTGCACCTTGAGCGAGAGATCGTCCGGACCAAGCCAGTCAGGGTGGCGCGCCGGCGAGCGCTGGTCGATTCCCGCCGGAAGCGAGCGCATCTCGGCCACCTGCTCGGTCACTTTCTGGCCCATGAGGTGACCGCCGAGGCCGACCTTGCAGCCTTGCCCGATGAAGAACTCACAGGCGTCTGCCAGCATCAGGTGGTGCGGGTTGAACCCGTACCGGCTCTGGATGCACTGGTAGTACCACTTCGTCGAGAGGTCGCGCTCGGGCGGAATCATCCCGCCCTCCCCGGAGCAGGTGGCCGTCCCCGCCATCGAGGCGCCCTTGGCGAGCGCCATCTTCGCTTCGAGCGAGAGCGCGCCGAAGCTCATCCCGGTGATGTAGACGGGAATGTCGAGCTCGATCGGATTCCTGGCGAAGCGGGCGCCGAGCACCGTCTTGGTCACGCACTTCTCGCGGTAGCCCTCGATCACGAACCGCGTCAGCGTCCCCGGCAGGAACATGAGCTCGTCCCAGCCCGGCATGCGCTTGAACGCGGAGAAGCCGCGCATGCGGTAACGGCCCAGCTCGGCCTTCATGTGGATGTCGTTGATGACCTCCGGGGTGAAGATCGGGCTGCGCCCCAGCACCGTACGCCGGTCGGGCTGCCGCTTGCCATAGTTGTCGCCGACGGAGTCGTAGCGGTCGCTCGTGGTCACAGGACCAGCTTCCTTTCGGCAGGCTCGAGGTTGTCGTAGTTGTAGAGCATCTTGCCGCACACGAACTTCCGGAACTCGGGCGGATCGCCGAGCCCGTAGATCCTGAACTTGCGCTGGATGAACTCGGTGTCGGTCTCGTCCCACTCGCCGGGAATGCAGTCGATCCCGAGCGACTTCACCTTGCCGCCGACGTAGATCGTCCCGTCGTACATCGAGTCGCCGAGGCCCGGGCCGACGTTGCCGCAGAGAATCTGCCTACCGCGCTGCATCATGAAGCCGGTCATCGAGCCCGCGTCGCCGAGGACGATGATCGTCCCGCCCTTCTGGTCGATGCCGGAGCGCGCCCCGACCTGGCCCTTGACGACCAGATCGCCGCCGCGCATGGCCGCGCCGGTCAGCGAGCCGGCGTTGCTCTCGATCACGACGACCCCCGACATCATGTTCTCGCAGGCCGACCAGCCGACCCTGCCGCTGATGTGGATCTCCGGCCCGTCGATCAGGCCGCAGCCGAAGTAGCCCAGGGAGCCCTCGAAGTTGATCTTGCAGCGGGTCAGGATCCCGACCCCGAGCGAGTGCTTGGCGCCCGGATTCTCGACCGTGACCTCCTTGACCCCCTCCTCATAGAGGAGCCGGCGAAGCTCGAGGTTGATCTGGCGCGTGGTCAGGTCGTGTGCGTCGAAGGTCGCCGTCCCGTTCTCGACTCGTGCGACATTCGGCGCGTCCGCCAGCGGCTCGGCGAGCCCCCGAGCGTCGTACGTGATGCGCCGCTCTCCTACCTCTGCCACGCCATCACAATGCCCTCGTACGGGTCGTAGGTGTCGATCTCGTGGTCGACGATTGCGCGGATGGCGATCTCCTCGGAGGCGAGCGCGACGACGTCGTCGGCTTCGTAGAGGACGAGCGGCTTGGCGGCCATCTCGTCCTTCGCCACCCCGAGCGCGTCCGCGGTGACCGCGATGTAGGTGAACACGCCGTCGAGCTCCTCGAGCGACTGCTGCATCGCCTGCTCGAGGTCGGCTCCCTCGCTCATCTTCTCGGCGAGGTAGACAGCGATGATCTCCGAGTCGCACTCCGACTGGAAGCGATGCCCCGATCGCTCGAGCCGGCGCTTCCACTGGAAGTAGTTGGTCAGCTGGCCGTTGTGGACGACGGCGATGTCGGAGAAGGGATACGCCCAGTAAGGGTGGGCTCCGGAGATGTCGACGTCGGACTCGGTCGCCATGCGCACGTGGCCGATCGCGTGTGTCCCCTGGAAGCCGCCTAGCCCGTACTGCTCGGAGACGGTTTCCGCATCGCCGAGATCCTTGATGATCTCGAGCGAGCGGCCGATCGAGAGCACTTCGGCGTCGGGAATGTCCTCGATCCGGTCAGTCAGATCCTTGAGGTCGCCCCCGTATGTGAGCGTCGTCCGGTAGGCGTACTCCGTCTCGGGCTCCACGTCGTCGATCCGGGCGCCGGCAGCCTTGAGGCGCGTGACGACCTGCGTCTGGTGGCGCTGGATGCGGTCGTCGAACTCGAAGTCGCGAGGCGTGTTCGCATCGGCGAGCGTGTAGCGCATCACGACCTGTCCGTCGTGGGGCTGCCCGTAGAGGGCGTAGCCCGTCGAGTCCGGGCCGCGGTGCTTCATCGACTGGAGCATGCGGGTCATGTCGCGGCCGACGTCCCGAGTGCCGTCCCGATAGATAATACCTGCAATTCCGCACATTTAGCGTTCCTGCCCTACGGAAGCACGTCCAGGTATTCCTGCAGGTCCCAGTCGCTCACCTGGGCGCAATGGCGCTCCCATTCGTCGCGCTTGTAGTGCATGAACACACGGTACATGTCACCTGGAAGGGCAGACTTGACCACTTCGTCGGCCTCGAGAGCGTCGAGCGCCGCACCGAAGGTCATGGGCAGGCGCTTGACCTCCTTGCCCGCCTCCATCGCCTCGTAGATGTTCCGCTCCTCGGGCTCGCCCGGATCGAGTTTGCGCTCGATGCCGTCCCGCATCGCCGCGATCAAGCTCGCGAGCGAGAGGTACGGGTTCACCGCCGAATCGACGGCCCGGTACTCGAAGCGGCCGGGTGCGGAGACGCGCAGCGCGGTCGTGCGGTTCTGATAGCCCCAGTCGGCGAACACGGGGGCCCAGAAGCCCGTGTCCCAGAGCCGCCGGTACGAGTTGATCGTCGAACACGTGAGCGCGGTCAGGGCCGGCTGGTGGGCGAGGATGCCGCCGATGGCGTAAAGGCCGATCTGCCCCGGCTTCTGGGCGTCCGCGGTCTCGGGCATGAAGACGTTCTCATCCCCCCGCCAGATGGAGATGTTGTGGTGGCAGCCGTTGGCCGAGACGTTCATGAACGGCTTCGGCATGAAGCAGGGGAAGGCCCCGAGCTCCCGGCCGACCTGCTTACAGATCTGGCGGAAGGTGGAGAGGTTGTCGGCCGTCGTCTCCGCGCGGTCGAAGCCGAAGTTGAGCTCGATCTGGCCGGGCGCGTCCTCGTGGTCGCCCTGGATCATGTCGAGTCCCATCTTCTGCCCGTAGTCGATCACCCTGTTGATGATCGGCTGAAGCTCTGAGAACTGGTCGATGTGGTAACAGTAGGGCTTGGTTACGCCCTCGACCGACGGCGTGCCGTCGTCGTTGAGCTTCAGCCACATCATCTCCGGCTCGGTGCCGGCCCGGAGGTGAAGACCGGTGTCCTCCTCGAATTCCTGCTGGAGGCGGATCAGGTTGCCGCGGCAATCGGAGGTGAGGAAGCCACCGGGGTCGTCGCGCTCCTCGCGGTTCCGGAAGCACAGGCACCAGACGCGCGCGACCTTGGCGTCGCCGGTCTGTTCCCACGGAAGCTGCATGAAGGTCTCGGGCTCCGGGATGCCGACGAGCTCTGCGGCTTCGGGCCCGTAGCCGATGTAGTTGCCGTGGCGGTCGGTGAAGAGGTTGGCCGTGGCGCCGTAGACGAGCTGAAAACCTTTGCGGGCCATCGTCTCCCAGTGAGTCGCGGGGACGCCCTTGCCCATGATCCGGCCGGTGACCGAGGGGAACTGGTAGTAGATGTAGGTAATCCCGTCGCGGTCGATCTGCTCCCGAACGCGCGCGACCTCTTCGTCACGTCCCTCCGCCTCGACGAACGCGTCGAGGTCGGTTGTCGCAGTCTTCGTCGCCAAGAAATGCCTCCTCGTCCTGGTGGGAGGCCAATCCTAATGCGCGAGACTCCGACGGATGAAGCCGACGGATGAAGGCGTCTAGCTGAGGTCGATCTCGCGACCGATGAGGTGCTCGTAGAGCTCGCGGTAGTAGTTGACCGCCTGCGCCACGTCGCCCGGATCGACGTCGTCTCCCCGATCGACCTGCCGCGTGATCTCTCGGGCGGCGACGAAGGAGGTCATGACCTCTGGATCGATGCCCTCGTCATCGACCGGATCCTGTGTGTCGAGTGGATAACCGGCCTCGGTGAGCATCCGGGCGATGAGATCGTCGAGCTCGTGCAGAGCCTCGGAGGGCGAGTCCTCCAGGTCGGGCTCGAGCTGCTCCCACTCGGTTTCCCACTCGTGGCGGTCGAGGCCCGGTTCGCTCATACGCGCTCAATACCGCCTTTGGCGCCTCCTTCAAACCACCCGAAACCCGTTTTGAGTGGCTCGCTCGGCCGTGCCTTTCGGATTCTGGCGGCTGCAAAGCATCGCTACGCTGCGTCCTCGGCCACCCGCGTACTTACAGTCAGTACGCGGGCTTCCCTGCGTCCTTGCCTGGCTTGCTTTTCACGCGCCAGAAATGGCGAAAACGCGACCGAACGACCCACTAGACTCGCGGGGATGAAGGTCTTGGTAGTCGGCTCGGGCGGGCGAGAGCACGCGCTCGCATGGAAGCTCGCCCAGAGCGACGCCCTCGCAGAGCTGCACGCCGCCCCCGGAAACCCGGGCATCGCTGCGCTCGCGCACTGCCATCCCATTCGGATGAACGACGTCGAAGGCCTGCTCGGGCTCTGCCGGGAGCACGAGCTCGACCTCGTCGTGATCGGCCCCGAGGCCCCACTCGTGGCGGGGGTCGCGGACCACCTGCGTCGTGCAGGCGTCACCGTCTTCGGTCCCGGCGCCGCAGCCGCCCGCATCGAGGGGTCGAAGTCGTTCGCCAAGGAGATCATGGAAGCGGCGGGCGTTCCGACCGCAGCCGAGCTGGCTGCGGTGCGCGCCCCCTGCGTCGTCAAAGCGGACGGGCTCGCCGCCGGCAAGGGCGTCTTCGTCTGCCGGACGCAGGCCGAAGCCGACGCAGCCTGGGAGCAGGCGCGCGCGCTCGGCGACAGCGTTGTCGTCGAGGAGCTGCTAGAGGGCGAGGAGGTGTCGCTCTTCGCGCTCACAGACGGCGTGGACACGATCCCGCTCGCACCCGCACAGGACTTCAAGCGGCTGCTCGACGGTGACGAGGGACCGAACACGGGCGGAATGGGGAGCTATTCGCCGACGCCGTTCCTCCGCCCGGACGAGATCGACGAGCTCGTCGAGACGGTGCACCGCCCGGTCCTGGCCGAGCTCGCGGCCCGCGGCACGCCTTTCATCGGCCTGCTCTACGCAGGCCTGATGCTGACCGGCGACGGGCCGCGCGTGCTCGAGTTCAATTGCCGCTTCGGAGACCCGGAGACCCAGGCGATTCTGCCTCGGCTCGAGGGCGACTTCCTCGGAGCCCTCGCGGGGGCGGCCGGGGGAGCGCTCGGAGGAGTGGAGCTCTCGGCCGGGCCCGAAGCGGCAGTGAGCGTCGTGCTCGCCGCGGCCGGGTATCCCGACGCGCCCCAGGCTGGGGTGCAGATTCGCGGCATCGAGGACGCCGAGGCAGGCGGGGCGCTGGTCTTCCACGCGGGAACCGCCGTCCGCGACGGCCGCCTGGTCAGCGCCGGCGGTCGCGTCCTGAACGTGATCGGGCTCGGCGGATCCGTGGCGGAAGCGCGAGAGCATGCGTACGCCGCCGTGGAGCGCATCGACTTCCCCGGCGCTCAGTTCCGCCGGGACGTTGCCCTGAGGGCTGTCCGTGTCCCAGGCTGAGCAGCGCCTTCAGGAGGTGCCGTTCCCGGTCCTCGAGGAGTTCGAGGACGCAGGGCCGCTCGTTGGCATCCTCATCGGCTCGGAATCCGACCGGGAGCTGATCGAGCCTGCGGTCGAGGAGCTCGACGAACGCGGCATCTCGAACGAGCTCCGCGTGCTCTCGGCTCATCGGGACCCACGAGGGGTGGCCGAGTACGGTTCCACTGCGGCGTTCCGCGGCGTCCGCGTGATCATCGCCGGCGCCGGCATGTCCGCGGCGCTCCCGGGCGCCGTCGCCGCCTACACGGAACTGCCCGTGATCGGTGTGCCGCTGACGTCGTCCAAGAGCGCCGCCGGAGGGCTGGACGCGATCCTCGCGATCGTCCAGATGCCGCCCGGGGTGCCCGTGGCGTGCGTCTCGCTCAACGGAGCCCGGAACGCAGCCGTTCTGGCGGCGAAGATTCTCGCGCAGGGCGGCGGCTATCCGG
>JAIBJP010000012.1 GCA_020029625.1 Actinomycetota bacterium | reverse complement strand
ACCGGATCCCACGCGAGCCAGCGCTCCCAGACCTCGGGGACGAGACGACCCGTCGCGGTCTCGAAGACGAGGTTGACGGTGCCGTCCTCGTCGGCCGAGTAGCACGCGGCCATGCACCACGAGTCGAGGAGAACGTGATCGGAGTCCTTCGAGAACGCGGGCCTCGAGCGGAAGTCCTCCCAGAAGCGCTCGTAAGACCCGTCGTACTCGTCCCGGAGAGCACGCGCGGCCTCGCCGATCTCGGGCAGATAGCAGGTCTCGAAGAGCGCGTCCCCGGCATGAGTGGCGAGACCGCCGAAAAGATCCGGACGAAGCATCGGCGTGACCATCGCCCCGTAGCCGCCGCTGGACTTTCCGGCGATGCCACGGTGCTCCGGCGCGGGAAGCGTTCGGTAGTTCGCGTCCACCCACCGGACGATTTCGTCGCAGAGGTAGGTGTGGTAGCGGCCGGTGCCCGGAGAATCGAGGAATTGGCTCCCGCCGAGCGACGTCCAGCAGTCGACGTAGACCAGGATCGTCGGCGGCGCTTCCTCCGTTGCGAAGAGCTCGTCGGCCAGTTCCGGGAGGTTTCTGCGGAAGGGCGCTCGGTTTCGCCACATGTCGAGCTGTCCCGTGAGGCCCTGAATGACGTAGATGGAGGGGTAGCGCCGGTCGGGCTCATCGTCGTATCCGGGCGGAAGGTAGATCCAGAGCGGCCGGCGATGCGGGTCTCCGAGCGGGTTGTCTCGGAGCACCTCGCTCTCGAGCTCGTGCTCGTCGACCCGCCCCCTCAGCTCGCTTCCCCACGGCTCCACGAGGACGATCCTAGCCGGGGCGGAGTTGCTGGCAGTTGGGACAGAACCAGGTCCCCCTGCCGCCAGCGCGGATCTTCTCGATCGCCGTGCCGCACCGGTCGCACGGCTGGCCGACCCGGCCGTAGACGCGGAACTCGTCCTGCATGCGGCCTCGGGCGCCGTCGGGATCGCTGTAGTCCCGGAGGGTCGCGCCCTGCCGCGTGATCCCCATCTGGAGTGCCTGCCTGATTCCCTTCCTGAGGGCGGCCAGCTCCACTCTCGTCAGGCTGCCCGCCGGACGAAGCGGGTGGATGCGCGCCCGCCATAGCGCCTCGTCCGCATAGATGTTGCCCACGCCGGCGGCAGCCCGCTGGTCGAGCAGGGCGGCCTTGATCGGCGCGCGCCGGCCCGCGAACGCCCTCTCGAGAGCACGCACGGTGAATTGCCGCTCCAGGGGCTCGCCACCCAGCCGGCGGGCCGCGAAGTACCCGTCTAACTCTCCAGGCTCGAGCAGCTCCCAGGTGCCGAAGCGCCGGACATCGCGGTAGGCGACGTCCGATCCGTCGTCTAATCTGACAACAGCACGTCGGTGCGGGTCGGCTTCCAAACCTCCCGAAGCGGGGTGCTGCACGTTGCCCGTCATACGGAGATGGATGAGGAGGTGCCGCCCGCTCTCGAACTCGACGATCAGATACTTGCCACGACGGCCAACGGAGCGGACCTGCTCGCCTTCCAGCTCGGCCGCCACCAGCTCGGGCGGCTCGGGTCGCGTGAGCCTCGGATCGGCGATCACCACGCGCTCGAAAGTGCGGCCGGTGAGGCGTGGCTCGAGCCGGGCACGAATCGTCTCGACCTCCGGAAGCTCGGGCATCGGAATCGCCTCCCCGTCAGGCGATGACTTCCAGCACGATCGGACGCCGCTCGGGCTGCTCCGGACCGAGCCGGTAGGCCTCGGTCACCTCCGGGAGGGCCCGCTCGGCCGCCTCGTCCGACCGCGCGTGGACCTCCGCGAGAGACGAGCCTGTTTCCACCAGGTCGCCGCGCTTCGCGAGGCAGACGATCCCGACCGCGTGGTCGATCTCGTCATCCTTGCGGACGCGGCCCGCGCCGAGGTGGAGAGCCACCTCCCCGATCGCCGTCGCCGCGATCCCCTGGACGAAGCCGTCTCCCGGAGCCGGAACCGCCCGGACCACGGGCGCCGCCGGCAGGACCTCGACTGCGGGGTCGCCCCCCTGCGCACGCACCCAGCGCTCGTAGAGCTCGAGCGCGGCTCCGCTCGCGAGCGCTTCCTCCGCGCGGCGTCTGCCTTCGGCCTGGTCCACTCGGAGATCGGAGAGCGCGAGCAGATGCCCGCTGGCGCCCAGGACGAGCTCTAGGAGGTCCTGCGGGCCCTCACCGCGCAAGGTGTCGACGGCCTCGCGGATCTCGAGCGCGTTTCCGACCGCGCGCCCAAGCGGCTGGTTCATGTCCGTCAACTCGCAAACGACCTCGCGGCCCGCGCGGACGCCGAGCTCGCGCATCGCCTCGGCCAGCTCCCGGGCCGACTCGAGCGTCTTCATGAAGGCGCCGTCGCCGACCTTCACGTCGAGCACGATCGCGTCGGCCCCGCCGGCGATCTTCTTCGACATGATCGACGAGGCGATCAGGGGGATGATGTCGACGGTCGCCGTCACGTCACGAAGCGCGTAGAGCCGCTTGTCCGCCGGGACGAGCTCCGCGGTCTGGCCGATGATCGCCATTCCGATCTCGGCGACCTGGCGGAGAAACGCGTCCATGTCCAGCTCGACGTTGAATCCGGGGATGGCCTCGAGCTTGTCGAGCGTACCGCCTGTGTGTCCGAGCCCCCGCCCGCTCATCTTTGCGAAAGGGACCCCGCACGCTGCGACGACCGGGGCGAGAGCGATGGAGGTCTTGTCCCCCACTCCGCCGGTTGAGTGCTTGTCGACCACCTTGCGCCCGAGCGGCGACAGGTCGACGGTCTCGCCGCTTCGCACCATCGCGTCGGTCAGCGCGTGCGTCTCGCCGGGGGTCAGCCCTTGGAAGTAGACCGCCATGCAGAACGCGGCCATCTGATAGTCGGGAACCTCATCCCGGGCGTAGGCGAGCACGAGCTCGCCGATCTCGTCCGCCGAGAGCTCGCCGCCGTCACGCTTGCGCTGGATCAGCTCGGCCGGGCGAATCGTCGCGCCCACCGAAGCGGTCACTGCTCGAGGACGGAGGTGCCGGGGATCCCGCGGGACGGTGGCTTGCCGCCGAGCCAGGCGTTGACGGTCGCTCCGACGTCGGCGAACTCGCCCTCGTGGACGGCGCCGGCCGCGTTCTTGCCCTCGACGTACGCCACGAGGAGCGCATGCTCGCGCGAATGGTCGGTCGACGGGGTCGTCGGGTCGCACCCGTGGTCGGAGGTGAGGATGAAGAGATCCTTGGGCCGCAGCGCGTCGAGCAGGTCGGGCAGGCGGCGATCGAAGTCCTGCAGGCAGCGATGGAAGTTGACGGGGTCGTTCCGGTGCCCCCAGAGCATGTCCGTCTCGACGAGGTTGACGAAGATGAGGCCCTCGTCGACTTCACGGAGAAGCATCTCGGTCTGCTTGATCCCGTCGATGTTCGACTTCGTCGGATGCGAGTGATCGATGTCGACGCCGGCGAAGATGTCGTGGATCTTGCCCACGCCGTGCACCTCGGACCCGGCCTCCCGGATCAGCGTCAGGTAGTTCGGCTGTCTGGGCTTGAGCGAGAAGTCGTGGCGGTTGGGCGTGCGCACGTAGTTGCCGGGCTCCCCGACGAAGGGTCTCGCGATCACCCGGCCGACCGCATGCTTTCCCGTCAGGATCTCGCGGGCGGTCCTGGACGCGTCGTAGAGCTCCTCGAGCGGAATGGTCTCCTCGTGCGCGGCGATCTGGAAGACGGAGTCCGCCGACGTGTAGACGATCCATTTGCCCGTGTCCTGATGCTCCTCGCCGAGCTCCTCGATGATCTCCGTTCCGGACGCGGCCTTGTTCCCGAGCACGCCGCGACCGGTGCGATGGGCGAACTCCTCGATGATCTCGAAGGGGAAGCCGTGCGGATACGTGGGCATCGGCTCGGGGGTGACGATCCCCATCAGCTCCCAGTGGCCGGTCGTGGTGTCCTTTCCTTTCGACCGCTCGACGAGCCTCCCCGCGAGAGCGGGGGCTTCGGGCTGCGGCGGGCAGCCCTCGAGCTCCTCGACGTTCCCGAGGCCGAGCTGTTCCAGGTTGGGAAGGTCGAGACCACCGACCGCTCGGGCCACGTTGGCGAGCGTGTTCGAGCCCTCGTCCCCGTAGTCCGCCGCATCCGGCAGCTCACCCGCGCCAACCGCGTCCAGCACGATCACGCACGCGCGCGGCACCGGGCTATTCTAGTGCGGAGATGGACACGATCCTGGGCTTGTTCGGCATCCTCGTTTGGATTGCCGCGGTAATGGCGCTCGCCGCCGGAGTGACGTGGGCCGTCATCAGGCTCTCGCCCGGCGGGAAGTCGGACAAGAAGCCCGAGCAGGCGCAGACCGAGTCCTCCTCGGACTAGACGGCCTCGAGGGGCAACACTTCGTCCAGCGGCGAGTAGTCGAGGCCGTGCGCCTCTGCGACCGCCTCGTACGTGAGCTTTCCCTCGAAGACGTTGACGCCGCGCGCCAGCGGGGCGCTGCCGGCAATCGCCTCCCGGACGCCGTAGTCCGCGATCAGCTCGGCGTAAGGCAGGGTCACGTTCGTCAGCGCGTAAGTGGAGGTGATCGGAACTGCGCCGGGCATGTTCGAGACGCAGTAGTGCACGATTCCGTCCACCTCGAAGATCGGATCGGAGTGGGTCGTGGGGTGCGACGTCTCGAAGCAGCCACCCTGGTCGATGGAGACGTCGACCAGCACGGCGCCGGGCTTCAGCCCGCCCAGCATTGGCCGGGTGATGAGCTTCGGGGCCCTTGCGCCCGGGATCAGGACCGCGCCGATGATGAGATCGGCGGTGGCGACCGTCTCCTCGATGGCGAGCTGGTTCGACATGGCGAGCGTGATGCGGCCGTCGAGCATCATCTCCAGGTCGCGCATCCGGTCGACCGACTTGTCGAGGATCCAGACGTCGGCCTGCATGCCGACGGCGATGAGCGCCGCGTTGTAGCCGACGATGCCGCCGCCGAGCACGACCACCTTCGAAGGGGGGACGCCTGGAACGCCGCCGAGGAGGATGCCGCGGCCGCCCTGGGCCTTCTCGAGCGCCCAGGCGCCCATCTGTGTGGCGAGTCGCCCGGCCACCTCGCTCATGGGCGCAAGCAGCGGCAGGTGCCGGTCGTCGGTCTCGACCGTCTCGTAGGCGATGCAGATCGCCCCGCTCTCGAGGAGAGCGCGCGTCAGGCGCTCGTCGGCAGCCAGGTGGAGGTAGGTGAAGAGCACCAGTCCCTCTCGGAGGCGGCCGAACTCGTCCGGAAGCGGCTCCTTGACCTTGAGCACGAGGTCCGAGCTCTCCCACACGTCGTCCACCGACCTGATGCGCGCGCCGACGGCCTCGTAGAGGGAGTCGGGGAGGGCGCTCCCCTCCCCGGCGCCCTGCTCGACGAGGACGTCATGACCGCGCCGGCGCAGCTCGACGGCGCCCGCGGGCGTGAGAGCCACGCGGTGCTCGTCCGGCTTGATCTCTTTGACGACGCCGACTTGCATCGAGGGGCCGCGAAAGATACCTAGGCGAGAAGGCTTCTGGCGAGGCGCCCGGCCGCGAACGCGGCCGCAAAGAACGCCGGATCCTCGGCCGGCCCGCGACCCATGTGAGCCAGGGGAAGAGCAGCGCAGGCCTCTTCCCAGCCGCTCACGTCCACTTCCTCCACCGCACCGACCTCGGTTGGAACGGGGCGCCCGGCCGGCCAGGCGATCCTCACGGCGCCCAGGGAAAGCTCGATCGCCGCGAGCGTGTGGTGGGAGACGCCACGATGGCGGTCGCGTTCGTCGCCGTCTGACAGGCGCGGCGCGAGAATCGGGGTTCCACCGAGGGCGCTCGTCGCGTTGGCGGCCTCTGCCGCCGCCACGCCGCCGTGCCCCATTCGGCTGTTCGTGCCGACGATTCCGGGTCCGACCGAGCAGACGACCGCGTCCATCCCCGTGCCCGCACACCAGAGAAGCGCCGCAGCTACGGAGACGCAGGCCACGTCGCCGTCGACCGTCGATCCGGGAGCAATCGCCGCTCGCAGGTGTCCCCGCTCGCGAAGCGTCCGCACTGTGTCCGAGAGGGATACCGGCAGCGCGCCGCCGGCGAGCTGGACATAGGCAACTGCGAGATCGGGACCGAGGGCGGCGCAGACTGGCGCCACCTGGCTGTGCAAAGAGCAGCAGACGACCGGCAGTCCACCGAGCGCTTCCGGGCCGGTCCCCGCCTCCTCCTCGGCGTGGCGAACGGCGTGCTGGAGCGGCGTGTAGGGGAGCTTCATCACATGGGCGCCCGGGTCGGCCGCGAGCTCCAGCCCGCGGGTCAGATTGACGTAGAGCACGTCGAAGCCTCCGGAGCCGAGACCCAGCTCGAGCGCCTGGACGTTGACGACGACCTCGTCGCCGAGGGCTACCGGGCCTGTCAGCCTCGGGTAGGCGACACACGGGCGGCCGTCGACCTCCAGGCGAACGAGGCCGACCAGCCGCTCGCTCACCGCGGTCACGGTACCGCGGCGCAGGCTAAGCATGCCGCGCGAGCTCGATGAGCTCGAGCGTGACTCCGACCATGCGCTCGAGGTCCTCGACCGCGATCCGCTCGTCGGGCGTGTGCACGTCCGTCATCCCGTTCGCGAGGTTGATGCACGTGAGCCCGCGTGCGTTGAAGACGTTCGCGTCCGCCCCGCCCCCGGTGTCGACCGCTTGCGCGGAAAGGCCTGCCCGCTCGATGGCCTGGCAGGCAAGCTGGAAGAGGGGCTCCTCGGGCCCGAACCGATACCCGGGATAGGTCTCGCTGATGGTGGTCTCGACCTCGCACTCGGACACGCTGGCCGCGAACGAGAAGCCGTCGACCAGCTCCTGGACGAGGTCGGCGAGCTTGCCCTGGTCTCGCGAGCGGGCCTCGACGGCGAGCTCGCAACGTTCGGGGATCACGTTGCGGGCGGTCCCGCCGCTGATCCGGCCGACGTTGGCGGTCGTCTCCTCGTCGATGCGCCCAAGGCGAAGGTCGGTGATGGCCCGCGCCGCGGCGACGATAGCCGAGCGCCCCTCCTCGGGGGCAAGGCCCGCGTGGGCCGCGCGGCCCTTGAAGACCACGTCGATGGTCCGCCCCCACGGAGATGAGCGCACGACGTTCCCGACCGGCCCCGACGAGTCGTAGACAAAGCCCCGTTGCGCGCGGAAGCGCGTGTGGTCGAAGGCGAATGCGCCCAGGAGCCCCGTCTCCTCGCGGACCGTGAACAGGAGCTCGAGGCCCGCGTGAGGCCGGCGCTCCGCCAGAACGAGGCGGGCCGCCTCGAGCATGACCGCCACCGAGGCCTTGTTGTCGGCGCCGAGAATCGTTCCGGCCGCGTTGCGGACGTAGCCGTCCTCGTGGACGACGGGCTCGATCCCCGCCGTGGGCGGAACGGTGTCCATGTGGGCGCAGAGGAAGAGCGGCGCGCCGCCGTTCGCCTCGGTCGGGTCGAGGCGGGCGAACAGGTTGCCCGCCTCGTCGTCCTCGACGTCCAGGCCGAGGTCGCGAAGAAACGCATCGATGCGCCGGGCCACCGGCGCCTCCTCTCCCGACGGGCTCGGAATCGCCGCGAGCTCGAGGAAGAGCGGTAGGACGTCCTGAGACCAGGTGCCTTTCATCGGGGCGATTCTAGGCGCGCCCGGCCGCGAGCCCGGCTATCGGGCGGCTGTTTCCGCGATTCCCGTCCGCGCCTGTGCACGCTCGAGCGCGGCGCCGACGAAGTCGCCGAAGAGCGGCGCGGGCCGCGTGGGACGCGACTTGAACTCCGGATGAAACTGACTCGCCACGAACCAGGGGTGGTCCGGCAGCTCGACGATCTCGACGAGCCTCCCCTCCTGGAACGTCCCCGAGACGACGAGGCCGGCTTCCACCAGGCGGGGCCGGAAGTGGTTGTTCACCTCATACCGGTGACGGTGGCGCTCGTGGATGACGGGCTCGCTGTAGGCCGCGAAAGCCCGCGTACCTTCGACGAGGTCGACGGCGTCGGCTCCCAGCCGCATCGTGCCGCCGAGATCCTCGATCTCCTTCTGCTCGGGAAGGAGGTCGATGACCGGGTAGGGAGTCTCGGGGTCCATCTCCGTCGAGTTCGCGCCCTCGAGGCCGACGACGTTGCGCGCGAACTCCGAGACGGCGACGTGCATCCCGAGGCAGATCCCGAGGTACGGGATTCCTCGCTCGCGGGCGATGCGGCAGGCAGTAATCTTCCCCTCCCAGCCGCGGGAGCCGAATCCCCCGGGAACGAGGATTCCGTCGGAGCGCTCGAGATCGGCGGCGGCCTCCTCAAGGCTCATTCCTTCGGCGTCGACCCAGCGGACACGCACGCCCGTCCTGTGCTGGATGCCCGCGTGCTTGAGCGCCTCGTGGACGGAGAGATACGCGTCCTGGAGCTTGACGTACTTGCCCACGAGCGCAATCTCGACCTCGCCTTCACGCTCCCCGATGCGCTGCGCCAGCTGTTCCCACTCCCCCAGGTCGGGCTCGGTGTCGGGCAGTCCCAGCCGGGTGGTAACCAGCCGGTCCATCCCCTCCCCTTGGAGCGCCTGCGGGACGAGGTACACGTCGCTCACGTCTTCGTTGGCGATCACCGCATCGCGGTCGACGTCGGCGAAGAGCGCGATCTTGTCCCGGATGTCCGCCGAGAGCGGCTCGTGCGAGCGGCAGACGACGATGTCGGGATGGATCCCGATACGCCTGAGCTCGTTCACGGAATGCTGGGTGGGCTTCGTCTTCAGCTCGCCCGCCGTCTCGATGAACGGGACGAAGGTGACGTGGACGTAAAGGACGTGCTCGGGCCCCACCTCGCGCCGGAACTGGCGGATCGCCTCGAGGAAGGGCAGCGACTCGATGTCGCCCACGGTGCCGCCGATCTCCGAGATGACGACATCCGTGTCGGTGGCGTCCGCCACCCGCCTGATGCGGTCCTTGATCTCGTTCGTGATGTGGGGGATGACCTGCACGGTCGAGCCCAGGTATTCGCCCTTCCGCTCCTTGCGAATGACCGAGTTCCAGATCGAGCCGGACGTGTGATTCGCGTTGCGCGAGAGGTTCTCGTCGATGAAGCGCTCGTAGTGGCCGATGTCGAGGTCGGTCTCCGCCCCGTCCTCGGTGACGAAGACCTCGCCGTGCTGGAAGGGGCTCATCGTGCCGGGGTCGACGTTGATGTAGGGGTCGAACTTCTGCACCTGGACGCGAAGCCCCCGCGCTTTCAGTAACCGCCCGAGAGAGGCGGCCGTGATGCCCTTGCCAAGAGACGAGACGACCCCGCCGGTGACGAAGACGTACTTGGTGGGACGTTCTCTCACGGTCTCCCCCACGCGTCGAGCTCGCACAGAAACGGCGTTCGTTCGATCAGCTCGCCGAGCGAACGGCGCTCCCCAAGGACGTTGAGACCGGCGACCGCCGCAACAGCCGCCCACCGACCCCATCCGTGGAGCCTCTCCACGGACTTCAAGCCTAGCAGGGCCCCCAGCGCGTTCGATCCGGCGTCGCCAAGCATCACGCGTTCGCGCAGATCGTAGGGGCCCAGCAGGACGGCGGCTCCCAGCGGGGCGCCGAGCGCCAAAGCGCCGACAAGATAGGCCTTCACTGCGCGCCCCGGCTTCGTGTCCAGCTGGTTCACGAAGTTGGCGCAGCCGGCCACGAGGAGGCCGCCCGAGAGGGAGCGGGTCGCCGCGAGGCCGACGAGCGGGATCCCGGCGAGCTTGAGAACCCCGGTCGTACGCCGCGCGGCGAGATGGGCACGGATCCCCCGTTCCTCCCCGCTCCAAAGATCGTCGGCCAGGCCGAGGGCCGCGACGGCGCCGACCGCCGCGTCACGGCGGACGCCCACCACCCACCCCACGAGCGGAAGCCGCAGGCCGCGGTGGTTGAGCGCCAGAGGCCCAACGGCGAGCAGCGTGTCGATGAGCTGGCTGCCGCGATGCGCGAAGCCCGCGAGGTCGCGCCCGGTCTCGCGATGCTCGAGGTCGACGTCGATCTCCTCGACCGCCAGGCCTGCGCGCACCACGTCGATGGTCATCCGCAGCTCGCACCCGAACCCGGGCGCGAGTGGGAAGGCGGCCCCGCGGGCACGTGCGCTCAGGCGACGCTGGCCGGAGAGGGGCTCTCGGGCGACGAAGCCGGTGCGCAGGCGGATCAGCTTCCGCGCGACTCGCTTGGCGACTCCAAAGCCTCCTCCGCTTCTCCGTGTGAACGCGGCGACGACGAGATCGGCACCGCCCCGAGCAAGGGGCGCGAGGGAGCCGTTCAGATCACCATCGCAGAGGAGCAGAGGGCCGGGCGACGCTGCCCGTTCCCCCGCGGACAGCGCCTCGCCTTTCCCTCGGCGCCCGAAGCGGATGACGACCGCGCCCGCTTTCTCCGCGCGCTCGGCGGTCGCGTCCGTCGAGCCCCCGTCGACGACAATGATCCCGGACTGCGGGAAGTCCCGCCGCAGAGCCGCGATCGTCTTCGCGATCCGGTCGGCCTCGTCGCGGGCGGCGACGAGAATCGTGGGCGGTTCGGGCTCGGGCCGGCTATCCACCGGTGGTCGTCGTGACGGGCTCGATCGGCGGCGCGACTCCGTCGGTGGCCGAGTCCTTGACGCCGTAGTGGCCCGGCTGTGCGCCCTGGAGGAGGAGCGCGAGCGCGAGCCGGCCGGCCAGTGTGTCGACGTCGTCGACGCTCGAGACGCCTTGCTGCCGGAAGAGCGCGAGATCGCCCTCCGCGCCCGTGGTCTGGACCCCGACCACCGGCAAGCTCGTGCCCTCGAGCCCGCGCATGAGACCCTCGAAGAGTGATTCTGTCGCGCGCGTGCGGCTCTGCTGGTCGGCGTCGCCCGGCGACTCCGGCTCGTGCCACGTCTGGACGACGATCGCGCCGTCCACCGGAGTGGAGGTCGTCCCGGAGCGCTCCTCGATCAGCCTGCTCGAGAGCGCGGTCCAGAGCGGCGTCCCGGCTCCTTCGATCAGATCGCGGCCCAGGGCCTCCCCGAGCGCTCCGAAGTCATCCCCTCCCTCGGCGTACTGCGCCAGCAGCTCGTCTCCCTGGAGCGCAGAGTCGAGCTCCTGAGGGTCGACGGGGCTGTCGAGCGCCACCAAGCGAACGGGGCTGCCCGCGTCCGCGTCGGCAAGCGCACGCTCCAACGCGGAGCGGACACTGCCGTCCACCGGGCCGAGGAAGAGCACTGCGAAGCCCTTGCCTTCAAGCCGGTTCGCCATCAGGGCCGGGTAGGCGTCGGCGAGCAGCTCCTGCGCGGCCTCGCTACGGCCCTCGATGATGTCCGACCGCGCCCGTTCCTGCGCGAGCTGGTCGCTCATGGACTTGACCCGGTCCTTCATGAGCGCGTTCTCGGCATCCCCGAGCTTCCCGGAGATGGCGGCGCCCAGGAGGATGCCCACGGCGAGCGCGATGAAGACCGCGGCAAGAGAGACCAGGTGGTAGCGGAAGTCGAACATTTGCGGGGCGTTTAAAGAGCGGAAGCAGTCTGGCAGAGGTCGTACAGCCGGGCGACGGCGAGGCGCGGCAGCCCTCTCGCCCCCTCGGCGAGCAGCCGCCAGACCGGTCCGTCGACGAACGCCGTCGCCCGGGTCCCTCGCCCCTCGTCTTCGAGCCTGAGGCCGGCCACGACGTTCTGTGACAGGTCGAGCCAGGCCAGCTCCTCACCGGGAGAAACGCGCTGAATGATGATCAACCCCTTCCCGCGGGGCTTGCGCAGGAACCCGGGTGTGCGGCTGCGGAGCACCGTCCAGCGCGCGCCCTCGACGAGCCCACGGCGGTCCGGCTCCACGCCTGTGTACGCGGGCCACCAGTCTGGCAAGTGGTACGGCTCCGCGACGATCGCCCAGACGTCTTCGCGGGACGCGAGGAGCACGCGGGCTGCCGTGATCACGCTAGAGCCCGAGAACCGACTGGGCCCGCTCGACGACAAGCGAGAGGAAGCGCTGCAGGTCCGAGGACACCGCGACGGCTGCGACGATCGCTGCGAGCCCCGCGCCGGCGAACGCGAGCAGCGGACCAACTCCCGCCCGCGCCCGGAACAGGCGGGAGACGCCGCGGGCGTCGACCAGGATGTCGCCGACTTTTAGGCGCGTAAGGAAGGTCGAGGACATTCCCGCGCGATCACGTTCGAGGAACTCGGTCAGGTTGAAGCGCGTCCCCACCGCCACGATCAGCTCCGCTCCTTTCTCGTAGGCGAGCAGGATGGCGACGTCCTCGCTCATGCCGGGTGCCGGCAGGAGAGCCGAAGGAAGGCCGAGGCGGTCGACGCGCTCCCGACCGGGTGCCCGCCCTCCCGGGTACGCGTGGACGACGATCTCCGCGCCCGAGCGGAGCGCTTCGTCCGAGACGGAGTCCATGTCTCCGACGACGACGTCAGGGCTGTAGCCCGCCTCCAGCAGCCGGTCGGCGCCTCCGTCCACTCCGATCAGGATCGGCTTGAACTCGCGGATATAGGAACGAACGATGCGTAGGTCGCGCTTGGCCTCGGGCGCCCTGGCCACCACGAGAGCGTGACGGTCGCGGAAGCTCGTCTTCAGCTGCGGAACCTGGACTCCCTCGGAGAGCAGCTTGCTCTCGTCGCGAACGTGGTGGAGCGTGTTTTCGGCGAAGCTCTCCAGAGCGTCCGTGACGCGCGCCCGCTGCTCGGCCAGCGCTCGCTCGAGCCCGTCCTCCGTGTGGACATGGCCGGCGGCCAGCCTCGTGCCGTTCCGGAAGAGGCCCGCACCCCGGACCACGAGGGACTCGCCCTCCTTCACGTCCTCGAACAGCTCGGCGCCGGGGCAGTCGATCAGGCGGACGCCGCCCCGGACGAGCGCAAGCGGCCCGACGTTCGGGAAGCGGCCGGTGACGGACGGAGAGATGTTGAAGACGACGCGGACGCGGCTCTCGAGCAGCTCCTCGGCCGAGGCCCGGTCGATGTCGCGGTGGTCGATGATTGCGATGTCGTCCGGGCCGAGGCGCTTGACCAGGCGCTTGGTGCGCCGGTCGAGGCGGGCGACTCCCGAAAACTCGACGAAGCTCATTGCTGGGCCACCTTCTCGAGGAACTCGGCACCGCCGAGCATCCGCTCAACCTCATCCCTGCGCTCGGGTTCCGAAAGACGCTCGATCCGGGTGTGCGTGGGGTCGCCGGGCACCTTCTCGACCCGAAAATGGATCTCCGCGGCGCTCGCGATCTGCGGCAGGTGCGTGATCGTGAGGATCTGTGCCCTCTCCGCGAGGCGTCCGAGCGCGTCTGCGACCGCGTGCGCCGTGCGCCCACCGATGCCCGCGTCGATCTCGTCGAACACGACCGTCGGCTCCCCGGCGCCGGCATGGGCGACCGCCCGGAGCGCGAGGGCGACGCGCGAGAGCTCTCCCCCCGAAGCCGTCTCCGCGACGGGCGCGAAAGGAAGTCCCGGATTCGGCCGGATGAGAAACGCGACCTCGTCGCGTCCGCGCGGTCCCGGCTCGCGCTCCGAGACGTCGGCGCGAAACTCTCCGTCCCCCATCCCCAGCCCTTGCAGCTCCGCGGCCACAGCTTCGGAAAAGGCGCCTGCAGCATCCCGGCGCGCGCGGGAAAGCTCCACCCCGAGCTCCTCTGCGCGCGCCTCGGCGGCCTCCACCTGCCGCTCGGCGGCCTCGAGCGGGTCGACACCCGCCTCGACCGCCTCCAGCTCCACCTGCGCCGCTGCCGCGCGGGAGAGCAGCTCCTCGTAGCTCGCGGCCTGGAAGCGGCGGCGGGCGTCCGCGATGCGCTCTAGCTCGGACTCGACCTCCTCGAGGCGCCTGGGCTCCGCCTCGAGCGAAGTCAGGAAGCCACGCAGCGAGGCGGCCACCTCCCGGATGCGCACCTCGGCCTCACCGAGCTCCCCGTAGGCCTCCGCTAGCTCGGGCGCGAGGGCCGACACGGGGGCGAGCCGCGCCGCGGCCTGGGCCACCAGCTCGCCTGCTCCTTCCTTCTGCTCAACCTCGGGCGCGAGCGCCTCGCCGGCAGCCGCAGCGGCTTCGGCAAGCTCCGTGACATGCAGCAGGCGTTGCCGCTCCGCGCGGAGACGCTCCTCCCCGTCCGGCTCGAGACCGTTCGTGCGGTCGACCAGCTCCTGCAGCTCGACCAGCCGCTCGGCGCGACCGGCCTCGGCGTGGGCGAGCTCGTCCCGACGGCGCTGTGCGGCCACGAGCTCTCGCCAGGCGCGAGAGTGATCGGCGCGGTGACGAAGGTGGTCCTCGCCGATGTAGGCGTCGAGAACGTCGAGCTGAAACGACGGCCGCGCGACCCGGCGCTGCTCGAACTGCCCGGACATGGCGAGCAGCCGCTCGACGAGCGCGGCGAGATCCTCGCGCGGGACGGCTCGACCCCAGGCGTAGGCCCGGGTGCGCCCGTCGCCGAACACGCGCCGGGCAGCTACGAGACCCTCCTCGCCCTCGGGCCGAAGTTCGGCAATCGCCTCGAGGCCCTCTTCCTGGAGAAGCTCATCCGGTAGGTCGAGCTCCGCCTCCACGTACGCCTCTTCGGCTCCCGGGCCGAGGTAGCCCGCGTCCCCGGGAGCGCCGAGGAGGAGGCCGATCGCCTGGGCGAGGATCGTCTTGCCCGCGCCGGTCTCGCCCGTGACCGCGTTCAGCCCCGGACCGAACGGGAGGTCGGCCTCGCGGATGAGGACGAAGTTCTCGATGCGAAGACGGCGCAGCACTAGGGGAAAACGTCGTGGTAGCGGGTGAAGAAGGTGATCTCCGGCAGGACGGCCAGCAGCGAGGTGTCGTCGCCGATGCCGACCGAAAGCGAGTCCCCCGATCCGAGCTCGCCGACGGCGTTCCCGTCGACCAGCACGGTGACGGCGTGCTCAGCGGTCTGGTTCGTGACCGTGAGATCCGGCCCGCGCGGGACGACCAACGGACGCGCGTGCAGCGAGTGCGGCGCGACGAATGTGATCGCCATCGCCTCGAGACCCCACATCATCACGGGGCCGCCGTTCGAAAGGTTGTAGGCGGTCGACCCGGAAGGCGTGCAGCAGATCATCCCATCGCACGGCTGCGCCTCGAGCTCCTCCCCGCCGATCTCCCAGCCGAGCTCGACCATGCGACCCGGCCGTGAGCTCGTCACGACGACGTCATTCACCGCAGAATGGGATCCGCCTCCGGTCCGCGCGGTGAGCGTCCAGAGCTCGACCACGCGATAGTCGCCCGAGAACACGCGCGGCAGGGCCTCTTCCAGCCGGCTCGCGTCGGCGCTCGTGAGGAACCCCACGCGCCCGAACTTGACGCCGAACACAGGCGTTCCTGAGCCGAGAGTCGCCCGCAGCGCGCGGAGCATCGTGCCGTCGCCACCGAGCACGACGACGAGGTCTGCGTCGTCCTCAACCGTCGGAACGACCTCCACGCCGGCCGAGCGAGCGCACGCTTCGGCCCGTTCGAGGCCGTCGCCGATCCGCTCCGGCTGGCCGCCCGAGAAGACGGCGACCCGGGAGACGGGGCGGGCCGGGCTACTCGGCCGCGGCGAGGTAGAGGAAGAACTCACGGTTTCCTTTCGGTCCTGGGAGGCCCGATTCGACGACTCCTTGGAGCCGCCCGCCCCACTTTGGCACCTGCGCGGAGACCGCGTCGAGTACCCGTCGCCGCACTTCGAGGTCCCGAACCACGCCTCCCTTGCCCACGTCGGCCCGCCCTGCCTCGAACTGCGGCTTCACCAGGACGAGCGCGCGCCACCCGTGGGCCGCGCATTCCAGCGCCGGCGGAAGGGCTTTCGCCAGTGAGATGAAGGACACGTCGGCGGTCACGAAACTGGGCCTGAACGGCAGCTCGCGACAGTCGAGCTCGCGGACGTTCCTCCGTTCGAGGACCGTTACGCGCGGATCCGAGCGAAGCCGCGGGTGGAGCTGGCCGTAGCCCACGTCGAGGGCGATCACCCGCGCCGCGCCGGCCTGCAGAAGGCAGTCCGTGAAGCCGCCCGTCGAGGCTCCGACGTCCAGAACGTCGTCGCCGGTGACGTCGATCTCGAGCTCGGCGAGCGCCAGTGCGAGCTTCTCGCCGCCGCGGGAGACGAAACGCGGGCCTGCTTCCACCTCGAGCTCGGCGGCGTCGTCCACCTGCTCTCCGGCCTTGGTGTGTCCGGGCACGCGACCGGCCAGGACCAGCGCCTGAGCCTGCGAGCGAGTCTCGGCCAGGCCGCGCTCGACGAGCAGCACGTCCAGCCGCTTCTTCATTCAAGGAATGTACCGCTTCAGGCGCGCCGTTCCCTGATGGCAGAAACGAGCTCGGCCAGCACGGACGTGTCCGCGGGGAGCGCGTTCAAGCGCTCGTTGACGCGGCTTCTGGCGTCGTCCGCAAGCTCACGAGCCCGCTCCAGGCCGTGCAGGGAGACGTAGGTGACCTTGCCTGCCGCTTCGTCCTTCCCGGGCGTCTTTCCCAACTCGGCCGCGGTGCCGGTGGCGTCCAGGATGTCGTCCACGATCTGAAAGAGGAGGCCGAGCTCTCGAGCGAACGCTCGCCAGGCCTCCCAGTCGCTCGACGGGACCTCCGCAACGGCCAGCGCGCACGCGATACAGGCCTCCAAGAGTCGTCCGGTCTTGAGCCGATGGAGCTCCGCCAGCGCCTCAGCGTCGAGTTCGCCATCGGTCGTCACGTCCACGTATTGCCCGCCGATCATCCCGATCGTCGCGAACGCGAGCTCGCGAGCCGGGTCCGGAGCCGGGTAGCCGAGCACGAGGCGGAAGGCCTCGGTGAGGAGGGCGTCACCGGCCAGGATGGCCACGCCTTCGCCGAAGCGAACGTGCGCGCTCGGCTGTCCGCGGCGCAGGTCGTCGTCGTCGAGGGCGGGCAGGTCGTCGTGGACGAGGCTGAAGGTGTGCACGAGCTCGAGCGAGCAGGCCGCCGGAAGGAAGTCTCTCGGCTCGTGGCCGAGCGCCTCGCCGGTCGCCAGGCAGAGCACCGGCCGAATGCGTTTGCCCCCGCCGAGCAGCGAGTAGCGCAGGGCCTCCTCGAGGCGGCCGAGCTCCGCGGCGAAGGGAAGCCGGGAGAGCTCGTCCTCGACGAGCGCGCGCAGCTCCTCGACCGATCTCACGAGCCCTCCTCGCGGCGGGCGCGCTCGATCTCGGCTTGCACCTCCTTCGCCACTTCCGCCAGCTCGCGGAGAACCTCGACGGCCTGCTCCGGGTCGTCGGTCACCTCGAGGCGCGCGCGGGCCTCCTCCAGGCGCTTCAGGAGCTGCTCCAGGCGTGCGGCGGGCTCCTGCTCGCGCTCGCTCAATGCGCCGCCTCCCGAACGACGCGCCCGAGGATGCCGTTCACCAGGCGCCCCGCATCCTCGGAGGAGTAACGCTTCGCGAGCGAGACCGCCTCGTCGATGGCCGCTTCGAGCGGCACGTCGTCGCGTTCCAGCTCCCAGAGGGCGATCCGGAGGATGTTCCGCTCCAGGGCGCCGAGCCTGTCGGCGCTCCAGTCGCTCGAAGCATCGTTGATGCGGGCGTCGAGCTCGACTGCCTCGGCCGAGACACCGTTGACGAGCTCCTGGGCATAGGGATCGAGCTCGCCCTCGTGAAGCGAGGCGAGCGGGGTTCCGGTGACGTCCCACTGGTAGAGGACGAAGAGAGCGTCGCGACGCGCCGACTTGCGGCTCACGAGCGAGCCCCGAGGGCGGCGAGGTCGGTTTCGGCGAGAAATGCGGTCGTGTAGGCGCCGCTCGTGAAGCCTTCCGTTTCGATGATGTCCATGGCCAGAGCTTTCGTCGTAGGGACGCCCTCGACGTCGAATTCTGACAGGGCGCGCCGCGCGCGAGCGATCGCCGCCGGCCGATCCTCCGCCCACACGATGACCTTGGCGAGCAGCGAGTCGTAGAACGCAGGGACCGTGTACCCGTCGAAGACATGCGTGTCGACTCGGACTCCCGGGCCGAGGGGCGGCTGGAACCGTGCGATCGTTCCCGGCGCAGGCAGAAAGTTACGGGCGGGATCCTCGGCGTTGATTCGAAACTCGATCGCATGACCGCGCAATGGGACGGCGCCCTTGGCGGGCAGCCCCTCCTCGGCCGCCACGCCGAGTTGGGCTCTGACCACGTCGACGCCTGTGACCAGCTCGGTGACCGGATGCTCGACCTGGAGCCGCGTATTCATCTCGATGAAGGAGAAGTGGCCCTCTGCGTCGAGGAGGAACTCGAGCGTCCCTGCCCCTCGGTAGCGAAGCGACTCGCAGGCGCGGCGTGCCGCGTCCTCCATCTCGGCGCGAAGGCTGTTGGAGACAGCAGGGGAAGGGGCCTCCTCGATGAGCTTTTGGTGGCGGCGCTGGATCGAGCAGTCCCGCTCCCCGAGCGTCAGGACGCCGCCCTCACCGTCCCCCAGAACCTGAATCTCGACGTGACGGGCTCCGACGACAGCCTTCTCGACGTAGAGCGAGCCGTCCGAAAAGGCCGCCTGGGCCTCGGACGCGGCCGTCTGGAAAGCGGCCTCGAGGTCTGCGGGCGACTCGACCAGCCGCATGCCCCGCCCGCCGCCCCCGGCCGCCGCTTTGAGGAGCACGGGGAAGCCGATCTCCATGGCAAGCTTCTTGGCCTGCGAGAAACCGGTCGCTCCGTTCGAGCCGGGGACGAGCGGCAGACCGGCCGCAGCCATGGCCGCCTTGGCCGCGACCTTGTCTCCCATCGTCTCGATCGTGTCAGGGCGCGGCCCGATGAAGACGAGATCGTTGTCCTCGCAGGCAGCGGCAAAGGCCGCGTTCTCGGCCAGGAACCCCCACCCCGGGTGAATGGCGTCGCAGCCCGTCGTGGTACCAGCGGCGATGAGTGACGGGATCTTCAGATAGCTGTCGGCCGGCGGCGGGGGGCCGATGTGGACGGCCTGGTCGGCCAGGCGAACGTGG
This sequence comes from Actinomycetota bacterium, assembly GCA_020029625.1. Taxonomy (GTDB): domain Bacteria; phylum Actinomycetota; class Thermoleophilia; order Gaiellales; family Gaiellaceae; genus JAIBJP01. Next base: position 6,386 of record JAIBJP010000012.1, on the reverse strand, counting down.
AGCGCGTCGCGGTCGGCGGTCGAGTAGACCGCGACCGCCTCGACGCCGAGCTCGCGGCAGGCGCGGATGATGCGGACGGCGACCTCGCCGCGGTTGGCGATCAGGACGCGCGTGAACACCGGCGCTCTCTCTCGACGATGCGCGACGCGCGGGCGCGCTTTTTCGCAGTACGCTCGAGGCGGAGGGAGGACCGCGGCGGCCCCGGGGGCAACCCGTCCCGTCCGGACACGTTAGAGGGCGTCGAGCGGGCGCCCGTTCAGCGGCTCCAGCTCGAACAGAAGATCGCCGTATTGCACCGCCTGCGCATTCTCGACGCAGATTCGGCGAACAGTCGCCTCGACCTCCGCCTTCACCTCGTTCATCAACTTCATCGCCTCGAGGATGCCCAGTGTCTGGCCGGGGGCGACCGGGTCGCCCTCCTGCACGAAGGGATCGGCCCCCGGCTCGGGCGCGCTGTAGAAAGTCCCCACCATCGGCGCTTCGATCCGGATGACGTCGTCACCGGGAACGATGGGTGGGAGGTCGGGCTCGGCTGCACTCCCGCCGGACTGAACGCCCACGACCGGGACCTCGGCGCCCTCGTCGCTCCGCCGGATCGTGATCCGTGTCTCGCCCTCCTCGATCGTCACCTCGCCGATGCCGGTCTCTTGAACGATCCTGATGATCTCGCGGATCCGCTCCGTCTCGCGCCGCTCGAGCCCTGCGCCCGCGAGGGACTCGGGCTCCGTCCCGCGGCTCCGGATCGACTGGAGTAGCGGCTCGGCCTCCTCGCCGAAGAGAGCGAGCAGCAAGAGTTCTTCCTCGCTCGATGCGATCCCCTCGGCCTCCTCGCGAAGCTCCTCGATCTCCTGTGGAGGTTCGTCCGTTCGCGACGAGCCGTCGGCGATGAGCTGGACGGCGCGCTTGACCATGGGATCGACCTCGCTCGGGGGACTTCCGTAGCGTCCCTCGATGAGGTCGCGAAGCTCGTCCACCACGATGTGCCAGCGCTGCGCGGACAGCACGTGGAGCAGGGCCTGCGAGCCGAGGATCTGCCCGATCGGAGAGGCGAGCGGTGGCCAGCCCGACTCCCGCCTGATCTCATTCAGCTCCTGAAGCACGTCGTCGAGCCGGTCTGCGACCCCGCGCGCCCGCAGATGCTGATCGAGCTCGGCCACGAGACCTGCCGGGAGCCGGTGCTCGGCCGCACGCACGGCGACGCGGGGCGAGAGGGGCGGAACCGGCTCGTCCCCGAGCGCCTCGTCCACCAACTCCGACCCCTTCCAGAGGATGTCGACGTCCACGCCGGTGTCGAGCCCGAGTCCCCTCAGAGACTGCGTCAACGATTCCGCCGAGACCCGGTGAAGGGAGAGGGCGACCGGATAGAGCGCGCACGCGACCAGCGCTGCGCCGGCTCGGGCTGCCTCCAGTGCCGCAGCGAGGGCCGCACCTCCGGAGCCCTGGCAATGGAGGCCGACGGGTAGGCCGCTCGCCTGCCCGAGGCTCTCGACCAGCTCCCTCGCCTGGGCTGGATCGAGCGAGCCCGCGGGATCGTGGAGAAGGACGCGCGACGCGCCCAGCTCCTCGAGACGCTGCGCCCGCTCGAGCAAGACCTCGGTTTCGCCGGTGGGACCCGGGCTGTGCACGAGCCCGACGGCAAGCTCCTTTTCCGCGGCCCGAATCGCCTGGGCGGCCTCCCGAAGGTTCGCAAGGTCGTTCAGGGGATCGTGGAGCCGGAAGACGTCGATGCCGCTAGCGGCGGCGCTCTCGACGAAACGACGGACGAGGTCGCGCGAAAGCGGTCGCGAACCGACGAGGAAGCGGCCGCGCAGCGCAATTCCCAGCGGTGTCGAGCAACGCGAGCGGATGGCCCTGATGCGCTCCCAGGGGCTTTCGACGCCGCGCCGAACGGCCCATTCGAAGCAGCCGCCGCCCGAGACCTCGAGGCAGGAGAAGCCGGCCTTGTCGAGTACGCCGGCAAGCTCGAGGACGCTCGACCCCTGCATCCGCGCCGCGAGCGGCTCCTGTGAGAGGAGCCTGATGGTCGTATCGACGAGCGCGGGCATGGTGTTCGGCTATGCCCGCGAGATGTAGCGGCGCTCGCGCGTGTCGACCTTGACCCGGTCGCCCACGTTCACGAACAGCGGCACCTGGACTACGGCCCCGGTTTCGAGCGTCGCCGGCTTCGTCACATTGGAGACGGTGTCGCCCTTGACGCCGGGCTCGGTCTCGACGACGGAAAGCTCCACCGCTGCCGGCAGGTCCACGCCCGATGGACGACCATCCACCATCAGGAGCATCACCGAGCTCGAGGGCTGCATGAACGGGAGCTCGGCCTCCAGCTCGCCGTGCGGCAGGGAGATCTGCTCGTAGTTGTCCGTGTCCATGAACACGACCTCGTCGCCGGCGTCGTAGAGGTACTGGACGCTCTTCGTCTCGGTGTGCACGCGCGGCATCTTTTCCCCCGCCCGGAACGTGCGCTCGACGACGGCACCAGAATCGAGGTTCTTGAGCTTCGTCCGGACGAACGCGCCGCCCTTCCCGGGCTTCACGTGCTGGAATTCGACGATGCGCCAGACCTGCCCGTCGAGCTCGACGTGCATTCCGTTTCGGAACTGATTCGTGGAGACCGTCTCGGCCACGGCGCCGAGAGTTTAGTCCAGCGTCAACAGCTCCTTGGTGAACGGTGTCAGCACCTCGGCCCCGTTCGCGGTCACGATCACGAGGTCCTCGATCCGCACGCCGCCTTGCCCGTCGAGGTAGACGCCCGGCTCCACGGTGACGACGTTCGCCCGCTCGACGGAGCCCGAGGCGGTCGGCCTCATGACAGGCAACTCGTGCACCTCGAGTCCCACCCCGTGGCCCAGACCGTGCAGGACGTCGAAGCCGCTTTCCTCCAACTCCCGGCGCGCGATCTCGTCGAGCCCGCGGGCGTCCGCGCCCGCACGGACCGCGGCGAGGGACGCCTCCTGGGCCGAACGGCAAGCGGCATAAGCGCGGCGAAGGTCGCCGGGGAGGGGACCCGTCGCGAAGGTGCGGGTGCAGTCGGAGCAGTAGCCGTCCACCTTCGCGCCCGCGTCGACGACGACCGTCTCCCCCACGCCGATCTTCCGAGCGCCCGTGTGGTGGTGGGGATATGCAGCGTTCGGACCGCTCGCCACCGAGACGTCGAAGGCGAGCGCGTCGGCGCCTCCCTCGTGCAGCGCGCGCTCGAACCACCAGGCGACCTCCTTCTCCGTCCGCCCGACGAGGCTCTCCGCGGCCAACCGCTCGTAGACGTCGTTGAGAATGCGGGCGGCGCGGCGAATCTCCTCCAGCTCCGCCGGCTCCTTGACCGCGCGGAGGCCCAGGACGACCGCCACCGTCCCAACGAGCTCGAGGCCCGCGGCGGCGAGCACTGTGTGTCGCGCTGCGGTGAGGTGGTCTGCCTCGAACGCGACAGGGCCGGCGGCGAGCTGCGAGAGCGCGGCAACGACCCCCGGCCCGAACTCGCGGTCGACGAGCACAGCCTCGACTCCCTCCAGCCCCCTCGCCGCCTCGATGTAGCGCCCGTCCGTCAGCAACAAGACTCGCTTGTGTTCCACGAGTACAAAGGCGTTCGAGCTCTCGAAGCCGGTCAGGTAGCGCACATTGACGGGGTTCGAGACGAGGAACGATGCGACCTGGAGCGGCTCGAACTCCCCTCGCAGCCGCTCGACGCGGCCGTTCAAGAGGCGTCGTTTCCTTTGTGCGTGAGAAACACAAGCGCTTCGCGGTAGCCGTCGGGGCCCTTGCCGATCACGCGCTTCGTCACGACGTCCGCGATCACGGACACGCGTCTCCAGTCCTCCCGCTTCTCGATGTCGGAGAGGTGCACCTCGACGACCGGAACCTTGAAGAGCTCGAGCGCGTCACGAATGGCATAGCTGTAGTGCGTCCAGGCACCGGGGTTGACGATCACGCCCTTCGCCCAGCTGCGAGCGTCGTGGCACCAGTCGATGAACTGACCCTCGCTGTTCGTCTGCAGGCAGCGCACCGAGCAGCCAAGCTCACGGCCCCAGGCATAGATCTTGGTCTCGAGGTCGTCGAGGCCCACCCCTCCGTAGAGGTCGGAGTCGCGATCCGCGAGAGCGTTGAGATTGACGCCGTTGAGGACGACCACCTGCACGGCGGCGAGTCTACTGCCGGATGAGAGCGCTCAAGGCCGCGCGGGCATCCTCGTCCGAAACGGTCGTGACGACCGGCTTCCCCGGGGCCTCGAGGAGGACGAAGACGCCCTCCCCCTTCTTGTCGCGCTTGAGAGCAGCCCAGGCCGCGTCGAGATCGGCTTCGACCGGTTCCGGGCGCAGGAGTTCTTCGACGTCGTCGGTCGCCTGGCCGGAGAGCCGAAGCGCGGCGAGGAGACCGAGCGCGACCGCGTCGCCGTGCCTCACCCGATAGCTCGAGCCCGCTTCGAGCGCGTGGGCGAACGTATGCCCCAGGTTGAGAATCGCGCGGCGCCCCTTCGTCTCGTACGGGTCCGAGAGGACGACTGCTGCCTTGAAGGCCGCGCAGGCGCGGATCATCTCGTCCTCCGGCAGGCTCCAGACCTCTCGTCCGGCCAGTAGCCCCGTCTTGACGACCTCGGCGATGCCCGCCCGCCTCTCCTCCTCCGGGAGCGTGCGCAGATAGTCCGGGTCGATCACGACGGCTTGCGGAAAGTGGAAGGAGCCGGCGAGGTTCTTCCCCTCGGCCGTGTTGATCCCCGTCTTGCCCCCGATCGCCGCATCGACCATCCCGGTCAGGGAAGTGGGTACGGCGATCCAGGCAATCCCCCGCAGGTACGTCGCCGCCACGAACCCGGCCACGTCGGTCGTCGAGCCGCCGCCGAAGGCGACGATCGTGCCTTCGCGGCTCAGCCCGAGCTCCCCGAGCAGGCGCTCCACGACGTCGAGGCTCTTGGCCGCCTCGCCGGCCGGCACGTGGTGCGTCTCCCCGTCGACCTCGAGCGGATGGAGCTCCAACACGCGTTCGTCCGCGATCAGGGCGGCGGTGCCCACCGCTGGGCGCTCTCCGCGCCCGACCCGTATGCCGAGTGCCGCGAGCAGCACGCCTTCGGGATCCACCGCGGCCGCCTCGGCAGTGTCGGCATAGAGACTGCGCCTCGATTCGTAAAGTCGCCGAAACTCGTGCTCGGACCGGGCCAACGGACGATTCGAGCCCCGCACGCGCTCCCACGCATCGTCGACGTCGACCTCGAGGTGGACCGTGAACGCGCGCTCCTTCAGCCGCTCGCGGTTGAGGGGGGAGAGCACGGCGCCCCCGCCCAGCGCGAGGACGGAGTCAGGGCCGGCGAGGGCCTCGGCCAGCACGTTCTCCTCGAGGCGGCGAAACTCGGGCTCGCTCTGTTCGAAGAGCTCCGGGATGGGCCCGTGCCTGGCCTCGATCTCGGCGTCGAGGTCCACGAACGGCCGGTGAATCAGCTCGGCCACCTTCGTGCCGACCGTCGTCTTGCCGGCGCCCATGAAGCCGGCGAGCGCCAGGTGGCGCCCTAGCGCGCCGACCACGGGATGCGATCGAGGTAGGCGCGGTGAGCGCCGACGAAGTCTTCGAGCGCATCGCCGCCGAACTTGTCCCGTGCCGCGCGCGCGAGCTCGAACGCGACGCAGGCCTCGACCACCACCGCGAGCGCTTCCACGGCAGCGACGTCGGACCGCTCGACGAGGGCCTGGGCGGCCTCGCCGGTCTCCAGATCGGCGGACTGCAACGGGCGCATGAGCGTCGGCAGCGGCTTCATGGCCGCACGCACGACGATCTCCTCGCCGTTGGACACGCCCGCCTCGATGCCACCCGCGCGGTTCGTCTGCCGGTGGTAGCCCCGCTCGTCGCGGACGATCTCGTCGTGGGCCTCCGAGCCTCGGAGCTCCGCGAGCGCGAACCCCGCGCCGATCTCGACGCCCTTCACGGCCTGCGTGCCCATCACCGAAGCGGCGAGGCGTGCGTCGAGCCGCTCGTTCTTCGTCGCATAGGAGCCGAGCCCCGGAGGGACGCCGCGCGCCACGACCTCGACCACGCCACCCACCGTGTCGCGCTCGGCGCGTGCATCGTCGATCCGGCGTTCCAGATCTTCGGTTGCGACCCGCCCCGCCACCTCGATTCCGACCTCGCGCAAGAGCGCCTTCGCGACCGCGCCCGCCGCGACGATCGCAGCCGTGTGACGTGCGCTGGCGCGCTCGAGCGCATCGCGCGCATCGGACAGTCCGTACTTCATGACGCCGGCCAGGTCGGCGTGCCCCGGCCGCGGGAGGGTGACCGGCTCCTTGCCTTTGCCCTCTGGCTCGCCCTCGGGCGGCCACGGACTCATCCCCCACTTCCAGTTTTCGTGGTCGCGGTTGCGAACGACCAAGGCGAGCGGCGTCCCGAGCGTCCGACCATGTCGCAATCCAGCC
>JAIBJP010000002.1 GCA_020029625.1 Actinomycetota bacterium | reverse complement strand
AACTTCCCCTTCATGGTGCCCATGTGGTTCTTGCCCTTCTCGATCGCGTGCGGGAACCCGATGATCCTCAAGCCCTCGGAGCAGGACCCGCTCGCGATGGAGCTCACGTTCGAGCTGCTCGACCGCATCGGGCTTCCCCCGGGAGTGGTGAGCCTCCTGAACGGCGGCCGTGAGTCGGTGGACGCGATCCTCGAGCATCCGGGGATCAACGGCGTCTCCTTCGTGGGCTCCACGCCCGTCGCCCGCCACATCTACGAGACCGCCGCCAAGCACGGGAAGCGCGTCCAGGCTCTCGGCGGGGCCAAGAACCACGTCGTCGTCATGCCGGACGCGGAGCTCGAGTCGGCAGTCGACGGCGTCCTCTCCTCGGCCTTCCATGCCGCGGGCCAGCGCTGCCTGGCCAACTCGGTTTGCGTCGCAGTAGGCGACGCTTACGAGCCGCTCAAGCGCCGCCTCGCTGAGAAAGGCGAGGCGATGGTGGTCGGCGAGGGCTCGGATCCGGACACGGAGGTCGGGCCCGTCATCTCGGGATCCGCCCTCGAACGGATCCTCGAGTGGATCGACAAGGGAGTCGCCGAAGGCGGCGAGCTCGTTCTCGACGGGCGCGGAAAAGGCTCCGACGACGGCAACTTCCTCGGGCCGACGATCATCGAGGCCGACGCGGAAGCGGAGATCGCGAAGGAGGAGATCTTCGGCCCCGTCCTCACCTTCATTCGCGCACGCGACCTCGATCACGCCCTCGAGATCATGAACGCCTCGCCCAAGGGCAACGCTGCCTCCATCTTCACCACGTCGGGCGGAGCGATGCGCAAGTTCCGCTACGAGGCCCAGGCGGGCATGATCGGCGTCAACATCGGTGTCGCCGCGCCCATGTCGTTCTTCCCCTTCACCGGCTGGAAGGATTCGTTCTTCGGCGACCTGCACGCGCACGGCCGCGACGCGATCGAGTTCTATACGGAGAAGAAAGTCGTCATCACGCGCTGGCCCGAGTGACTGCGAGACGATTCGAGCACGCTGTCACCGAGCGCTGGGGCGAGCCGCCACATGCCGAAGAGGACTGGACTCCCGAGCATCTCGTCCTCGCCGGGCTCGCCCGCTGCACGCTCACGGCCCTCGACTTCCACGCCAAGCGGGCCGGGATCGCGGTGAGCGGAAGCGCGTCCGCAAGGGGAGTCGTGACGAAGCGCGAGGAGGACGGGCGCTACGCCTTCACGGACATCGACTGCGTGCTCGACATCCAGCTCGATCCGGCTCCTGACGCCGATCGTATCCACGAGCTGGTCGACCTGGCCGAGCGCGACTGCTTCATCGGCGCCTCCCTGACAGTCCAGCCGCAGTACGAGTGGCGCGTCAACGGCGAGGCAGTGGGGTGAGTACAGTCGCCTTCGACGTCGGAGCCGTCCGCGCTCGCTTCTCCGCACTGAACACGCCGACCGCGTTCCTCGACGGCCCAGGTGGCACGCAGGTTCCCGACTCGGTCATCGAAGCGATGGCGACCTGTCTCCGGGAGGCCAACGCGAACCTCGGGGGTCCCTTCGAGACGAGCCGCCGGGCCGACGCGGTGGTCGGGGAGGCGCATGAAGCCGCCGCCCGCCTCCTTGCCGCCTCACGCGAGGAGGTGGGCTTCGGGCAGAACATGACGACCCTCAACTTCGCGCTCACGCGCGCCCTGGGGCGCGAGCTGGAAGCCGGCGACGAGATCGTCGTCACCCGCCTGGACCACGACGGGAACGTGGCACCCTGGCTCGAGCTGGCCCGCGACCTCGACCTCGTCGTCCGCTTTGCTGATCTGAACGAAGAGGACTGCACTGTCGACGTGGACGACCTTCAGCGCCAGCTGTGCGGCCGGACGCGCGTCGTTGCGTTCCCCTGGGCGTCAAATGCGGTCGGCTCGATCAGCCCGGTGCGGAGGATCGCGGAGCTGGCGCACGACGCCGGCGCGCTGGCCTGGGTCGACGCCGTCCACTACGCACCCCACGGGCCGATCGACGTGGCCGCGGTCGACGTCGACATCCTCATCTGCTCGCCGTACAAGTTCTTCGGCCCGCACCTCGGGCTCTTCTTCGCCCGCCGTGAGGTGGTCGAACGCTGGCGGCCTTACAAGGTGCGGCCGAGCGCCGACGAGCCCGTGGCGCACCGGTTCGAGACGGGCACGCTGTCGCACGAGTCGCTCGCCGGGTTCACGGCGGCGGTGGAGTACCTGGAGTCGCTCGGCTGGGAGGCGATCCAGGCGCATGAGCGCGAGCTCGGGCAGCGTTTCCTCGACGGGTTGCCTGTGCCATACCGGCTCTACGGCGTTCCCTCGATGGAGGGCCGCGTCCCGACGTTCGCCTTCACCCATCCCGACCGGCCGCCGGAAGAACTCGCGGCGCTCCTGGGCGAGCGCGACATCGCCACATGGCCGGGGAACTATTATGCGGTCGAGGTGATGGAGCGGCTCGGCCTGCCCGACGGAACGCTCCGCCTCGGCTTCGTCCACTACAACACCCGCGACGAGGTCGATCGCGTGCTCGCAGCCCTGCAAGACCTGGCGTGAGCATCCGCCTCTATTGGGCGCGGAACGACGGCATGACCGGCCATGTCTTCTTAAGCCCGCTCGAGCGCTCCGCGCTCCAGCGGGAGATGCTCCTGCAGGGCATTCCCCTCCCTGAACTCGAGCCAGGGATGCATGTCACCGCGAGCGAGGTGGACCAGGCGCTCGCGATAGCGGCGGCGGAGCCGCTCGAGCTTGGCGACCGCAAGCTCTGGGACGACTGGCTCGCGTTCCTGCGCGGCGCATCGATCAACGGCGGCCTGCTGGTTCGCTAGCCGTACGACCGGCGGGCCGCGTCCCAGCGCGGGTCGTCCCAGCGGATCCTGTCGGGGTTCACGCCTCGCCGCTCGGCGAGATCGACGGTCAGGAGCTGGAAGCGGACGATGTCCACGACCGGATGAACCGTCGGTACAAGCGTCGTCTCGGCGCCGATCTCCCCCAGCGCACCCACGACGTCTGCGGCCCGCTCAGCCGCTCGCCCTTCCCCTTCGAGGACGAAGACCCGCACCCGCTCGTCGATCGCCGCCAGGTGGCCGTGCAGGATCTGCTCGGTGTGGTGGGCCTCGGCCGGAATGTGAGCCCCTTCGCGGAGCTTCAGAACGGCCTCCTGCGCCGTCGGCCAGTCGCGACCCGCGCCGACGACCGCGACGCGCTCCCAGTCGCCTCCCTCGAACGGATCAGCGAGCGCGTGCTCGACCGCGAGCCGCAGCCAGCGAACGTCCGCGCCGCGGAGGGCGTCGAGCGCCGCGACTGCGCACGTGTAGGAACCCGTATGGCAATAGCTCTCCTCCACCTCAGGCGTGACCACGATCACCTCCTCGGAGACCTCTCCGATCCGGCCGTCGGGCTTGCCGGTGACGAGCCAGACCGGGCCGCCGAAGGCCTGGGCGGCCTCGAGCGTCAAGGGGGTCTCACCCTCGTGGCTGACACAGACGAGGAGGTCCGCCTCGGGCGGACGCAGCACCGCCTCGAGTGCGTGGAGCGCTTCGCCGCCCGTCTGCGCAGCGTGAAACGAGGTGCCACAGCCGGTGAAGACGACGCGTCCGTCGGGAAACCGCCGGGCGCCAACGCGCTCGGGGACGCCGCGCAGCCACTCCGGCTGCGCCTGGATCGACTTGCTGGTCAGTTCTCCGGACATCTGGGAGCGCGAAGGTAACATCCTCGCCGATGGAGGGGTTCCGTTACGTCTACTCGCAGGAGGTCGCGTTCGGCGACCTCGACGCGTTCGGCCACGTCAACAACGCGGTCTATCTCACGTATCTGGAAAACGCGCGGATCGGGTACATGCGCGAGGTCCTGAGTATCGAGTCGCTCGAAGACCTGCTCGTGATCGTGGCCAAAGTGAGGATCGACTTTCGCAGCCGGGCTTCTTTGGGCGAAGTCCTCGAGATCGGCGCCCGGGTCTCCCGCATCGGAACGAAGAGCTTCGACCTCGACCATGAGGTCCGCGGCCCGGACGAGCGGCTGGTGGCGGTAGCCTCCACGACGCTCGTGACCTTCGACTACCGGGGTGACACGACCATGCCCGTGCCGGATCTCTGGCGCGAGCGGATCCAGAGCCTCGAGGCCAAGGACTTCGCGGCGGCCTGATGCCGAACGCCTTCGAGAAGACCACGCTGGCGAACGGCCTCCGCGTCGTGACGGCCCCGATGCCGCAGGCGAAGTCGGTGGCGTGCTTCGTCATGCTCGCCGCGGGCTCCCGCTACGAGACCAAGGACACGAACGGAATCGCCCACTTCGCCGAGCACATGTTCTTCAAGGGGACGGAGAAGAGGCCGACCGCGCGCGAGATCGCGGGCGAGATCGACTCGATCGGCGGCGAGTTCAACGCCTTCACCGGCAAGGAGTACACCGGCTACTACGTCAAGTGCGCGGCCGAGCATCGCGACGTCGCCCTCGATGTCCTCGTAGACATGCTCCGCCACTCCAAGTTCGATCCAGAGGAGATCGAGCGGGAGAAGGGCGTCATCGTCGAGGAGATGAACATGTACTACGACACTCCGCGCGACTACGTGGACGGGGTCTATGACGGGCTGCTTTACGACGACACGCCGCTCGGCTGGGACATCATCGGGCGCAAGGAAACAGTGCGCGCCGCCAAGCGCGAGACGTTCATCGACTACCTGGAGCGGTGGTACCGCGCGCCGCGCATCGTGGCGGGAGTGGCGGGAAATCTCGGCGAGGGCCTCATTCCCCAGCTCGAGGAGCTGCTCGGCGACGTGCAGAACGGCGCGACGGGCGAGCCGCCTCCGGCCGAGTGGCATCAGCAGGCGCCGCAGGTGAAGCTCCACACGAAGCAGTCGGACCAGGCGCATATCCGGGTAGGCGTGCACAGCTATCCAATCGTCCATCCCGACCGCTACGCCCTCGGCCTGCTCGCGACGGTGCTCGGAGGCGGGATGTCGTCGCGCTTGTTCACGGAGGTGCGCGAGCGCCGCGGCCTCGCCTACTACATCTACGGGCACCAGCAGGGCTACACGGACGCCGGAACGCTTTTCGCCCAAGGGGGCGTGGACATCCAGCGGATCGACGACGCCGTGTCAACCGTCGTCGGGGAGTTCGCCCGCATCGCGGGCGAACCGATCGAGCCGGACGAGCTGGAGAAAGCACGAAATTTCGCCAAGGGACGGCTCGTGCTCTCCCTCGAGGACCCGAAGGGGATGATCCTCTTCGGCCTCCGCAACGAGGTGCTCGAAGGAACCCTCCGTGAGCCGGACGAGGTGCTCACCGGCCTCGACGCGGTCACGATCGAGGACATCCAGCGGGTCGCCCAGGACATCATCCGCGAGGATCGCCTGAACTTCGCGCTCATCGGGCCGTTCGACGACGCGGACCGCTTCCAGAAGCTCCTCGCCTTTTCGGCCTAGCCGCGGCTAGGGCGCCAGGTCGTACGGGTAGTCGCCAAAGCGCTCGGTGCCGGACTCGGTGACGAGGACGGTGTCTTCCAGGCGGCAACCGCCGAACCCCTTGCGGTAGAGACCCGGCTCGACGGCGAGAACGTCGCCCGCGACGATCTCGACTCCGTTGCGGCCGAGTCCCGGCTGCTCGTGCACTTCGAGGCCCACGCCGTGCCCGAGGGAATGGAAGAAGCCCTCGTCGAGGACCTGGCCCGGAGTCTTCGTCAGCTGAGTCGGAAAGCCGTGCTCCTGGAAGAACTCGCAGACTGCACGATGCGCCTCCGCACCTGTGACTCCCGGCTTGATCACCTCGTAGGCGCGCTCGAGCGCCTCCCGGACGAGACCGTGGTAGCGAACAAGCTCCTCGTCCGGCTCACCCAGACAGAACGTCCGGGTCATGTCCGTGTAGCAGCCCGACTCGGGATCCTGCGGGTAGAGATCGACGACGATCGGCTCGCCCGGCTGGATTTCCCCGTACCCGGGCTCGTGACCGACGGCCGTCTGGGCGCCGTGCGAGACGATCACGATGTCGGGGAGGATCATTCCCGCCTCAGTGAAGACCCGCATGGCCTCGCTGCGGAGGTCCTCGCACGTGACCTTGCCGCCTTTGCGCAGGCGCGCGCGAATCGAGTCCATAGCCCCTTCGGCGGCCTGCTGGGCCCTGCGAATACCCTCGCGCTCCTCCTCGGTCTTCACCCGCCGGCGCGTGTCGAAGACTTCGCCGTGCGCCTGCACGTGGACTCCGTTCGCCCGCAGATGGTCGGCCACGTACAGCGGGAAGGTGCGCGGCGCGACCGCTTCGTCTACCCCGACCCGCTGGCACGCCCGCAGGACCAGCTCGCGGTCGAGCTCATCCGAGGCAAGTCCCCGTGCGACAAGCTCGTCGATCCCGAGCTCGTCGAGTGGCACTACCTGAAGCCCGTCCAGCTCCTGAATCCGCGGGAGCTCGAGCGAGCCCACGAAGGCATAGCGCGAGCCGTTCCGCTCGACGTAGAGAAAGGGGTCCGGCACCGGAACGGGCACCTCGTGGCGAAGCTCGGGCGACCGGACGGTGTCCCCGTAAATCAAGAGGTCCCCCACGGCTTCCCATCCTAGCGTTGTAGATTCCGGTGCCGTGGAAGAGGCCGTCGAGCGCGCGCGGAGACTTCTCTCCGGATACGACGAGGAGCTCCGGAGGGTGATTCCGGAGGGCGCCGAGCTCTTCGACGCCCACGTACACGTGGGCCGCGACATCGACGGTTTCGTCGCGCCGTACGACGAGCTCATGGCCTTCCTTGCGCGCTACGGCGTCGGGCGGGCGTTCGCGTTCTGCATGGACGAGCCAGACCGCGAGCCCGCCTTCCGCGCGGCCAACGACCGCACACTTGCGGCCGCGGAGCGGTCCGGCGGAGCGTTGATCCCCTTCGTCCGCCTCGATCTCGCGCAGGAGCCGATCGAGGAAGCGACCCGCTGCCTCGACCTCGGCGCGCGTGGGATCAAGCTGCACCCCAGGTCTCAAGGCTTCCTCCTGAACGACGAGCGGCTGGCTCCCGTCTTCGCACTCGCCGCGGAGCGCCGCGTTCCGATCCTCATCCATGGCGGTCGCGGCCTTCCTCCGATCTCCGACCACCTTGAACGCCTGGTGGACGCCTACCCGGAGGCGCAGCTGATCATCGCGCACGGCGGGATCGCCGACCTCGCCGACCTCTCGGAGGCCTTCGGCGGGCGCGCGGGCGTGTTCTTCGACACCTCGGTGTGGAGCCCGATCGACCTCCTGGACATGTTCCAGAGGGTCTCCCCCGAGCAGGTCCTCTATGCCTCCGACTACCCCTATGGCCAACAGCCTGGTTCCCTCTTCATCTCGCTGCGGACCGCGAGGCTCTCCGGGCTCTCGGAGGAGCAGGTGAGGGACATGCTCGGCCGATCGGCCGCTCGAATAGCGAACGGCGAGCCGCCGCTCGAGCCAACGTCACCGAACGGACGCCGTACGCTCGAGCAGCCGATTACTTTCGCCCGGATCCACCACTACCTGGCGATGGCCACCCCACTCCTCTGGACGAGGCAGACCGACACGATCGGCGTCCTCGGCCTGGCCCTGAACGCCTGCCGCGAGCGCGACGGCTTCGAGGACGAGCGCGAGCGCATCGCCGACCTGCTCGCCTGCGCACGCGATCTGTGGCGGACGCTCCCCGAGACGGAGTCCGAGTCGGACCGCGTCGAGCTCGGCCGCCTCACCTTCCGGCTCATCCACCTGGCCGACATCCTCGCCGTCACCGTCTCCGAGTGATCGCGGCCGTCGTGCTCGCGGCGGGCGCGGCCACCCGCTTCGGCGCTCCCAAGCAGGAGCTCCTCCTGCCACACGTGCTCGGGCGGCTCTCGGAAAGCCCGGTCGACGACGTCTTGGTCGTCGCCGGCGCCTATCCCCTGGACGCCGGTTCGGTGCAGGTCGTCGAGTGCCCCGACTGGGAGCGTGGCCCGGGGGCATCTCTCCGCTGCGGCCTCGCCGCGCTCGGTCCTGGCGTGGAGGCGGCCGTCGTCTGCCTCGCGGACGGCCCCACCGTCTCTCCTAACGCCGTGCGGCGGGTGCTCACGGCCTGGCGCGCGGGCGGGGGCCCCGTCGTCGCCGCCAGCTACGCGGGCGAACGCGGGCACCCGGTCTTGATCGCCCGAGCCGCCTGGGAGGGCATTCCGGACGAGGGCATGAAAGGGCTTCCGGCCACGCTCGTCCCCTGCGATGACCTTGGGACTCCAGGAGACGTCGACTCTGCCGATGACATAGGCAGGTTGGGACAACCGCTCGACGAACACTGACGGCCGGTGGGAAGTTCTCCCTTCGGAGCCGCACGCCTGAGCCGGCGCTTGACGCTGGAGCAGGCCGCCGCGCGCGCGAACATGGACGTGGACGCGATCAAGTCCCTCGAGGACAACTGCATCTACCGCTTCGGCTCGAACGCCGACGCGCTGGCTGCGGCGCTCGTCTACGCGGCGTCGCTCGGCATCAACGAGCGGGAAGCCCGCCGGCTCGCCGGCCTGCCCGTGCCGTCGCGACTCGATCCCTGGTCACCGCGCCGCACGCTCGCCGCGCTGGCTTTCCTACTCACCTGCACTGCAATGGCGTGGTTCGTCGCCTGGCCACAGCTCTTCCCCGAGACGCCGTCGGCCTCGGCCGCCTCGGCTGCCTCGGCCCCCTCGCAACCCGCAGCGGTCCTCCTACCCGCGCGGTGGCAGATCCAGGTGGACGTCTTCAACGGGACGGCCAGAGGGAACGCCGCGGCGGGACTGGCCAATCAGGTTGCCGGCCTCGCCTACAAGATGGGCACCGTCGCCAACGCCAAGCAGAGGAACTACCAGCGCACGCTCGTCTACTATCCGCCGGGCGGCGAGGCGATCGCCAAGCGCCTGGCGGCCGAGCTCGGCCTCGGCACACGGGCTCTCCCCGGCGGAGACAACCCTCTCCGCCTGATGGTGATCGTCGGGCAGCTAAGGAGCTAGTAGAGGGGCGTTCTGAGCGCCGCCAGCTTGGCCTTGAGAGCGGGCGGCATCTGCTCGGCGCACGCCTGCCGAACGTACATGCGCAGCTTCTCCTCGAACCGATAGCGCCTTCTGCAGTACGCGCACTGGTCGAGATGCGCCTCCGCCTGCTCGTGCTCGGCGTCCGAGAGCTCCCGGTCGAGGAAGGGCTGGAGAACCTCTTCGCACCTCGCGCAGGGATCGAACATCACGCCTCCTCCCCGACGGCCGCTTCCGCCAGCTGCTGCTTGAGGATACGCCTGCCGCGGTGGAGTCGCGACATCACGGTTCCGATCGGGATGTCGAGGATCTGGGCCGCGTCCTGATACGTGAAGTCGCCGATGTCGACGAGCACGATCACGTCGCGGAAATCGTGAGGCACCGCGGAGAGCGCGTCCACGATCCCGTCCTGGGAGAGGCGCTCGACGATCCGCTCCTCGTCTTCTGCCCCCGAATCGGCCTCGAGGCGGTTGTAGAGGAAGTAGTCGCCTTCCTCGATCGGCTGCGTCGCCGGCGCCCGCTGCTCGCGCCTACCGCGATCAATGTTGAGGTTCGTGAGGATGCGAAAGATCCACGCGCGCAGGTTCGTTCCCGGGGTGTAGGAGCGCCAGCTGCGGAACGCCCGGGCGTAGGTCTCCTGTACCAGGTCCTCGGCTTCCTCGCGTGTCGAGACGAGCCGCCGGGCCACCCGGTAGACCTGATCCGCCAATTCCAGAACCTCCTCCTCGAAACGAGCGCGGTCGCGCGATTCCTCGGCGATGCGCCGTGCCTCGGCCTCGGGCGTGCTGCTCTCGCTCACGGCCCGCACCGTACCTCACAACGGCACCGCCACCCGCTTCATTCCCGCTAAGGAGCGGTCTGGAAGCCTGCGCGCGCGAGCGCGGCGACGATCTCCTCCCGCGGCAGACGCTCCTCGTCCCAGGCGAGCGTGACCTCTCCCAGGAGATTCGCGTTCGCCGACTCGATCCCCTCGAGCTTCTGCAGGGCGCCGCCGAGGCGCATGACGCACCGTTCGCAGCGCACGCCGCTGACCCGAATCGTCTCTGAACGAACCGCCATGCTCCTGATGTTACGTAAGCGCGACGAGCTGCCGGCACAGCGATTCAAGACCTTCGGCGCGCCCGACCTGTAGCTGCTCGCCCGCCTGGTCGAGCTCCCGCACGGGATCGACGGCGGCGGCGCCGACGCGCCCGGCGAGCTCGTCGAGCAGCTCGGGCACTGCGACGAGTCGCGTCCCGTCGGGGTGGATGAGACGCGCCTCGCGACCGAAGCGGAAAGCAGCCCAGCGGTTCTCGGCGTAGGCGCCACGATCAGCGGCCGGGCCGGCCTCCGACGAACGAACGAGCGCGTGCACGAGCCCAGCCAGAGCCGCCGTGTTCTCCAGGCGCGTGGGCTGATCCGGCATCCGCACCTCCAGCGTCCCGAAGCGGGGGTGAGGGCGGACGTCCCACCAGATACGCGTGTACTCGTCGGCGAGGCCGAGGGCGAGGAGCCGCTCCGCGAATGCCTCCCACCCTGCGTAGGAGTCGAAGACGGGCGGCGCCCCGCTGCGCGGCAGCAGGGAGAGAATCTCAGCCCGGGCGGAGGCGAGCCCGGTCTCCCGTCCGGCCACGTACGGCGAGTTCACCGAGACGGCGAGCACGAGCGGCAGCCACGGAAGCACCGCCTCGAGAGCCCCCATGCAGGCCTCAGGGCTCGCCACCCCGACGTGGACGTGCAACCCGGAGCAGTACTGGCGCCGGGCCGAGGGCCCGGCGTACTCGACGAAGCGGCGGAAGCCCTCGTCCTCCGTGATCGCCTGCTCCTCGGGAAACGCCGTCGGCCACGTCCCGCCAGCGGCCAGGACCAGTCCGGCGTCGGCCGCCAGCTCTTTCGCGACGGTGCGGAGCCCAGCGAGCTCGCGCGTCGCGTCCGCGACCGAGCCGCACACAGCGGTATTGAGCTCGACGACCGAAGCGAAGAGCTCGTGCTTGAGCCGAACGCCGTCAAGCTCCGCGGGAGGAAACGGCGCGGGCGACAGGGAGCCCGCCTCGAGCACGAAGAGCTCCTCCTCGATCCCCACCGACCACGGCTCGCTCTGCCCGAAGGCGTGCGGAATCACCGCGCCACTCTAGGCTGAGCCTTCTAAAGAAGTCGGTCGGAGGCCCGGGCAGGCGGGCGGGCCTCCGACCGCTTACTTCCGGTCAACCAAGCTGGCTTGTTCGGCTGCCGGAAGCGGGCCCCTGGGGGAAGGGGCCATGGACGCCTCTCATCCGACTGGGGTGTTCGGTTGGCGCCCAAGCTTGACGGTCACTTCCTTCGTCTCGTTCTGGCGATGGATCTCCAGGGCGATCTCGTCGCCCGGCTGCTTCGAAGTGACTACGCTCCGCAGCTGCTCCGCGGATTCGATCCGCTGGCCGTCCGCCTTCGTGATCACGTCGCCGCCGACGAGGTAGCTCTCGCCGTCGACGACCACCTGCGTCGTGCCGCCGCGCAGTCCGGCCTGGGCCGCCGGGCTGTCCGTCCGCACGCGCTGGATGAGGACGCCTTGGTCGACCGGCAGGCGCACGTTCGACGCCAGCTCGGCCGTGATCGTCGCCATCTCCACGCCGATGTACGCGTGGTCGACCTTGCCGTTTTCCAGAAGCTGCGAGACGACGTCCTTCACGGTGTTGATCGGGACTGCGAAACCGATGCCGACGTTCCCGCCCGATTCGGTCTCGATCTGCGAGTTGACGCCGATCACTCTGCCGTCGGCGTTCAGGAGCGGGCCGCCGGAGTTGCCGTGGTTGATCGCGGCGTCGGTCTGGATGACGCGGTCGATGGCAAAGCCGTTGGGAGCGGTGATCTCTCGCTGAAGCGCGCTGACGATTCCCGCGGTCACCGTCCGCTCGAGCCCGAAGGGGTTCCCGATCGCGACGACCGCGTCACCCACCTGGACGACGTCCGAGTTCCCGAGCTCGAGCGGCGTCAGCGCGCGCCCCTGGGCACGCTTGATCCGCAGGACGGCGATGTCCGTGGACGGGTCCCGGCCGATGACCGTCGCCGGCATCTCGTCGTTGCCGGAGAACCTCACCTCGACCTTGGAGGCGCCCTCGATGACGTGGTAGTTCGTGACGACGTGTCCGGCCTTGTCGATGACGAAGCCGGAGCCGAGCGCCCGCGACGGCTGGGAGCCGAAGAAGGGGTTGTCCGAGACAACAGACGTCGCTAGAACCTGGATGACGCCGCCCTTGGCGCCGGCGTAGATGTCGGAGATCGTCCTGCCATTCGAATTGCGAAACGCGGTCGACTGGGCAGTGCCGGCGGTGATCTCGCGGATGACTGTCGTGCCGCCTTCGTCCCCGACGGCCTGGTCGATGCCGACGGCGACGCCGCCCCCGAGTACGCCGGCGACGAGCAACGCACCGATGCGCGTGGCGCCTACCTCCACGCCAACGGTTATAGCGCCGCGGTGCTTAAGGGCGGGTTGCGTGCGGTTAAGCGCGCGTTAAGCGCTCCTCCTGGTAGATTCGGCGACCCGGCCGAAGGAGACCCCGATGCGGAAACAGCTCGTCCTGACCCTCGTTCTCGCCGTCTTCGCACTCGCGGCAGCCGCGTGCGGAGCCGACGAGGAGGCCACGCCGACAGCGGCGGGCACGGAGACGGCGGCCGCGCCCGATCCATGCGCCAAGGACCAGCTGATCCTCAAGACTTCCGGGCAGCTCACGATCGCAACGGACAATCCTGCCTTCCCGCCCTGGTTCCAGGACGCCGAAGGTGCCCCGTGGGATCCGACCACCGAGCCGACGAAGCAGGGCTACGAAGGCGCGGTCGCCTACGCGGTGGCCAACGAGTTGGGCTTCTCCGACGACGAGGTCAAATGGGTCGTCGTTCCCTTCGACAACGTGTTCAAGCCGGGCCCGAAGGACTTCGACTTCGACATCAACCAGGTCTCCTACAGCCCGGAGCGCGATCAGGCCCTCGATTTCAGCGACTCGTACTACGACGTCGAGCAGGCGGTCGTGACGCTGAAGTCCTCCAAGTTCGCCAAGGCAACTTCGCTCGGGGACCTGAAGGACGCGAAGCTGGGGGCCCAGCTGGGGACGACGAGCTACGACGCGATCGTCGCCACCATCCAGCCGAGTAAGGACCCGAACGTCTACAGCACGAACAACGACGCCATCCGCGCCCTCAAGAACGGGAACATCGACGGCATCGTGGTCGACTACCCCACCTCTCTCTACGTCACGGCCGTCCAGGTGCCGAACGCGACGGCGGTCGGGCGCCTTCCGGCGGAGGGGCAGGAGTACTTCGGCCTCGTCTTCGAGGAGGGGAACCCGCTCCGCGATTGCGTCAACCAGGCGATCGCGAACCTCCGCGAAGCGGGCACCCTCGACGAGGCCGCGCAGAAGTGGATCGAGGGCTCGGCGCCGCCAGTGCTCGAGTAAGACCCGGTTGCGCACTCACGGCGCCTCCGGGTCGCGAAGCACCCTGATCGCGCTCGCGAGCACGGTCGTCTTCGCGCTCGTCGTAGTGCTCGT
This sequence comes from Actinomycetota bacterium, assembly GCA_020029625.1. Taxonomy (GTDB): domain Bacteria; phylum Actinomycetota; class Thermoleophilia; order Gaiellales; family Gaiellaceae; genus JAIBJP01. Next base: position 21,797 of record JAIBJP010000002.1, on the reverse strand, counting down.
GGTGTCCAACTCTCCGGGTTGGCCCGAGGTGCAGCGCCAGTTCTTCAACGGGGAGTTCTTCCGCGAGTCCCTGCGGGTGATCCCGAAGGCGTTCCTCCTCAACGTACGGATCTTCCTCATCGCCGAGGTGTTCATCCTCGTCTTCGCGCTCTTCATCGCGATCCTGCGCAGCCTCCCGGGGCCGGTCTTCTTTCCCTTGCGGGCGCTCGCGATCGTCTACACGGACTTCTTCCGGGGAGTGCCGACGATCCTCGTCATCTACCTCCTGGGGTTCGGAGCGCCGGCTCTGCAGATCTCCGGCATCCCGCGCGACGAGCTCTTCTGGGGCGTGGTCGCTCTCGTGCTCGTCTACTCGGCGTACGTCTCCGAGGTCTACCGCGCCGGGATCGAGTCCGTGCATCCGAGCCAGGAGGCAGCTGCTCGGTCACTTGGGCTCTCGCAGGCGAAGACCCTGCGCTACGTGATCGTCCCGCAGGCCGTGCGCCGAGTCGTGCCGCCCCTCCTGAACGACTTCATCGGGCTCCAGAAGGACACCGCCCTCGTCGCTCTCCTCGGCCCCGTCGAGGCCTTCCGTCAGTCGCAGATCGAGGTGGCGAGCAATTTCAACTACACGCCATATCTCGTGACCGCGATCCTCTTCGTCCTGCTGACGATTCCGCTTGCGCGCCTGACGGATTGGCTCGTCATCCGCGACCGGCGCCGGCAACTCGCGCTCGGAGCAGCCCGGTGAGCGCCGAGACCGTCCTCGCGATCGAAGGCCTGCAGAAGTCCTTCGACGTCGAGGTGCTGAAGGGCATCAGCCTGACGCTCGAGCCCAGCGAGGTCGTGTGCCTGATCGGCGCGTCGGGCTCTGGCAAGTCCACCCTCCTGCGCTGCGTCAACCTGCTCGAGCCGATCCAGGCCGGGCGGATCGAGTTCCTCGGCGAGGAGATCACCGCACCGGGTGTCGACGTCGACCACGTGCGGCGCCGGATCGGGATCGTCTTCCAGGCCTTCAACCTCTTCCCGCACATGAGCGTGCTCAAGAACATCACGCTCGGGCTGACGAAGGTGCTGAAGACGCCACAGGCGCAGGCCGATCAGGAAGCCGCCGACCTCCTCGCCCGCTTCGGGCTCGCCGACAAACGGAGCGAGTACCCGGACCGGCTCTCCGGGGGACAGCAGCAACGGGTCGCGATCGTGCGGGCGCTCGCCATGCGCCCGGAGCTGATGCTCCTGGACGAGGTGACGAGCGCCCTCGACCCCGAGCTGGTCGCGGAGGTCCTGGACGTGATCCGCGGCCTGGCCACCTCCGGCATGACGATGCTCATCGCCACGCACGAGATGAGCTTCGCGCGCGACATCGCGAACCGCGTCTGCTTCCTCCACGACGGCGTCATCCTCGAGGAAGGGCCGCCCGCGGAGATCTTCTCCGCGCCCACGAACGAGCGAACTCAGCAGTTCCTCCAGCGGATCATCGAGGCCGGACGCCTATAGGTGCCCGTCGCCCCAGCGCCGGATGAGGAGCGCGAGGACGGCGGCCGTCTCGGCGATCGACTCGAGATCGACCCACTCGTCGACGCCGTGGAGCCCTTCGCCGGTCGGCCCGTAGCAAACGGCCTGTCCGGGCTCGAAGAAGCGCAGGTCGGTGGTCGCGCGGGCGGGCTCTGCCACGAGCGCGCTTCCCCGCACCTCCTCGTGACAGTCCGCGAGGAGCCGGACGAGCGGCGTGTCGGATTCGAAGGCATAGCCACGTGCACGAAAGCCGCGGAACTCGACTTTCGCGCTGCCCTCGGCGCGCCCGACGGCTGCGGCGAGGAGCGACTGCGCCTCGCCCGGATCCATCCGGATCGGGAAACCGAGACGCACGTCGAGCTCGGCTCTTCCCGGCGTCATCGACGGCCAGTCCCCTGAGTGCAGCGCGCCGACGTTGAGCAAGTAGGGGCGCTCCACACCGGCGAACTCCGGCTCCGGCTTCTCGTTCAGGGAGGCTTCGAGCCCGTGCAGAGCCGCGGTGACGGCGAAGGCGGTCTCGATCGGATTCGAGCCCTCGTCGGCGTGCGAGGCGTGTCGCGAGCTGCCTTCGAGGGTGATCCGGGCCCAGATGACGCCGGGAGCGACCAGGTCCATGGATCCGTTGGTCGGCTCCCCGATCACGACTCCGTCGGCGAGCGGCCCGGCGAGGCACGCGGCGAGCGCGCCGTTGCCGCCGCACTCCTCCTCGATCACGCTCTGGTAGACGAGCGGGCCCGGGAGCTCGCCGGCGCTCAGCGCGGCCTCGACGGCGAGGAGCATCGCCGCGATCCCGCCCTTCATGTCGCAGGCTCCCCGGCCGTACAGGCGCCCGTCCTCGATTGCGGCCCCATAGGGCGGCTTCGTCCAGCGATCGGCGGGCTCCTCGCTGACGACGTCGACGTGCCCGTTCAGGAGGAGCGACTTTCCGCTACCGCGTCCCAGCGTGCCGACAAGGCACCGGCGCGCCTCGTAGGAAAGGAGCGGGATCCCCGAGTTAGGGTTCTCCGCAAGCTCGGCCTCGTCGGGCACGAGCGAGCGGACGTCGAAGCCGAGGTCCCGCAGGCGTTGCTCGACGAGCGCTTGCGCCGGCTCCTCGTTGCCGAGCAGGCTTGGCACTCTGACGAGCTCCTGTAGGAAGGAAATCGTCTCGGGCAACGCATGCTCGACGGCCTTCCGCGCCTCCCGGGATGAGAAGATCGTCATGCCGATGGACCCTAACCCGGCCGATCTCCTCCTCACAGGCGGCGCCGTGCACATGGTGTCGGGCGGAACCGCCGAAGCGGTCGCGGTCAGGGGCGGCCGCATTACGGCCGTTGGCTCGGCATCAGACCTCGCGAGCATGGCGGGGACGGCGACGCGCGTCGTCGAGCTCGAGGGCCGCACGGTTCTCCCGGGCTTCCAGGACGCCCACCTGCATCCGCCGCACGGAGGCCTCCTGGCGATCGAGTGCAACCTGCACGACGCCAAGACCGCGACGGAGTGCCTCGACACGATCGCCCGCTACGCGGCCGAGCATTCGGAGCGGGAATGGATCGCGGGCAGCGGCTGGTCGATGGACTCTTTCCCGGGTGGAACCCCGGACAAGGAGAGCCTCGACGCGGTCGTCCCCGACCGGCCGGTGTTCGTCACGAACCGGGACAGCCACGGCGCCTGGGTCAACAGCAGGGCGCTCGAGCTCGCGGGCATCGACTCGTCGACCCCGGATCCGCCTGACGGACGGATCGAGCGAGGCGCCGGTGGGGAGCCGTCCGGAACGCTTCACGAAGGAGCGATGCGCGCTGTGGACGAGCTCGTGCCCGCAACGACCGCGGCCGAATGGGAGCAGGCGATCTTGAACGCGCAGACGCAGCTGCACGCGCTCGGAATCACCGCTTGGCAGGACGCGACTGTCCTCTCGCACACCCTGAGCGCCTACCGGACGCTTGCCGAACGAGGCGAGCTGACGATGCGGTCGGAGGGGAACCTTCTCTGGGACCGTACTCGAGGGGAGGAGCAGATCGACGAGCTGCTCGCCATGCGGGAGCAGGGGAGCGTCGGGCGCCTGCGCATCCGCGGAGCGAAGATCTTCCAGGACGGGGTGCTCGAGAACTTCACCGGAGCGCTTCTTGAGCCCTATTTCGGCACTGACAACCGCGGCATCGGCATGCACGAGCCGGAAGAGCTCTCGTCCATCGTCACTCTCCTCGACGGCCACGGTTTTCAAGTCCACCTGCACACGATCGGCGATCGCGCCGTGCGCGAGTCGCTCGACGCGATCGAATCGGCGCAGCAGGCGAACGGGCGCCGCGATGCCCGTCACCACCTGGCTCACATCCAGCTCGTCCATCCCGACGACCAGCCCCGCTTCGCCGAGCTCGGAGTCGTTGCGAACGCGCAGCCCTACTGGGCTGCCGCCAGCCGCTACGTGACCGATCTGACGCTTCCGTTCATCGGGGAGGAGCGGGCGCGCTACCACTACCCGTTTGGCAGTCTCCACCGCGCGGGGGCGCGACTCGCGTTCGGCAGCGACTGGACGGTCTCGACTCCGAATCCGCTCGAGATCGTCGAGGTCGCCGTCACGCGCGTCGAGCATCCGAACCGCGACACCGAGCCGATGCTGCCCGAGGAAGCCCTCGACTTGGAAACCGCCGTCGCAGCCTTCACGCGGGGCTCGGCCTACGTGAACTTCCTGGAAGAGAAAACCGGCTCGATCGAGCCCGGCAAGCTCGCCGACCTCGTCGTGCTCGATCGTGATCTCTTCGATCCAGGCGCCGGACCGGTCGGCGACGCCCGCGTCCTCCTGACTCTCGTCGAGGGCGAGGCCGTGTACGACGCGCTCTAGGCCGTCGCGGACGACGCCCGGCGCATCCGGCGGGCCAGGTACACGGTCGTCACGAGAGGCACGAGCACGAGCATCACGACGAGAGCGACCTCCCAGGCGCCGGTCCCATCGGCGGGCGGGCAGTTGCTGCCGATCGGCTGAGGGGAAAGCTGAGGATTCACGATCGTGCCGCAGCCACTGGATTCCTCCGCCATCACGCCCAAGGCCAATGGCAGGAGGAGGCCGCCCGGGAACAGCAGGGTTCCGACGAGCTTGTCTCGCGTGCTCCAGGCGTCGGAGACCCAGAGCAGAACGATCCCGATGAACCACCCGAGCACTGGCAGGATGACACCGCCGATAGGGAGCATGATCAGAGCGCCGACCTCCTTCCAGCCGACCTTCCTCGGCGCCAGCCCGAAGCGCTCCCTCGCCTCGGCGGCGATCTCCTCCGGGTCCCCCAGGCGATCGAGAAGCGTTCGGATCGCGGCCTCGTTCTCGCTCTCCAGGCCCGCACGGGCCTCGGCGATGTGCTCGGAGATCTCGTCGACGAGCTCGCGCCGCCGCGCTCGGGGAAGGCCCCGGAGCTCTCCGTTCAGGCGCTTCAGATAATCCGATACGAGCTTGTCGACTTTCGCTGCCATGATCATGTCGTCCTCTCTACGAAGTGGTCTACCGCGTCGCGAAACCGGCGCCATTCCAGCCTGAATCCCTCGAGCGCCGCCCGCCCGGCGTCGGTCAAGCGGTAGTAGCGGCGCGGCGGGCCGGTCGGAGATTCCTGCCAGGTGGACTCGACGAGCCCGTCCCGGCGGAGGCGGCTCAGCAGCGGGTAGATCGTTCCCTCGCTCGTGACCATCCCGTCCGACACGGCGAGACCGCGGACGAGATCGAACCCGTATCGCTCCTCGTCGGCGAGCAGCGAGAGCACGCAGTACTGGAGAGTGCCACGCCGCATTTGCGCGAGGAGGGCGTCCTGCGTAGCTACCATGCACTACAAGGTACTTGGGACTACCTCATATGTCAATCAAGACTCGGCCGTCGACGGCCTTGGCCGGGTAGACGGCGACGCGCAGTGCGGAATCGTCGAGGCAGGCACCTGTGAGCGGGTCGAACTCCCAGCCGTGCCAGGGACAACGGAGGACCAGCTCATCCGCGAGGTCGTAGCCGCCAGGCCGCCCGGTGACGCGGCGCTCCACGGTCCCGAGGCAGAGCGGACCGCCGTGGTGCGGACAGCGATTGCGCACGCCGCGAAGGTCGCCCCCCACCGCTACGACGCCGACCTCACGTCCTTCCACCCGGGCAACTACATGGCCGTCCCGCTCGAGATCGGCGAGCGAGCCGACGTCGTGCCAGTCGCTCACGCCGGGACGAGGCCGAGGCGCTCGCCGTAGAGCGCCGCGGCGTTTTCGTGCAGGACGCGCTCGCGCCAGGCCTCGGGCAGCCGCTTGAGCATGAAGGCCGGATCGTCGAAATCCCAGTGCGGATAGTCGGAGGCGAAGCAGAGGACATCGGGAGCGCCGGCGGCTTCGAGCATCTCCCAGAGGAGCTCGTCATGTCCGTCCGTGTGCTCGAGCGGCTGCGTGGAGAAGCGGACGTGCTCGCGCGCCACCTCGCTGGGCTTGCGGTCGAGCCAGGGGGTGTCGGAGCGGAGCGCCCTCCAGTTGGTGTCCAGCCGCCAGAGAATCCCCGGCAGCCAGGCGATCCCGCCCTCGATCAGGAGCACCTTGAGAGAGGGCAGCCGCTCGAAGGTCCCGTGGACGAGCAGGGAGACGAGGTGGGCCATGGTGCTGCAGGCCGATCCGAGCGTGTGCCACTCGATGTAGAAGGTGACCGGGCCTGCGCCGCCCGGCGGCGCCGCGATTCCCATCCCCTCGCCACCGGAGTGGATCGCCACCGGCAGGCCGAGCTCGGCCGCGGCCTCGAAGATCGGGAGGTAGCGGGGCTCGCCGTAGGGCCGCTCGGAGCCGCCGCAGAGCACGACGTGGACGAAACGGGGATCCTCGCCTGCCCGGCGGACCTCCCGCGCCGCCTCCTCGGGGTCTTGGGCCGGGCAGACGATCGCCCCGCGCAGGCGCGCATCACGTTCGAGCCAGCGCTCGCGGATCCAGTCGTTGTGCGCGCGGGCGAGTGCCGCAGCCCTGTACGGGCTCGGCATCAGCGAGGCGAGCACCGCGTCGTCGGCGTTCAGAACACCGGCCGCAGTCCCGCTGGGATCGAGCAGCTCCCTCTGCACGGCCTCCACATCCGCTCCCGGCGGACGGCCGTCGGCCGCGAGATCCTTTCGGTACCAGGACGACGGATGGCTCCACGAGTAGCCCGGGAGCCCGAAGTACGGCTGGCCGCGGAACCAGTCCCGCTGCCCGGTCTCCACGTGGGCGAGGAGCTCCTCGGGATCTCCGATCTGCGGGTGGATGTCGCAGTCGATCACGTAACGACCCGCTCGAGAACGAGGCGCTCGCGCCTGTAGGGAAGTGGAATCGCCGGATCGTCACAGTCGATCTCGCGCGCGAGCCGGTGACCCTCGAAGACGGCCTCGGCGATCAGTCGGGGGGCGACGCAGTCTCCGATCCGGTACACCGCCTCGATCCCTTCCGCGGCGAGTGCGTCTTCGTTCCTCTTCAGGCTGAGGAAGAGGCCCTCGTTCGAGAGTCGTTGCGTGACCAGGACGACCGCGTCAGCCTCGAGCTCGAGTGGATCGCCTACTTGGTCCCGCGCCGTCAGCCGGCCCGGCTGGATGCCGGTCAACAGGGTCCCGGTCCGCATCCCGATGCCCGTGTCGTGGAGATGCTGGCGCAGGAGCGCGCCCTCGAGCGTCTCGTCGGAGAGCGGCGAGACGAGGTCGTGGCAGGTGACGAGCTCCACCTCGAAGCCGTCAGCGACCAGCTTCTCCGCGAGCCCGGGGGCCACGAAGTAGCCGTCCGCGTCGAAGACGACGACGCGCTTCCCCGGCGGGACCTTCCCCTCCAGCATCACCTGCTCGGGCGTCAGCACGTGAGGCAGGGAGGGATCGGCCCCCGGGATCGGCTGGTGGGTGAGGAAGTTGATGCCGTCCCCGGCCCACCGGGCGCCCGTCGCCACCACGACGATCTCGGCGCCGTACTCGCGTATCGCGGCGGCATCGAGCCGGGTGCCGGTGATCACCTCGACGTTGCGAAGGTTCTGCAGCTGCACGGCGCGCCAGTTGAGGACCCGGCCCCACTCGCCCAGACCGGGGAGCCGCGGAATCCAGCGCATGATCCCGCCGATCTCCTCCTCGGCCTCGAGCAGGTGCACCCGGCGCATGCCGCGCTTGCCGAGGACGATGGCGCATTCCATCCCGGCGGGCCCCGCCCCGACGACGAGGACGTCGCGGTCCGCGTTCGCCGCGGGCTCGAACCGCTCCGGGTGCCAGCCGCGCCGGTACTCCTCTCCCGCGGTCGCGTTCTGCGTGCAGCGAATCTGGTTTCCGTACTCGGCTCCGGCGGCGCAGATGTTGCAACCGATGCACTCCCGGATCTCTCCGTAGCGGCCCTCCTCGATCTTCTTGGGGAGGAACGGGTCCGAGATCGAAGGCCGCGCCGCGCCGATCAGGTCCCAGGCACCGCTCGCGACGATCTCCGCCATGCGGTCGGGATTCGTCAGGCGGCCGACGCCGACGATCGGCTTGGCCGTCACCTCGCGGACGCGACTCGTCCACTCGAGCTGGTAGCCCTCGGCAAAGAAGCGCGAGGAGCCCGAGTCCTTCGACCACTCGGTGATCGAGCCGATGTTGACGTCCCACAGGTCGACCAGGTGATCGGCGAGGCCGACGAAGCCGAGGCCCTCCTCCAGCTCGACGCCTGCCGGTCCGAGCGCTTCGATGCAGAGGCGGACGGCGATCGCGCACTCGTCGCCGATCGCCTCGCGAACGGCTTCGAGGGTCTCCAGCCAGAAGCGGGCACGGTTTTCGAGCGAGCCCCCGTACTCGTCGGTGCGATGGTTGTAGTACGGGGAGAGGAACTGGAGCGGGAGGTAGCTGTGCCCGCCGTACACGTAGACGATGTCGAAGCCCGCGTCCCGGGAACGGCGCGCGGCCGCGACCCAGTCGTCCCGGACGCGGCGGATGTCCTCGAGCTGCATCGCCTTTGGCGTCACGAAGGGGTCGTAGTCGCTCGCGAGCTGCGAGGGCGCAACGGCGGGAACGCGTGCGTCGCGCGCCCGCGCGTGAGCGCCCCCGTGGGTGAGCTCGATCCCGGCGAGCGAGCCGTAGGCATGGGCTTCCTCGCACATGACCGAAAGGTTGCGGACATCGTCGTCGTCCCACATTCGCGTCGAGACGACCGGCCAGAAATCCGAGTCGACGCTGACGAGTGCCTCCTCGGTGCAGACGGCGGCCCACCCGCCCTCGGCCTTCGTGGCGCGGAAGCGAGCCTGCGAAGCAGGCTTCTCACTGCCGAAGCCGGTGCAATGGGGAACTGCGTAGAAGCGGTTCCGCAGCGTCTTCGGCCCGATCAGGAGAGGCTCGAAGAGGATGTCGTGGCGGGGATCGCGGGGCATCGGCCGGGATAGGATCGCTCTTGTGGCGCAAGCGGTCAAAGCCCATACGGGCGGCCGGCTCGTCGCGGAGACGCTCGAGGCCCTCGGTGCGGAGGCCGCCTTCGGCGTCCCGGGAATCCACGCGCTCGCGATCTGGGACGGCCTGCGGACCAGTTCGATCCGCTCCGTCGGCCTCCGAACGGAGCTGAATGCGGGGTTCGGCGCCGATGGTTACGCGCGCTCGAAGGGCTGGCCCGCAGTGCTTCTTCTCTCGACGGGCCCCGGCGCGCTCGTCTCGCTCGCGGCCCTGATGGAGGCTGCAACGGCGCATGTTCCCGTGGTCGCGATTGCGAGCCAGATCCCTCGAGATCTGATCGGGAGAGGGCGCGGCTATCTCCACGAGCTGCCCGATCAGCTCGCGTCCTTCGCCCCGGTCGTGAAGTGGGCCGGCCGGGCCGAGTCGGACGAAGAGGTTCCCGAGCTGCTGCAAAGCGCGTGGGGCCAGGCCATGACTCCGCCGAGCGGGCCCGTGTTCGTCGAAATCCCTGTCGACATCCTCGCCGGGGAGACCGCAGTCTCGCCGCCCAAGGAAAGGGAAGGGGCGGCCGTCGTGTTCACGACGGCCAGCCAGGCGGACATCGCCGAGCTGGCGCAAATTCTCAACGATGCTGAGCGTCCGGTCCTGTGGGCCGGAGGCGGGGTTCTCCGTGCGCATGGATGGGAGGAGCTCGCGGAGCTCGCCCGGGCGCTCGATGCTCCCGTGGCGACGACCTACATGGGCAAGGGGGCGTTCCCCGCCGACGACCCGCTCTCGCTCGGCTCCGCCTGCGACGAGGGCGCCTACAAGGAGGCTCTGGAGGACGCCGACGTCGTGCTGGCCGTCGGAACCGAGCTGGGCGCCGAAACGACCGCCCAATACCAGCTCGCTTTCTCCGGCACGCTGGTGCAGATCGACGCGGCGAAGGAGCGCATCGGAGCGACGTATCCAGCGCTGGGCCTCGTCGGAGACGCGAACTGGACGCTGAGCGCGCTCCTCCCTCACATCGAGCCGAAGGCCCGCGATGGTGCGGCCCGCGCCGCCCGTGTGCGCGAGCGAATCGAGGAGGGCCTGGCAGAGCAGGACCGGGAGCTCGAACGCGGTCTCCTCGAGACGATCCGCGAAGCCGTTCCGCCCGGCACGGTCACCGCCTGGGACATGACAATCCTCGCCTATTGGGCGGCGGCCCACTTCCCTGTCACCGAGCCGCGGCGCTTTCTCTACCCCCTCGGCTCGGGCACGCTCGGCTACGCGTGGCCCGCGGCGCTCGGCGCTGCGGTCGCTCTTCCCGGCACGCCCGCGCTCGCCGTCGTCGGCGACGGCGGCTTTCTTTACGGGACGCAAGAGCTCGCCGCGGCGCGCCAGTACGGGCTCGACGTGGTCGTCCTCGTCGTGGACGACGGTGGGTACGGAATCCTGCGGGAGTACCAGCGAGACACGTTCGGCGAGACCTACGCCGTCGACCTAGGGGAACCCGACTACGTCGCTCTCGCCGCCGCCTACGGCGTGCCCGCCGAGCGGACGACCCCGGAAGAGCTCGGCGCCGCACTCGGACGCGCCTTCGCCTACGACGGTCCCGCACTCGTTCACCTCCCTACTTTTCTCCAGATGTGGACTCCCACGGAGTGACCAACTGGAGCAGGCTCGTCCGGCCTTCCCTGCTGGGGCTGGATCCCTATCGCCCGGGCCCCGGCGTCGAGGAGCTGAAGGAGAGGTACGGGCTCACGGAGCTCGCCAAGCTGAACTGGAACGAAGGCCTCTTTGGGCCCTTTCCGGGTGTATCCGAGTCCGTTTTGGCCGAACTCGACCGCGCCTGGATGTACCCCGAGCACGCATATTCGGACTTCCGAGAGGCCGTCGCCTCCTGGCTCGGGATTCGCCCCGAGCTGATCGTCCCCGGCCACGGCATCCAGGCGCTCATCGCCACGGTCGCGCACGCCTTCCTCGATCCCGGAGACGCGGTGGTCGTGCCGAGCGCGACCTACGGGCTCTACGCGCAGGTGTCCACTGCGGCCGGTGCGCGAGTCGAACGAGTCCCCGGCCGAGCGCATCGCCACGACGTCGAAGCACTCGCGGACGCGGCCGGGCGGGTCGGAGCGCGACTGATCTGGCTCTGCGACCCGAACAACCCGACCGGCTCGCTGTTGACCCGTGACGAATGGGAGGCGCTTCTCACCGAGCTGCCGGAGCGCTGTGCCGTTGTCGTGGACGAGGCCTACGCCGAATACGTCCACCCGGAGCACAGGCTGCGCCGCGAGGCCGACGTCGAGGCCGGCCGGCCTGTGATCGTCCTGCGCACCTTTTCGAAGATCTTTGGCCTGGCGGGCCTGCGGCTCGGCTACGCGGTCGTAGACGAGCAGCTCGCGCCCTTTCTCGACGTCGTCCAGGAGCCCTTCAATGTCAATCGCGCCGCGCTCGCCGCCGGGCGCGCGAGCCTCCGGCACCTGGACCTGGTGGAAAAGCGGCGCCTAGAGAACGAGCACGCCCGGGAGACACTTGCCCGCCGGCTACGCGGGCTCGGGCTCGAAGCGATTCCCTCGGAGGCGAACTTCCTGCTCGTCCGCGTGGACACGGACGATCTCACGCTCGCGGAGGGCCTCCTTCGTCGCGGGCTCCTGATCCGCCCGGGGCACGACTTCGGCATGCCCGGGTACATCCGAGCCACGATCGGCCCCGTACCGCTGATGAACCGACTAGCCGACGAACTCGCGCGCATCCTCGAAAAGGACAGCGAGGAGCGACTTGAAGGGGCGGGTCAGGCGTGAGAGGCTTCCCGACCCGTCGCCAAGGAGGCTGAAGATGACGCTGCATCCCAAGGAGCGACCCGACGGCTTCACCCGTCGTGACTTTATTCTTCGCACGGCAGGAGCCGCGACTGTCGTCTCGGGAGCCGGGGGCATCCTCGCGGCGTGCAGCTCGGAGACGACAGCCCAGGGCACGACCGGGAAGAGCGGAGAGCCTCTCGGCCCGGGCGGGCTCCCCCTTGCGAGGCCCGACAAGCGCGTCACCATGCCCCTCTGGGAAGACCCGATCGCGTCGGGGCTCGAGCCCGAGACGGGTGGGACCTTCACCGTCTTCAACTATCCCGACTACCTCTACAAGAAGCTCCTCAAGGACTTCGGCAAGAAGTACAGCGTCGACGTCCAGTACACGGCCTTCGACAACATCTCGTCCGGGATTCAGCGCCTCGCCTCCGGCGCCGTCACGCCGGACGTGATGGAAATGACCCCCGACAACCTCACCCGCGCCGTGGCGGGCAAGCTCATCAAGCCGCTCAACCTCGACTACATCCCCAACCTGCAAAAGAACATCTGGCCGGAGCTCGTCAACCCGTTCTACGACGTCGACTCGCACTACACGGTCCCGTACACGTGCTACGCGACGGGAATCGCCTGGCGTACGGACAAGGTCACAGAGGACATCGCCTCGATGCCCCAGCCATTGGACATCTTCTGGCAGGCAGAGGCCTACAAGGGCAAGGTGGGACTCCTCAGCGAAGAGCGCGAGACGATCGGAATGGCGCTCCTGCGCAAGGGCCACACGGACATCAACACCGAGGATCCGAAGCTCGTCGATCAGGCGGTCGCCGACCTGAAGGAGCTGTACGGCATCTGCAAGATCAAGGTCGACGACATCCAGTACCAGGCAATCCCGGAAGGCAAGAGCTGGCTCCACCAGGCCTGGTCGGGTGACATGATCGCCGGCTACATCTACTACCTGCCGAAGGGGACGCCGCCGACCGCGCTCGGCTACTGGAAGGCGGACAAGGGCAAGGTGCCGGTGCAGAACGACTGCTGGTCGATCTGCACGACGACGAAGAAGCCCGTGCTTTCGCACCTGTGGCTCAACTACATCATCGACAACGGCGTCGCCTACACGAACTTCGTCGACTTCAACGGCTACCAGCCGCCGCTAAACGAGATCGATCCGGCATCGCTCATCTCAGACGGCATCGTGCCGGAGCACCTGGCGAACAGCGTGCTCACGAACGACGATCTCGGGACCGATTCGCTCCAGTTCGGGACGCTCACGGCACAGGGACAGCGCCTCTGGCAGGACGGCTACTCTGACTTCCTGGCCGGAGGTGGATAGGCACTAGCCGTGTACCGCCGCTGGCTTTGGCCCGGCTTTGCGCTGCCGGGGATCCTGTGGCTGGTCGTCCTCTTCGTCGTGCCGTTCTACGCGGTCGTGGCGGTGGCGTTCGGGACGGTGGATCCCATCCTCTCGCAGCCCGTCCCGATTTGGAATCCGCTCCAGTGGAACGTCGGTTGGATCGTCGAGGTGCTCCACCGTTTCGCTCCCGGTGGGACGTTCTTCGGCCCGTCCGTGCGCACGGTCGAGTATGTGGCCAGCTCGCTGGCGCTCTGCCTGCTGATCGGCTACCCCGTCGCCTACTACATCGCCCGCCACGGCGGCCGCATGAGGAGCCTTCTCCTCGTGCTCATCATCCTCCCCCTCTGGATCAGCTACCTGATGCGCATGCTCGCCTGGGTCAACCTGCTCGCCACCGACGGGTACGTGAACCGCTTCCTCACCTTCACGCACGTCCTCAGCCAGCCGCGCGAATGGCTCGGAGGTGAGCCGTCGACCGTCGTCCTCGCGCTCGTCTACGGCTATATCCCCTACTTGATCCTGCCGCTCTTCGCGGCCCTCGACCGCATCGACCGAAGCCACCTCGAGGCCGCCCGTGATCTGGGGGCGAGCCCGCTGAGCACGTTTCTACACGTCACCCTGCCCCTGTCGAAGACGGGCATCCTCGGCGGCGCCGTCCTGATCACGCTGCCGATGTTCGGCGACTACTACACGCCGAACATCGTGTCGGGCACTCCGCAGACGTCGATGATCGGAAACCAGATCGACCTCTTCTTCCACGGGGGTCCGCAGCCGACCATCGGGGCAGGGATCACCGTCGTGCTCGCGCTGTTCCTGACCGTGCTGATGGCGTACTACATGTGGACGATCCACCGAGCTTCCCGCGACGTGGCGGCGGTATGACGACCATCGCAGAACAGCGGCCTAGGGGCATCTCCACCTGGAGCCGCGCTTCCGGCTGGGTCAGGAACCCCTGGGGGCGGCCCCGCTTCCTCGTCCTGATCACGTGGGCCTACATCGTTTGGTCGATCGTCCCCGTCCTGATCGCCGTGCAGTTCTCGTTCAACGCGACCCGCTCGCGATCGGTTTGGCAAGGCTTTTCGACTCGCTGGTACTGGGGCGATCCAGTCGACTCGGTCTGGCACGACCCCACTCTCCGCCATGCCGCCGTCCAGAGCCTGAAGCTGGCGAGCGCGGACGTCCTGATCGCCACGCCGATCGGCGTGCTGCTCGCCATCGGCCTGGCACGCTGGATGGGCTGGGGCGCGAGGCCCTCGAACTTCCTGATGCTCTTTCCGTTCGTGACGCCGGAAATCGTCATGGGTGTCTCGCTCCTCCTCGTGTTCACGCACGTCTTCACATTCGTCGGGGCGGGTACGGACGCGCAGATCCTCGGCCACGTGACATTCTCGATCTCCTACGTCGTCGTGATCGTGCGCGGGCGCCTCTTCTCGATCGGCAGGCAGTACGAAGAGGCGGCCGCCGATCTCGGCGCCTCGCCGACCGTCGCCCTGACCCGGGTTCTCCTGCCCCTCCTGACACCCGCAATCGTCGCCTCCGCGGCCGTCGTCTTCGCCATCTCCCTGGATGACTTCGTCATCAGCCAGTGGCTGTCGAGCGGTGGGGAGACGGATACGGTTCCGATCCGAATCTACTCCGCCACCCGAGCCGCGCCGCTTCCCTCCGTGAACGCGATCGCGACGGTGATGATGGTCCTCACGCTTCTCTCACTTGCCTTGGCTTTTCTCGCGTGGCGGGTCTTCACGCGAGAGGAGCGGCGAGCGAGGGCGGGCCAGACCAAGGACCTCGCCGTCTTCGAGCTATGACGGTGGCGCGCGGAGAGATACAGCTGGTCGAGCTGACCAAGCGTTTCGCGGACGTCACCGCGGTGGACGGCATCGACCTCGAGATTCCCGCCGGCGAGTTCTTCTCGCTGCTCGGACCGTCTGGATGCGGCAAAACGACGACGCTCCGCCTGATCGCAGGCTTCGAGCAGCCCACGGAGGGGCAGATCCTGCTCGACGGCACCGATGTGGCGTACACCCCTCCGCATCGACGCAGCGTCAACACGGTCTTCCAGAACTACGCCCTCTTCCCCCACCTGAACGTCTTCGACAACGTGGCCTTCGGCCTCCGGCGTGCCAAGCGCCCGAAGGCGGAGATCAAGGAGCGGGTTGCGCGAGCGCTCGAGCTCGTGCAGCTGACGGGCTACGAGCGGCGCAAATCCTCCCAGCTCTCGGGCGGTCAGCAACAGCGTGTCGCGCTCGCTCGAGCGCTCATCCTCAACCCGGCCGTGCTCCTTCTGGACGAGCCTCTAGGCGCGCTCGATGCGAAATTGCGCAAGGCGCTCCAGCTGGAGCTGAAGGGGCTCCAGCAGGAGGTCGGGATCACCTTCCTCTACGTCACGCACGACCAGGAGGAGGCTTTAACCATGTCGGACCGGCTGGCGGTGATGAACGCCGGGCGCGTGGAGCAGGTTGGCGCCCCTCAGGACGTCTACGAAGATCCACAAACGGTGTTCGTCGCCGACTTCCTCGGGGCCTCGAACCTGATGGACGCCACAGCCACGGGGGCGGTCGATGGGGCCTGCCGTGTGGAGCTCGATCGGTTCGAGCTCCTGGGAAGCGCCGGCGCGGCCGACGTCACCGGGCCCGCCAAGATCGTCATCCGGCCCGAACGCGTCGAGCTCGAGCCGCACGGAGCGCCGAGCGGCCCCAACCGGCTCCCAGGTATGGTCGAGCGAGTCGTCTACGTGGGCTCGGCGATCCAGGTCATCGTGCGGGCTGCGACGGGAGATGCGCTTCAGGCGCTCATTCAGAACACCGGCAAGGGCGCCCCCTACGAGCAAGGGACGCCGGTTCAGATCCACCTTCCCGCCGAAGCATTGCGAGTCCTTCCCGCGGACGAGGTTCCGAGCGTCGAGGAGGCCTGAAGAGTGCACGAGAAGCGAATCGAGATCCGCTGGCGAGACCTCGACGCCTACAACCACGTCAACAACGCGGTCTACCTCACGTACCTCGAGGAGGCCCGCGACGAATGGCTGGAGCGCGCGCTCGGTTCCGACGGCGCCGCCTGGGGCTACGTCCTCGCACGCGTGGCGATCGACTTCCGGCGGGAGCTTCGGCAGGAGGACGACGAGGTCGTGGCCAGCTGCTCGCTCGCCCGGCTGGGCACTTCGAGCGTCACCACCCGCGAGGAGCTGAGAACCTCGAACGGTGAGCTCGCGGCCGAGGCCGAAGCGGTGCTCGTCGCCCAGGACCGGGAGTCCCGGAAGACCCGCCGGCTCTCGGATGGTGAACGAAAAGCACTTGAGGGACTAGCGTGATCGTTCCCGAGCTTCCCCCCGAGATTCGCGAGCTGAAGGCGCGCGCCGCCCGCTTCGTCGAGGAGGAGCTCTATCCCGCCGAGGCGCATATCGCCGAGCGGGGCGAGATCGACCGCCACGAGATCCACGACCTGAAGGACAAGGCCCGGGCCGCCGGCTTCTCGAACTACAACGTTCCCGCCGAGCACGGCGGGCCCGACCTGCCGATGCTCGCCCAGGTGGCGATCGAGGAGGAGGGCGGCAAGGCGACCAACGGGCTCGGCTTCATCGTCTGCGAGCGGGCGCCGCGAGAGCTGCTCGAGCTGGCGAGCCCTGAGCAGCTCGAGCGCTACGTCCTGCCGACCCTCCGACACGAGCGCCAGGAGGCGTGGGCGATCACCGAGCCCGGTGCAGGGTCGGATGTGGGCGCGATCGCTGCGACTGCCGAGCGCGACGGGGACGACTGGGTCCTCAACGGCGAGAAGTGGTTCGTCACCGGCGGCGACCAGGCCGACTACCTCGTCTTGCTCGCGCTCGCGGACGGCGAGCAGACTCTCTTCTTCGTGGACAAGGACGCTCCCGGGCTCACGCTTACGCGCACTCCCCGCTTCATGCACGACCCCTATCTCTACGCTCACCCCGAGTTCCGGTTGGAGAACTGCCGCGTGGCCGAGGCGAACCGCATCAGGGGCGGCGGCGGCGAGGGCGCCCGGAAGTGGTTCACCGTCGAACGGCTGATGATTGCGGCCCGCTGCTGCGGGGCCGCTGAGCGCCTCATCGATCTGGCAAGGGCCTGGGCACTCGAGCGCCGCGCCTTCGAGCAGCCGATCTCCCAGTACCAGGGAGTACAATTCCCCTTGGCGGACTCGCTCACCGAGCTTCTCGCGGCGCGACTGATTACCTACCACGCCGCGCACGAGTTCGACGTGAACCCGGACGCCAAGATCGTCCACGGAAAGGCGGCGATGGCGAAGCTCTACGCATCGGAGATGGCTGGACGGGTCGCCGACAGGGCGGTCCAGATCCTGGGCGGGCGCGGCTACATGCAGGAGAACCCGGCCGAGCGCCATTTCCGCGAGCTTCGTGTCGACCGCATCTGGGAGGGCACCAGCGAGATTCAGCGCGTGATCGTCGCGGGAGGGCTTTTCAAGCGCGGGATCGCGCCCTACGTGGGCTGGGAGGCGCCGTGATCGACGACGTCCAGGAACTACGTGACGCCCTCGCAGGAGGCGCCACGCTCCCTGCGAGCTGGTACTCGGACGCTGCCATCCTCCGCCGCGAGCAGGACGCGATCTTCCGGCGCACGTGGCAGTACGCCGGCCGGCTCGACCAGGTCGCGGAGCCGGGAGACTGGTTCACCACCGTCGCCGGGACGATTCCGGTCGTCGTCACGCGCGACCGCTCGGGAACCGTCAACGCGTTCGTGAACGTCTGCCGCCACCGGGGGCACATCGTCGCGACGGGAGCGGGGCACCGCGAGACGCTCCAGTGTCCCTACCACGCCTGGACCTACGGCCTCGACGGAGCGCTGCGAACGGCGCCGCGCTCGGAGCGGGAGCCGGACTTCGACTTCGACGCGTTTTCCCTCCTGCCGGTCCAGGTGGATACCTGGGGGCCGCTCGTCTTCGTCAACCCTGATCTCGATGTCCCTGGGCTTGCCGAGGCTCTCGGGCCCCTGCCCGGGCATGTGGAAGCGAGCGGAGTCGACATGAGCCGCCTGACCTTCCGCGAGCGGCGCGAGTGGGAGATCTCCGCGGACTGGAAGGTCGCCGTCGAGAACTACCTCGAGTGCTACCACTGCCCGGTCGCTCACCCGGGGTTCAGCAAGGTGATCGACGTGGATCCGGACGCGTATCTGCTCAGCTCGGACGGGCTCGTGGCCAGCCAGTTCGGGACGCCCCGTCCCGCAGCCCTGGCGGGTGACGGCAAAGCTCCCTACAACCCGAGTGGCGAGATCACGCAGGCGCAGTACCACCTCTTGTGGCCCAACACGACGATCAACGTCGAAGCGGGGCCTGGCAACCTCTCGGTCGACGCCACGAGGCCGAACGGGCCAGGTCGTTCAGTCGGCGCGACCGACTACTTCTTTTACGAGGAGGTCTCGGACGAGCGGGCACGCGAGATGATGGACTTCGCCAACCAGGTGGGGCTGGAGGACAGCGGGCTCGTCGAGGCGGTGCAGCGTGGACTCGACACCGGGATGGTGCCGCAGGGACGCCTGCTCCTCTCCAGCGAGCACCTCATCCAGCATTTCCAGCGGCTCGTCTTCGAAGCGCTCGCCGAGCGCTAGCGATCCGCTACGCAGGGCGCCGCATCTCGACGAACTCCCACTCGCCCCCGTTCGTCGAGTGCTCGTACACGCGAACAGGCGCGAAACCGGCCCGCTCGTACACGGTGATCGCTCGACCGTTGAACGTGGCGACCGAAAGGGAGAACTGCTCGGGCGCGAAGCGACGGCGGGCGTAGTCGAGTCCGGCGGATAGAAAGGCTCCGCCGTGACCCCGTCCGGTCTTTTCGGGGTGGAGACCGAGCCCGATGTCAAGGATCCCAGCGGGCCTCGGTTTGAACGAGAAGTAGCCGACCAGAGCGCCGGTCTCGTCCTCGACGGCGGCGTATGCCTCGCCGCGCGCCTCGGAGTCGAGAAGCTCCGCGAGATCATCTGGATCGGCTGCCCAATCGTAGAACGAGAATGGCTCAGGGTAGTGCCAGAGAGCGATTGTCTCTGCGTCCTCCTGGCTCATCACCTTGAACCGGAAGGTCACGGCCGCTAGTCCCGTTTCTTGCCGAGTGCGGGCAGGTAGGACTCCTGCTCGAGCCAGTGCCCGCCGTCGATCGTCAGGTTCTCGCCGGTGATGTAGCCGGCGTACGGGGAGCAGAGCGCGGCGGCCCACACAGCGACTTCCTCAGGGCTCGCCAGCCGCCCGAGCGGCACTGTCGAGGCGACGCGGGCGCGGTCCTCTTCGCTCGGCCAGAGCGCTTGCCCCGCGCCCTCCGTGTCGGTGGGCCCTGGACAGATGCAGTTCACCCGGATCCCGTGCTCCGCCCACTCGACGGCGAGCGTTCTCGTCAGCGCGAGCACCCCTGCCTTGGCGGCTGCAGAGTGGATCGTCCCCGGCCCGCCTGTCCACGCGTAGCTGGCGATCACGCTCAGGATCGCGCCGCCTTCGCCCTGCTCGATCATGCGCCGTCCGGCAGCTCGGGAACATAGGAAGGTCCCGTCGAGGACGATGCCGACGACCGCCCGCCAGCCGTTGGGCGAGAGCTCCTCCGCCTTGACGACGAAGTTGCCAGCGGCGTTGTTGACAAGCACGTCGACGCGGCCGAAGCGCTCGACCGCCGCGGCAACGAGCGCGTCCACCGCCTCGGGCTCCCGCACGTCGGTGGGCTGCGGGTGAGCCCGGCCTCCACGCTCCTCGATCAGTCTCGCGGTCTCCGCCAGCGGCTCCTCCCGCCGCCCCGCGATGACCACCGCGGAGCCGAGCCGGGCGAGGTCGAGCGCCATCACCCGCCCAAGACCGCTTCCGCCCCCGGTCACGATCGCCACCTTGCGCTCGAACGTGCCCTCAGGCAGCATCGCGGTCCACTCCTCCCAGGACGATCCGGGCGTCGAGCCCCAGTGCTCCCTCGGGCAGGACGAGCAGCGGATTGATCTCCAACTCGTCGATCTCAGGGTGCTCTCCGGCGGCTCTCGAGAACGCAGCCGTGGCCCGAGCGGCAGCGGGAACGTCCAGCGCTGGGCGCCCCCGTGCTCCCAGGAGGAGCGGCGCGCCGCGAAGCGAGCAAATCAGCCGCTCCGCCTCGTCCTCGCCGATGGGCGCGAGCGCGACTGCCACGTCGCCGAGAACCTCGGTGTACAGCCCGCCCATCCCGACGAGCGTAACCGGCCCGAAGCGAGGATCGCGCCGGCTGCCGACGATCAGCTCGATCCCCTCCTCCACCGGCGCCGTCCGCTCGACGGAGTACTCTGAAGCCTCCAGTGTTGCCATTTCTGACAACTGTCGTTCCAAAGCGGTCGCGTCCGCCAGGCCTACCGCGACGCCGCCGGCATCCGACTTGTGCACGTCCCCGAGCGCCTTGAGCACGACCGGGTAGCCGATCTCGTTCGCAGCCGCCAGCGCGGCCTCCGAGTCCTGCGCACGGCGCGCCTCGGGGAAGAGGACCCCGGCTTCCTCCAGGAGCGCCCGTGCCGCCCAGTAACCGGCCGCCTCCACGGGTTGCGCCGGCGGCGGCACATCAGGCACCCCGTGAGGTTGGGCCACGCCCGCGCGAACCAACGCCGAAAGCGCATGCAGCGCTCCCTCGAGATCCCGGTAGACGGGCATCCCGCCGTCTCGAAGGGCCTCCGCGGCGGCGGAGCGCCAGTACATCGTCTGCACGACGAAGGGTTTGCCCGCGTCCGCCGCGTATTTGGCCATGGCGACGGCCGCTTCGACCTCGCGGGCCGCGTGCTCTTCCGAGTACGTGCTGTAGCCACCGAAGTACCCGGTGAGGAAGACCGAATCGAGGTCGTCGGAGCGGAGCAGTAGCTCGACGACGCGGGCGAAGTTGAAGACGTCGTACTCGCCTCCACCGGCGAGGTCGACCGGATTCTCGGTCGCGGCGGTAGGCGGAAGGATGGCCTGGAGCCCTGACGAGGTCTTCCGGGACACCGGCGGCAGCTCGAGGCCGTGCGCGGCCGCGAGGTCGGCTGCGATCACCGTGGAGCCACCTCCGTCGGCTGCGATGCCGACTCTGGGGCCGCGCGCCGGAGGCGCTCCGAGCCTTGCAACCGCGACATCCACGAGCTCCTTCGGTGTCGAGACTCGCTCGATGCCGGCCGCCGCGCAAGCGGCCTCGACGGCCACGAGATCGCTCACCAGCGCCCCCGTGTGCGACCGCGCTGCACGGGCGCTTCCCGGGGTGCCTCCCCCAGCGATCAGCAGTACCGGCTTTCCCGCCTCGACGGCCTGCTGCGCGGCCCGGGCGAACGCGCGCCCGTCCCGGAAGTCCTCGCAATAGACGGCGATCACCCGCGTGGGCTCGTGCTCTCGGAAATCGTGGATCAGCTCGGCCGCCTCGAGGTCGGCCTGGTTCCCCAGCGAGACGAAGCGGGAGAAGCCCAGACCGGCGTCGCCTGCGAGCATCCCGACCTCGAGAGCCAGGTTCCCACTCTGAGAGATGAGCCCGATGGGCCCGCTCGGCACAGAGTTCGAGCTCAGGTGAAGGTTCGTTTCGGCGTCGAACAGGCCGAGACAATTCGGCCCGACGAGGAGGGCGCCGGCATCGCGGATCCGCTCCACCGCTACCCGCTCGCGCTCCCGGCCCTCGGGTCCCCCCTCGCCCAGTCCTGCGCTGATCACCACGAGCGCCTTGGCCCCCGCATCCAGCGCTCCGTCGACGGCCTCCTCGAAGCCGTCGGCGGGCACCGTGATTACCACCAACTCAGGCGACTCGGGCAGCTCGGCCAGGGAGCGATACGCCGTCCGTCCGAGGATTTCGCCGCCGTTTCGGTTGACCAGGAAGACGGCGCGCCTCTCTTCGGCCTGGAGAGCGCCCTGAGCGAGCCAGTACCCCCACTTGCCCGGCGTCGCCGAGGCGCC
>JAIBJP010000097.1 GCA_020029625.1 Actinomycetota bacterium | reverse complement strand
CGGCCCGGTGGCCATCGTCGAGAATGGCGGCGGCGGCACCCCTGGTCCCCTCTACGACCGCGGCATGGCAGAGGCGGGTGGAGCTGAGGTTCCGATCGAGCCGGGGGTGGACGAGATCGCCGCGACGCTCACGGTCACATTCGCCATCTCATAGCGCGGATTGCGAAAAGCCCCGCAAACGGGGATACGATGCGCCCATAGCGCGGCCCGCGGCCCCACCGAGCGAAAACCGGACCCTGTACGAGATCATCTCGACGGTCGGGTCTTCCCTCGAGCTGGAGCAGGTGCTGGCAGCCGTCGTGCGCCTGCTCTCGGACGCGAGCGCAGTCCACGCCTGCTTCGTCTACCTCGTCGAGGACGGCGGCGAGCGCCTGGTCCTGCGCGCGGCGTCGGATCCCTACGCCCATCTCGTCGGCGAGATCACGCTCGAGCGCGGCGAAGGGCTCGCGTGGTGGGCCGCCGAGCACAAGGAGCCGGCGTTCACGCAGGAGCTCACTTCCGACCCGCGCACGAAGTTCGTGCCTGAGCTCGAGGAGGAGAAGTTCCAGTCGCTGCTGTCGGTACCGATCATCGCGCGAGAGGGCAGCGTGATCGGCGTCATCTCCCTCCACACCGAGGCGCCGCGGGAATTCAGCGACCCTGAAGTGGAGGTACTCGCCTCGAGTGCCTCGCTCGTCGCCGGCGCGATCGAGAACGCGCGCCTCTACGAGGAGACGCGGCAACGGGTCGGCGAGCTCGAGCACCTCGCCGAGCTGGCCGAGACCCTCACTCGGGCCCAGAGCCTGGAGGAGCTTCTGCCGGCCGTCGCCGCCCGGGGCCTGGATCTTCTGCGCGCTGCGTCCTGCCACGTCTACCTCCTCGACCCTGGCTCGGAAGAGCTGCACCTGCGAGCCTCGGCGCCTGCGAACGGTGAAGCGCCCAAGTCGATCAAGCTCCAGAGCCTCGGGCCCGAGCTCGGGCGTAGCGGCCGCTCGGCAGCCGTCGCCGTGCCGCTCGTGGCCGACGACGAGCTCCTCGGCCTCCTGACCGCGAAGGGCACGTCGGAGGTCGAGCTCGCTCGCGCGGCCGCGAATCAGACGGCCGTCGCGCTGAAGAAGATCGAGCTGATCGAGCGGCTCACCGAGAAGAACCTGATCAAGGACTTCTTCGAGCAGCTCGCCGGAGGCAGCGTGCCCGGCGACCTCGAGGGGAGGGCCGCCCGCCTCGGCTGCGACCTCGACCACCGCTACGTCGTGCTCGCCGCCGGCCCCGCCGACGACGCGCTCGAGAAAGCGGTTGCCGCAGCGGCGCCGAGGGGCTCCCTCTTCGATCGGCGCGACGACTCCATCCGCGGCCTGCTGCGCATCCCGATGTCGGGTGAGGAACCGCTGCTCGAGAAGCTCCGCGAGGTGCATGAGGCTCTCGACACCCCCGTCTCGGTGGGCATCTCCCACGTCTGCCAGGGAGCTGCGAGCTTCCGCGCCGGGTTCGAGGAGGCCCAGCACGCCCTCCTCGGCGCGTCGGTCATCCGCGGGAAGCCGGCCGTGATGACCTATGAGGAACTTGGGCCGTACAAGTACCTCCTGCGCATGCCGATCGACTCGGCGATGCGGGACCAGCACCGCGACGCCGTCACCCGCATCGCGGAATACGACCGGCAGCGCCAGACCGCGCTCCTGCGCACGCTCGAGGAGTTCCTCCGCCGCCGCGGGAACATCAGCGCGACGGCCGAGGCCCTTTACGTCCATCCGAACACCCTCCGCCAGCGCCTGCGGCGGATTCAGGAGCTCTCGGGCATCGACCTGCGCAAGGACGACTGGCTCCTGGTCGAGATCGCCGTGAAGATGGTCAAGCTGCAAGA
Source organism: Actinomycetota bacterium (assembly GCA_020029625.1). Classification (GTDB taxonomy): domain Bacteria; phylum Actinomycetota; class Thermoleophilia; order Gaiellales; family Gaiellaceae; genus JAIBJP01. The sequence continues at coordinate 9,996 of JAIBJP010000097.1, read as the reverse complement.
GGCCCTGGGCCGGTAGCGCGAGCGCCGGTAGCCAGTCCACATAAACGGCCGTTTTCCCTTGTAGAAAGCCGCCATCGGCGCGCTCTCGCCGCCGCGGTATGTTCGCGGGGACCCTGACCGACGGAGGAGCTCCGCATGGCCAGCCTCAATGAAATCCGCGACAAGGCGAAGAAGGGCGAAATCGAGTTCTTCTTCGCGCAATTCGTTGACATGTATGCACGCCCGAGCGCCAAGCTCGTGCCCGCGGCGTACCTCGGCCGCTCCCGTGGAACAAGTCCGTTGCGCGCTTCGCTTGCGACATTCACGTGGACGGAGAGGAGTGGCCGTACGACCCCCGGACGATTCTCCGCCGCCAACTCGAGACGGCTCGCCAGAAGGGCTTCGAGTTCAAGATGGGTCTCGAGCTCGAGTACTTCCTGGTGCGGAAGCGAGACGACGACTCAATCGAGGTCGCAGATCGCATGGACACACTGGAGAAGCCCTGCTACGACCTGGTCGGACTGACCCGGAACCTCGAATTCCTGACGACGGTTTCCTCCTACGTGAACGAGCTCGGCTGGGGCAACTACGCGAACGATCACGAGGATGCGAACGGCCAGTTCGAGCAGAACTTCACCTACGCGGACGCCCTCACGAGCTGCGACCGGGCGATCTTCTTCCGCTACATGGTTCATGTCCTCGCGGAGCAGCGCGGGATGATCGCCACCTTCATGCCGAAGCCGTTCACGAACCTCACGGGCAACGGCTGCCACTTCCACATGTCGCTCTGGGACGGTGACACGAACCTCTTCCTCGACGAGAACGATCCCCGCGGGCTCGGTCTTTCCGAGACCGCATACCACTTCATCGGCGGGCTCAAGAAGCACGCGAAGGCCTACAGCGCGATCACCGCGCCGACGGTCAATTCGTACAAGCGGCTCAAGGTCGGTACCACCGCGAGCGGCGCAACCTGGTCTCCCGTCTGGATCAGCTACGGCTACAACAACCGCACCCAGATGCTCCGCATCCCCGGCCCCGGCCGTGTCGAGGATCGCACCATTGACGGCGCTTGCAATCCCTATCTCGCGACGACGGCGGTGCTGGCCGCCGGTCTCGACGGGATCGAGTCAAAGCTCGACCCGGGCGAGGCGAACAGCGACAACCTCTACACGATTCCGTACGACGAGCTCCGTGCGCGGGGGCTCGAGACTCTTCCGGCCAACCTCCTCGACGCCACCGAGGAGCTCGAGGGCGACGACACCCTGCGTAAGGCCTTCGGGCGAGGCCGCGACGAGGACTACCTCGACTACTTCATTCGCGTGAAGCGCGACGAGTGGACCCGCTACCACGAGCAGGTCACGCCCTGGGAGATCAAGGAGTATCTGACCCGCTTCTAGTTCCTATGTTCAGAAGTTACATATGCGGTTTGGGAAGATCGTTGGAAAGATCGGCTATCTGGCCGCGAAACGTATGTAGATTGAGAACATAATGTGTGGCATCGTCGGTCTGTTCGCCAAGTCGACTGAAGTCGAAGGGCGGCTCGGAGAGCACCTCTCCGCGATGCTCGCCCAGATGAGCGATCGCGGCCCGGACAGCGCCGGGGTCGCCGTCTATCGCGAGCCCGCGCCAAGCGGGGCGTGCAAGCTGACCCTGTTCTCGGACGATCCGCTGCAGGATTGGGACGCGCTCGCGGCCGACCTTCGCAACGCGTTCGGCGGCGCGCCCGAGCCGGGCGTCCGAGCGAGTCACGCAGTCTTCGTCGTCGATGCCGAGGCCTTCGACGCGGAGGCCTGGATCCGGAGTGCCTACCCCGAGCTGCGGGTGATGAGCGCCGGCCAGACGATCGAGATCTACAAGGAGACGGGCCGTCCCGAGGAGTTCATCCGCCAGTTCTCGCTCGGCGACTTCCATGGGACCCACGCGCTCGGTCACACACGGATGGCGACCGAGAGCCGCGTTACGACCGCCGGCTCGCATCCTTTCTCCACCGGCCTGGACGTCTGCCTCGTGCACAACGGGTCGCTGTCGAACCACAACCGCCTGCGCGAGGAACTCCGGCGCGAGGGGATCGAGTTCCAGACCGAGAACGACACCGAGGTGGCCGCCGGGTACCTCGCGTGGCGGCTGCGGGAGGGCGCCTCGCTCGAGCAGGCGCTCGACGGCTGCCTCGACGATCTCGACGGCTTCTACACGTTCCTCGTCGGCACGGCGGACGGCTTTGCCGTCTTGCGCGACCCGATCGCCTGCAAGCCCGCCGTTCTGGCGGAGACCGATGAATGGGTGGCTATGGCTTCGGAGTGGCGCGCGATCGCAGTCCTCCCCGGAGCAGCTGACGCGACGGCCTGGGAGCCGGCGCCAGGCGTCGTCTACGCCTGGGAACGACAGAAGGTATGAGAGCTGAGGTGACGGAGGCGGCCGAGACGACGGCAGTCGAGGTCGTCGATCTCGCCTCCACGCCTCTCCGCGAGCTGAACCAGCGCCTCCACGACCTCGCGGGCGGCGCGGACGGGCCCCGCCGCTGGCGCATCCTCAATCCCAACGGCGCCCATGCCGTCGCCTGCGGAATCGACGCCGAGATCGAGATCGAGATCCAAGGGCACGTGGGCTACTACTGCGCCGGAATGAACAAGCTGGCGACCGTGCGGGTGCACGGAAACGCCGGTCCCGGCCTCGCCGAGAACATCACCTCCGGAACCGTGATGGTGGATGGGAATGCGAGCCAGTCCGCGGGCGCGACCGGACGCGGCGGCTTGCTCGTCGTCCACGGCGACGCGGCCGCACGCTGTGGGATCTCCATGAAGGGGGTCGACATCGTGGTTCGGGGCTCCGTAGGCCACTTGAGCGGATTCATAGCGCAGACCGGCCGCCTGGTCGTCTGCGGCGATGCCGGTGAGGCCCTGGGCGACTCGATCTACGAGGCACGCATCTACGTCCGTGGAGCGGTCTCCGAGCTGGGAGCCGACTGCGTGGAGAAAGAGCTGCGTGACGAGCACCGCGCCGAGCTGGCGGACTTGCTCCTGCAGGCCGGGATCGACGACCTCGACCCGTCCGATTTCCGCCGCTACGGCTCCGCCCGCCGCCTCTACAACTTCCACGTCGACAACGCCTACTGATGGCGACCATGGACACCCACGACCCCTGGAGCCTGCGCGAGTCGTACCTCTACGACCGCAGGGTCATCGCCGAGATCCAGCGTGCCGCGCGTGAGGGCATCTACGACATTCGCGGCTTCGGCGCAAAGCGGCGGCTCCCCCACTTCGACGACCTCCTTCTTCTCGGCGCCAGCATCTCCCGGTACCCCCTCGAGGGCTACCGCGAGCGCTGCGATACGGATGTCACGCTCGGCACGCGCTTCGCGAAGAAGCCGCTCGAGCTGAAGATCCCGGTCACGATCGCGGGGATGAGCTTCGGAGCGCTCTCGGCTCCGGCCAAGGAAGCGCTCGGCCGCGGCGCCAGCGAAGTGGGCACCTCCACGACGACGGGCGACGGCGGCATGACGCCGGAGGAGCGCGAGCACTCGAAGATGCTCGTCTACCAGGTCCTGCCTTCGCGTTACGGGATGAACCCTGACGACTTGCGCAAGGCCGACGCGATCGAGATCGTCGTCGGGCAGGGAGCCAAGCCCGGCGGCGGCGGCATGCTCCTGGGTCACAAGATCTCCGATCGGGTGGCGGAGATGCGCAGCCTCCCTCGGGGCATCGACCAGCGGAGCGCCTCGCGGCATCCCGACTGGACCGGGCCGGACGACCTCGAGATCAAGATCGGCGAGCTCCGCGAGATCACCGACTGGGAGAAGCCGGTCTTCGTCAAGATCGGCGCCACGCGCACGTACTACGACGTCCAGCTCGCCGTCAAGGCGGGCGCCGACGCGATCGTCCTCGACGGGATGCAAGGCGGGACGGCAGCCACGCAGGACGTCTTCATCGAGCACGTGGGCATCCCCACCCTGCCGGCCGTGCGCATCGCGTCGGACGCGCTGCAGGAGCTCGGCATGCACAGGCAGGTGCAGCTGATCGTCTCCGGCGGGATCCGCACGGGCGCGGACGTGGCGAAGGCTCTGGCGCTGGGGGCCGACGCTGTATCGATCGGGACCGCGGCTCTGATCGCCATGGGCGACAACAGCCCCGAGCTGGAGGAGGAATACGCGAAGATCGGAAGCGCGGCCGGGTTCTACGACGACTGGCAGGCCGGGCGCGATCCGGCGGGAATCTCAACGCAGGACGACGAGCTGGCCGCCCGCTTCGACCCCCTCCTCGGCGGCCGCCGGATCGCCAACTACCTGCGCGTGCTGACGCTCGAAGCCCAGACGCTCGCGCGTGCGTGCGGGAAGTCCCACGTCCACAACCTCGAGCCCGAAGACCTGGTCGCGCTGACGGTCGAGGCCGCCGCCATGGCGCGGGTGCCGCTTGCCGGCACGAGCTGGATCCCAGGCGTCGATAATCAGGGCTGAACCTGATGTCGTTCCTTCTCCCCTGTCCGAACTGCGGCCCGCGCGACGTGAACGAGTTCTCGTACGCCGGCGAGGTCACGAAGAGGCCGAACTTCCGGGAGAACGTCGCGGGCATCCAGCGCGAGTGGTGGTACCACCGCCTCGGCTGCGAGGTCTGGTTCCAGGCGGAGCGGGACACGCGCACGAACGAAGTCATTCGCGTGGAGATACCTTCGGCATCTCCACGCGAGGGGATCGCGGCACACGGAGTGACCGAAACGCCGGATATGCCGGCCGTATGAGGCTCCCTCCCCAGCCCGACGAGCGGATCGACCGGACCCAGGAGGTCGTTTTTACGTTCCGAGGAAAGCCCGTAGGGCTTTCCGAGGAGATACGTTCGGGTCGGCGCTCTTCGCCGACGGCCAGCGCGTGTTCTCCCGGAGCTTCAAGTACCACCGCCCGCGGGGGCTTCTCTGCTGCTCCGGCAGCTGCCCCAACTGCATGATGACCGTCGACGGAACGCCGAACGTCCGCGTGTGCGCCGAGCCCGTGCGCGAGGGCGCAGACCTCACTCCGCAAAATGTCCTGGGCTCGCTCGAGCACGATCTCCTCGCGGTCACGGACAAGATCGGCGGGCCGTTCACGCCCGTCGGCTTCTACTACCGGACGATGATCCGCCCGCGGCGCGCGTGGCCGCTGTACGAGAAGTTCCTGCGCAACGCCGCCGGCCTGGGCCGAATCGACCCGCACGCCGAGCGGAGCGACCGCTACGACACGGAGCATCGCCACGCGGAGGTCCTGGTGGTCGGAGGTGGGACCGCCGGGCGAGAAGCGGCCGGCCGCTATGCAGCCGACGGGAAGCACGTGGTCCTCGTGGAAGAAAACCCCTACCTCGAAATCGACGAAGGAGATTTCGAGGTATTGAGGGGAAGGGCTCTGGGGATCTGGGAAGGCGGGCTCGTGCCGGTGGACGCCGGCAACGTCCTCTATCGGTACCGGACGGAGCAGATCGTCGTCGCCACGGGAGCGATCGAGCAGCCGCTCGTCTTCCCCGGGAACGATCTCGTCGGCGTCATGCTGCCGGAAGCCGTTCGCCGCCTCGTCGACGACTGGGCCATCCGCCCGGGGGAGCGCGCCGTCGTCGTCACGGTCGACGAAAACGGGCGCGAGGCAGCCGCGCGGCTCAAGGGGATCGGAGTGGAGATCGGCGGTGTCTACGACCTGCGCCGCGAGCGGATTCGCGAGATCGTCGCTCGTGGACGCAAGGGCGTGCTCCGCTCGGTCGAGCTCGACGGCCGCCGCATCGACTGCGACCTGCTCGTGATGTCGGGTGGGCGCCAGCCCGCCTACTCGCTGCTCGCCCAGGCCGGCGCCCGCGTGGAGTACGTCCCGGAGAGCGGCGCCTTTCTCCCGACCGAGATCCCGGAGGGCATCGAGGCGGTCGGGTCGGTCGCCGGCGAAGGGCTCTCCGCGGCCATACCCGCCGCGACGTACAACGGAGCGTCCGGCAAGGGGAAGTGCTTCGTCTGTGTCTGCGAGGACGTGACCGACAAGGATCTGAAGCGCGCGATCGCCGAGGGCTTCGACTCCCTCGAGCTGGCCAAGCGCTACACGACGGTGACGATGGGGCCGTGCCAGGGGCGGCTCTGCCACGTGCCTTCCATCCGCGTCTATGCGAGAGAAAACGAGAGTGACCCGGGGACGATCGGGACGACTACGGCACGCCCACCGTGGGGCCCGGTCACGCTCGGCGTCCTCGCGGGCCGACCACACGAGCCCGCCCAGCGCTCGTCGATCCACCACCGCCACAAGGAGCTCGGCGGCCGCATGATGTGGACCGGGACGTGGCGCCGGCCCCACTCCTACGGCGACGTCGAGGCCGAGGTGCAGGCGGTGCACGGCGCAGTCGGGCTGATCGACGTCTCCACGCTCGGCAAGCTGCTCGTCGTCGGGCCCGAGGCTGCGGATTTCCTGGAGCGGCTGTACCCGAACCGCTTCGGAGACATGAAGGCGGGCCGCATCCGCTACGGCGTCCTCAACACGGACGCGGGGCGGATCATGGACGACGGGACGATCGCGCGGCTCTCCGACGATGCGTACTACGTCACGACGACGTCGACGGGCGCCGGCGCGGTCGTCGAGTGGTTCGAGTGGTGGAACGCGGTCTGGGGCCTGGATGTGCAGATCGCGGACATCACCGGCGCGCTGGCCGCAGTGAACGTCGCGGGGCCGCGGGCACGCGAGCTCATGACCAGGCTCACCGACCTCGACGTCTCCAACGAGGCGATCTCCTACCTCGACGCCCGCCAGGGGAAGATCGCGGGCGTCCCGAGTCTCGTCCTGCGGATCGGCTTCGTCGGCGAGCTCGGCTACGAGCTCCACTTCCCGAGCCCGTACGGCGAGTTCGTGTGGGACACGATCCTGGAGCGCGGCGAGGATCTCGGCATTCGACCCTTCGGCCTGGAGCCGCAGCGGATCCTCCGGCTCGAGAAGATGCACATCCTCGTCGGCCAGGACACGGACTCGGAGTCGAACCTGATCGAGGCGAACATGCCCTGGATCGTCAAGTTCGACAAGGACGACTTCGTCGGCAAGTGGGCGCTCGAGCACGTGCGAGCGCGCGGCCCGCGCGAGCAGCTAGTCGGCTTCGAGATGGAGGACGGCCGTATGCCACCCGAGGGAGGCCAGGTCGTCATCAAGGAGCGCCGGCCCGTGGGCCGGATCACGAGCGCACGCTGGAGTCCCGAGCTGCGCAAGGTGATCGGAATGGCCTGGGTGCCCACAGAGCTGGCGCGCGACGGTGCCGAGTTCTTCGTCACGATCGACGGCGGCTTCGACAAGGCGCATGTGCGCCTCACGCCCTTCTTCGACCCCGAGGGGGAGCGGCTCCGCTCGTGAGCGAGCTCCTCGATTTCCTCTCGCCGGACCAGGCCGACGCCGAGGCTCGGTGGCGCTCGCCGCTCGAGCGGGCGCTCGAGCACGCGTCGCCAGAGATCTCAGACATCTCCCTTACGGGCAAGCTCGACGTCCGCGGCGACATCGGCTCGCTGAAGACTCGAGCGCTCGAGATCATCCCTGTCACGCCTGACCGCGCGCTCGTCTTGTGCGACTTCATGAGGACTGCAGAGGTCCGCGCGAAGCTCTCCGAACGCTTCCTTGTTGTCGACATGAGCGGAGCGTTGGCCGGGCTCCAGCTTCGCGGCGAAGCGCTCATGCGCCGCTTGACCGACCTCGATCTCGACTCCCTTCCCGCGGTGGGCGCGGTCGCGCACGTGCAGGCGTACGTGCTCCGGGACGACGCCGAGACCTTCCGCCTCTTCTTCCCGCAGGAATACGGGCACTACCTTGCCGAGGTCGTCGTCGACGCGGCGGAGGGGCTCCGCGGATGAAAGACATCTTCCGCGTCCGGCGCATGTGGCGGCCCCGTGGGGAGCTGAAGCGCCGCTACGACGTGGTCATCGTCGGGGCCGGCTCGCACGGGCTCTCGACCGCGTACTACCTGGCGAAGAACCACGGCATCACCGACGTCGCCGTGCTGGACAAGAGCTACATCGGGTCGGGGGCAGCCGGGCGCAACACGACGATCATCCGCGCCAACTACCGCACGCCCCAGGGAGCGGAGTTCTACTCGGCCAGCGTGAAGCTCTACGAGGGCCTCGCAGCCGACCTCGACTTCAACCTCCTCTTCTCTCAACAGGGCCACCTGACGCTCGCGCACTCGGACCGCGGGATCATCACGGCCAACGAACGCGCCGAGGTGAACCGGCTGCTGGGGATCGACAGCCGCGTGATCTATCCCGACGAGATCGCGAAGCTCTGCCCGGAGATGAACCTCTCGGAGGAGGTCACTTGGCCCGTCATGGCGGCGCTCTATCACCCCCCGGGCGGGATCATCCGTCACGACGCGGTGGTCTGGGGCTATGCGCGCGGAGCCGACAGGGGCGGCGTCGAGATCCACCCGTACACCGAGGTCACGGGAATCGAACGCTCGAACGGACGTGTGCGAGGCGTGCAGACGACCCGCGGGGACATCGAGTGCGACACGGTCATCAGCTGCACGGCGGGCTGGTCGACTCTCGTCGCCGACCTGGCCGACGTTCCCCTGCCGATCACGACCCACATCCTCCAGGCGTTCGTCACGGAGCCGGTGAAGCCGTTCCTCGACGTGATCATCGTCTCCTCGCAGATGCACATCTACGTCTCGCAGACGGACCGGGGCGAGTTCCTCATCGGCGCGGAGATCGAGCCGTACACGACCTACAAGGGGATCGGCACGTTCCCCTTCCTCGAGTATTCGGCCAAGCACACGCTGGAGCTCTTCCCGCAGCTGGAGCGAGCCAAGATCCTGCGCTCCTGGACGGGCCTCTGCGACCTCTCGCCCGACTACAGCCCGATTCTGGGCGTGACCGAGGTCGACGGGTTCCTGGTGAGCTGCGGGTGGGGCACGTACGGCTTCAAGGCCGCTCCGATCGTGGGTACGACGCTTGCGGAGCTCGTCGCGACGAAGCAGACTCCCCCGTTGATTGCTCCCTTTGCCCTCGAACGCTTCTACAAGGACGAGCTCGTGAGCGAGCTGGCGGCCGCGGCGGTGTCCCACTGATGGCCACGCACATGCCCTCGAGCCTCGAGATCGCCCAGGAGGCGGAGCTTCGTCCCATCGGCGAGATCGCGGAAGACGCCGGCCTCGACCCGGACGAGTACGACCTCTACGGGAAGTACAAGGCGAAGGTCGGCCTCGACGTGCTCGAGCGGCTCAAGGACGTTCCGGACGGGAAGCTCATCTGCGTCACGGCGATCACGCCGACAAAGGCCGGCGAAGGGAAGACGACCACCTCGGTCTCGCTGACCCAGGGGCTCGGGCACATCGGCAAGAAGGTGGCGCTCTGCCTGCGCGAGGCCTCCCTCGGGCCGGTCTTCGGGATCAAGGGTGGCGCCGCCGGCGGGGGCTACGCGCAGGTCGTTCCGATGGAGGATCTCAATCTCCACTTCACGGGCGACATTCACGCGATCAGCGCGGCGAACAACCTCCTCGCCGCGATGGTCGAGGCCCACCTACTGCACGACAACAAGCTCGGGATCGATCCGCTGACGGTGAGCTGGCGGCGCTGTGTCGACATCAACGACCGGGCACTGCGCCAGATCGTTGTCGGCCTCGGCGGCCGCGCCAACGGCTACGTGCGAGAGACGGGCTTCGACATCACCGCAGCTTCGGAGGTGATGGCGATCCTCGCAGTGGCCCGCGATCTCTTCGACCTGCGCCAGCGCCTCGGCGCGATCACAATCGGCTACTCGTGGGACGGGGAGCCGGTGACCGCCGAGCAGATCCGGGCGGCGGGCGCCATGACCGTCCTCCTCAAGGAGGCCATCAAGCCGAATCTCGTCCAGACGCTCGAGGCACAGCCCGCCTTCGTGCACTGCGGGCCCTTCGCCAACATCGCCCACGGCAACAACTCGCTCGTCGCCGACCTCGTCGCCCTCAAGCTCGCCGACTACGTCGTGACCGAGAGCGGCTTCGGGTCGGACATGGGCATGGAGAAGTTCCTCGACATCGTCTGCCGCGTCGGCAACATCGAGCCGAGCGCGATCTG
>JAIBJP010000096.1 GCA_020029625.1 Actinomycetota bacterium | reverse complement strand
TCGACCTCGCCGTCGGGCAGCGCGTCCCCGTCCCCGATCACCCTGCGCAGGTCCCGCTCGGCGGGCGCCACCTGGGCCATGGCTGAAAATCTATCCGGGCGTGAGGACCTGAAGCGCATCCCGCTCGGCCTCGAAGCGCGCCTCGCTCACGTCGCCGAGGTCTTCGCCATCGACCTGAAGCGGTGAAGGCGCGTCGCACACGATCCGCAGCTCGTCCGCGTCGTGCACGTAGAGGAGGTGACGCGAGCGCTCCTGTCCACGTCCCGCGAGCATCCACCACGCCACTTGCGGGAGGACGCGCGCGCGAAGGCTCCGTGGCGCGACGAGGTCGAGCCCGAGCTCGAAGCGGGCCCTCGGCGCGACCCGGAGGGGGAACCGGCCCGCGTAACTGTAGGGATCGCAATTCGCGACGAGTGCGAACGCCACCCGCCCCACCCCGACTACCTCCATTGTCGGGTCGAAGCGTCCCCGGCGCTCGGCGAAGATGCCCAGAAGCGTGCGGGCGAAGGCGACGTCGCCCGCTCGGCGGCCGCTCTCGCGTCCAAGCGCGTCGACGCGGCGAACCAGCTCCGCATCGAGGCCGAGCCCAGCGCTGAACGTGAAGCGCCGCCCGTTCACACGGCCGAGCGAGATCCGCCTGGGCTTCGCACCGTGGGCTAGAAGTCGCGCGGACTCGATGGGATTTCTCGGCAGGCCCAGCGCGCGGGGGAGCACGCTGGTACCTCCGCCGGGGACGAAACCGAGAGGAATGTCCCGCTCAAGGCCGTTGACGACCTCGTTGTAGGTGCCGTCGCCGGAGTAGACGAAGATGCGTTCGTACATCTGCGACGCCTCGGCGGCGAGCTCGGCGGCGTGCGCGGGCCCCTCCGTGAGGAGCGTCTCGACCTCCCCCGACGCGGCAAGTTCACGCTCGACGGCGAGCGTGAGGTCCGGCGTGACCCGGCTCGCGTGTGGGTTCACGATCAGCGCGGCGCTCAAGCGGGCGAGGAGTAACCGCGCATCCCGTCCATGAGCAGCGCGTAGAAGCGGTCGGCGAGCGCATCGGTGTCGGCACCCGCTTTGAGCCACGTGTACGCCCAGTTGGCAGCCGAGAGGAAGAGGAGCGCGGCGACGTTCTCGTCCAGGTCGGTACGCAGCTCGCTCTGCTCCCGTCCTTCGCGAAAGAGGTCGCGAATGCGCTCCTCGTAGCGGCGGCGCTCGGCGACGATCTTCTCCCGGCGCTCGCCCTCCAGGTACTTCCACTCCTGGACGAAGACCGTGGCGACCTCGAGCTGGTCGGCGACGACCTGCAGGTGAGCGCGCAGGGCAAGACGGATCTTTTCCGTCGCCTTGAGCTGCTCCGGGATCGCGTCCAGGCCGGCGTGGAAAGTCCTCGCGCCGTCGCGCATGGTCTCGTAGAGCAGGTCCTCCTTGCCCTTGATATGAGCGTAGAGGGATCCCTTCTGGACTCCCAGCGCCTCGGCGAGGTCGCCGATCGAGGTCCCGTGGTAGCCCTTCTGGGCGAATAGGCGCGCCGCCTGACGGGAAAGCTCCTCGCGTCTCGTCATGGCGACATATATTCCCACGCTGGAGACGCGGATGGCCGCGCCTAGACTCACCCCTCGCCGAGAGGAACCTAGCGCGAATGACTCCGAGGCAGAGCGTTCCTCAACGTACCGTGCAGCGATTCGCGCGGCATATTCCCCGCCCGATGAAGTGGCGCCTTCGGCGGTATCGGCGCCGCTTCCGGCGCACGTTCGACTCCAAGTGGTATCGGCACACCATGCAGGGCGAGTCAGCCTTGTGGGAACAGTTGGGCAGGCTCCAGTTCGACTTCCTCATTGGTCACGGCCTGCAACCGCAGCACTACCTCCTCGATGTCGGCTGCGGCCCTCTGCGGGCCGGTGTGCACTTCATCCGTTACCTCGAGCCGGCCCACTACTACGGCGTCGAACGGGATGCTGATGTGCTCGGCGCCGCCCGGGACGTCGAGCTTCCGCTCCAGGGGCTCACCGACCGGCGCCCGGTGCTCACCGTGATGGAGGACTTCAGCTTCGATCGCCTGGGGCACACGTTCGACTATGCGCTCGCCCAATCCGTCTTCACGCACCTCCCATTGAACAAGATCATCCGGTGTCTGCTGAGCATGGAGCGCGTTCTCGTCTCTGGCGGCAAGTTCTTCGCCACCATCTATCTGAATGAACGCGGCAAGCAGTATCTGGATCCGATTGAGCAAGGCCCGGGCACCGTCACGCACATGGACAAGAATCCTTTCCACTACGAATTCACCACCTTCGAGTGGATCTGCGACGGGACAGGCTTGATTCCCGAATACCTGGGCGATTGGCACAGCCCTCGAAACCAGAAGATGCTCGTTTTTACGAAGACCGGAGAGTGAGCTAACGGCTAATATCAGGGGGTGCTAACGACCGTTCGGTTGGAAGACACGGAATTCGAGGCATACGTCCAGGCGGGCGGGGCGGTCGAGACCGGCGACGCCATGCCGGACGACTACCGCTCGGCGCTCATCAAGTTCATCGAGATGCACGGAAACTCGGAGCTCATGGGCGTTCTGCCCGAGCGCGAGTGGATCCTCCGGGCGCCGACGCTCCAGCGGAAGCTCGCCCTCACCGCCAAGGTGCAGGACGAGGTTGGCCACTCGCAGCTCATCTACCGGGTGGTCGAAGACCTCGGGAAGCCGCGCGAGGCCTGCCTCGACGACCTCGTCGCCGGCAAGACGAAGTTCCACAACGTCTTCCATTACCCGACGAAAACGTGGGGGGACGTCGCGGTGATCGCCTGGCTCGTCGACGCCGCGGCGATTATTTCGCAGAAAGCGCTCCTCAAGTGCTCGTACGCGCCGTACGCGCGAATCATGAAGAAGATCTGCTGGGAGGAGTCGTTCCACATCCTCCACGGGCGCGACTGCATTCTCGCGCTCATGACCGGGACGGACGAGCAGCGCGAGCTCGTCCAGGAGGCGGTGACCCGTTGGTGGGGCCCCCTGATGCAGTTCCACGGGAACCCGATCGCGGCGGAGGACGATCCGATGTACCGCTGGCGGATCAAGAGCCAGGCCAACGAGGACGCACGCCAACAGTTCCTCGACGGCTACGTCCCGCAGATCTGGGAGCTCGGGTTGACGGTGCCCGACCCGAAGCTCCGCAAGCGCGACGACGGCGTCTGGGAGTACTCGGAGCCCGACTGGGACGAGCTCAAGCACGTCGTGACAGGCCACGGGCCGAAGACGGAGGAGCGGCTGGGCTTCCGGCGCTGGTCGCGCGAGGAGACGGCCTGGGTGCGATCCGCCGTCCTCGCCGACGCGGCATGATTTTCGAAATCTTCCGGCAGGAGCGGGAGGGGCAGCCGTTTCAGCACGGCGGCTCGCTCGAGGCTCCGAACCTCGCTTTCGCCGAAACGTACGCACGCGAGCTCTACGGCCGCCGCGACGAGTCCTTCGCGCTCTGGATCGTCCCGCGTGAGTCCGTCGAGGAGATTCTGGATCCGTACGTGGCCGACGTGTTCGATCGCGACTACCGCCGCGTGGACGGCTACTCGTTGAAGGTCAAGCTGAAGGAGGCGCGTGAACTAGCCGCGAAAAATGCTCCGCATTTTCCGCGGGAAGAAACCTCAGCCATTTCTGATCTAGGGCCAGCGTGAGCGAAGAGGACCTCATCAGACCGGCCGGCTCTCGGAGCGAGGGTTCTGTTCCGGAATCCGCGCAGCGGATTCTGGAATTAGCGGACGACGAGCTGATCCTCGGCTGGCGCAATTCCGAGTGGACCGGGATCGCGCCCTTCCTCGAAGAGGACGTCGCCTTTTCGTCGATCGCCCAGACCGAGATCGGGCACGCGCGAGCGTGGTACGAGCTGGCAGCGCGTCAAACTGAACGCGGAGGCGTTGATGCCGATGCGCTCGCCTTCGACCGGGATCCGGACGAATACCGCTGCGCCCCCTTCGTCGAGACTCGGCTGGTCCCCGACTGGGCCCGGACCATTGCCCGCCATTGGCTCTACGAGACCGCGGACGCGATCCGGATCGAGGCGCTGAAGGCCTCGGGCGATCCCGAGGTGGCCGGCCTCGCAGAGAAGATCGACCGCGAGGAGACCTACCACCGAATGCACGCGGACATGTGGGCGGATCGGTTGCGCGATGAAGCCAGGTTTCGCGGAGCCGTCGACGAGCTTTGGCCGTCCGCGCTGGGCTTGCTCGAACCCGGGCAGCGCGATCGTCTGTGCGAGATCGTCGGTCGTGAGCCTGTCGAAGCGAACGAGCGTGGCGAGCACACCGAAGAGCTCCGGCCCCTCTGGGAGGAGATGACGATGGTGCGCCGCTCCGTGCCGGGCGCATCATGGTGACCGTGGAGCGCGTCTGGGAGGCACTCGGCGAGATCCCGGACCCCGAGATTCCCGCCGTCTCGCTCGTCGACCTCGGCGTCGTGCGGGCCGTGACCGTCGAGGGCGCCAGGGTGCGCGTGGAGTTCACGCCGACGTTCCTCGGCTGCCCGGCCGTCGACGTCATGCGCGAACAGATGGCCGAGCGGATCAACGAGCTTGGAGCAGAAGCCGAGATCGACCTCGCCGCGGAAGGCTGGTCGTCCGACCGGATCACGCCTGAAGGACGGCGGAAGCTCGAGGAATCCGGCTTCGCGCCCCCGGCTCCCGGCGCCGCTCCGACAACCCTGCTTCAGCTCCAGGAGATCGTCTCCCGCTGCCCCTACTGCGGCTCGGAAGATACCCGGCTCGAGAACCTCTTTGGTCCGACCCCGTGCCGCTCGATTCGCTACTGCGCGAGCTGCCGGCAGCCTTTCGAGCAGTTCAAGACGATCTAGTCCTCCACCGGCGCCGCGCCGCTCCAGCACTGACGCGCGTCAGGCGCCTCCGAGCGACGGCACCGCCACGAAGAGAGCCAGCGCGCCAGCCCACGCGATTGGCACCCACAGGACGGCAGCGAGCCAGGCTAGGGGTTGCAGGCCTCCGCGACCTTCCCGGCTTAGGAAGACGATGAGCGGCAACGCCCCCGACCAGGTCACGGCGGAGACCACCAGGGCGAGCGTCCGCAGGCACTCGTCTTCGCTGCAGCGAGGGCTTCGGATCAAGAGGACGAAGACGACAGCGCCTACGGCGATGTGCAGGACAATTGGGCCAGCGCTCTTGACACTCATCTCATCTCTGCTATATATAGCATAGTTGCGATATGAGTCAAGAAGGCAAAGAGAAGCGACGCGTCGCTCAGGAGACCCTCGAGCGCATCCGTGAGCGGCTCGCCCACGCCGACGACGGCTGGTTCTTCGCCCAGATCGCCGATCGCGTCGCGGAGCGCCGCAAGGAGCTCGGTCTCTCCCAGGCGGAACTGGCCCAGCTCGTCGACACAACCCAGTCGGCCATAGCGCGCCTCGAAAGCGGTGGCA
>JAIBJP010000042.1 GCA_020029625.1 Actinomycetota bacterium | reverse complement strand
AGGGCGCGCAGGCGGGGCTCTCGTGGTCGACGATCCTGCGTAAGCGCGAGGGGTACAGGAAGGCGTTCGCCGGGTTCGAGGTCGCGAAGGTGGCCCGCTTCGGTGCGCGCGACGTCGAGCGGCTGATGGGCGACGCCGGGATCGTTCGCAACCGGCTCAAGATCGAATCCGCGATCGCGAACGCGCGTGCCACGCTCGAGCTCGAGAGCCTCGACGAGCTGCTCTGGAGCTTCGTGGGCGGCAGGCCGCTTCAGAACCGCTTCAGGAAGCTGGCCGACATCCCGGCCGAGACTGCCGATTCGAAGGCGATCAGCAAGGAGCTGAAGCGCCGCGGCTTCCGCTTCGTGGGCCCGACGGTCTGCTACGCGTTCATGCAGGCGTGCGGGCTGGTCAACGACCACACCGTCGACTGCTTCCGTTACCCCGAGGTGGCGCCCAAGTAGCTGTCTGGTCAGGCCTCCGGATCGATTCAGGACGGTTACCAGACCGTGACCCCAAGGCACGAGTCAGACCGGCACGATGGAGGCATGCAAGAACCTTTCCTCTTCATTGCGAGATGGCTCGTCGTTGCCGTGGCCGTGGGGCTCTGGATCGTGATCGTTCCGATCTTCGACCTCGTGGCGTCACGCTCGAGTCGGCGGGACGACGCGCTCCTCTGGAACCGCGTCGAGCTCGACCGGAAGCTTCGCGAAGCCGCCTGAGCTTCCGTAGGCCTGGCCGGGCAGGCCTTTCCTACCTGCCGTCCCTTCCTGGAAAGGTCGACGCAGCGCGCTTGATCTGCTCGACGTCGAGCGTCATCTCGAGCAACCCGACCTGCTCGTCGTAGATCGACGGATCGACCTGCTCCTTGACGTCCTCCTCGAGGATGTGAACGACGGGAAGCCCCAACTGGACTCCTGCCAATGGACCCACGTAGGCCGGATCGCCGAGTGTCACCGTCTCGGCCGCAACCTCGAGGGCTTCGAGGTCGGCCGCGCCGAGCACGACGACCAGATCGGCGGCCCCGTGCTCGTCAACGAGGCTCTTGATCCGGTCCTGGTTCTCCGGGTCCATCGCCCCGGCCGCCGTTCAGACGAAGCACTCCGTCTCGACGAAGACCGGCTCGGCTCCCGCCGAGCGGACGCATTCGGCGATCGCCGGGCCCGGGACGCCGTCCCGCTCCCCGAGCGCGATCACCTTCTTGCCGTCGAGCTTCATGCAGCCTCACCTCCCTTCAGAGTCGCGAACGCTTCCTCCACCTGCTGCTTGGTCACCTCGCCGGAGAGTCGCTCGAGCTCCTCGCCGTCGCGCATGAGTATGTAGGTCGGAAGCCCGATCACGCGCAGATCGCGGCAGACCTGGCGGTTCTCCGGGGAGTTGACCTTGACGACGCGGACGGCGCCGCCGGCCTCCTCCTCGAGCTTGGCGATCGTCGGCATCATCGCGAGGCACGGCTGGCAGCGCGGCCCCCAGAAATCGACGAAGACGGGGCCTTCGCTCGTGAGCTCCTTGTAGGTGTCCGGCGTGGCTTCGACCGGCATCTCACTCCTTTCCTGGTTCGAGCAGAATCGACATCCCGTCGGCCAGTTCGGTCATGCGGCCGAGGAAGAGCGAGCCCTTCGCGACGAGCATGGTCGAGCCGATCTCGCCCGTGCGCAAGGCCTCGAGCCCGTGGGGGAGCCAGGGCACTGCGGAGGCGACGTGGCCCTGCGTGGGCGAGAAGCCCGGGAGGCCGTGCTCGCGCTCGAACGCGTCGAGCTGGTCACGCGGGATCTCCCCCCGCCTGACGGCGAGAGCGCCCATGAGCTTGTAGTTCCGCTGGGGGACGTTTCCCGCACCGGCCGGCTCGGTGATCTCGGGATCGTGGAGCTCGGTCGCGAAGCGCTCCACGTCGGTGATCTTGCGGCCGAGACGCTCGAGCGGCTCGACGACGAGATCCTCGAGCACGGCCTGCTGCGCCGAGCCAGAGCCGACTCTGTGGCGACCAACGGCGTCGAGGCGAAACGTCGGGGCGCCGTCCCCCGGTGGGCCGACCAGGATCGCGAGACCCGCGAGCACGTCCTCCAGAACCGGAACGTCGTGACGGAGAGCGCCCGCGAACTTCATCCCGAGCTTGGCGAGCGACCCTCCCGCGACGACCGCCACGTGGTCGTAGACGCCGGCCGACACGAGCGAGCCTGCGACGACAAGAGCGTGGATCGGGCCCGCGCAGAACGCCTTCACATCGCTCCCGGACGCGTTGACGCAGCCGGCCTGCTCGGCGATCGCCTTGCCAAGATTGCCGCCGCCACGCTGATAACGGTCGCCGACCGCCTCCTCGCCGGAGCCGATCACGTACTGCAGCTCGTCGGCCGGGAAGCCTGTGCGCGCGAGCAGGTGCTCCAGCGCAAGCGCACCGGTCGCCTTGCACGCGAGGTTCTCCAGCAGGACGGACGCGGAGAGGCTCTCGTCGAGATCGTGGGCGCGGAGCATCACGCCGGCCCGGTCGCCGTTCCGGTAGATCGGCAGCGACCCATCGGCGGCCTCGCGCCCGTCGAGCCTGAGCAGCTGGAACTGGTCTGCGGCTTCCAGGCGCCGGTAGAGCTCCTCCTCGTCGACGAAGACGCCGAAAGGCCCCTCGCGGGGGGCTTCGACCGGGTGCCCCCACCACGGCCGCTCGATCTCCCAGAGCGCCTCGGGCCGCAGGTTGCCGAGGAAGACCTGGTGCGGGGGGTAGCCGAGCGCCTCCTCGAAGGTGCGCAACCTGGGGGCGATCTGCTCGGCGGCGTCCTCCCGCGTCGGCTTCGAGCCGTGCCGGACGAGGTCGGGCGCGTGGGCGAGCACGAGCGAACAGGAATGGACGGCCGCGCTCATGAGCTCGGGCACCGGCCCGCGAACGTTTCGACCCATTTCGCGCGGCTTGTGCGCGTTTTTCGCCGATACGATCGAATCGGGTGGTGGTTCGGGGTGGCCCCAAACGGAACGCTCACCCCGCCACCTCCCAGACGGTGTTGGGCTCCACCTCGGTCTCGAGGAGCTCGAAGGCGCGCTCGACGATCCGCCTCCGCTCGTCGGCGTCCAGGCCGAACGGGTGGGTGATGGCCGGTCCGCGGATGATGCGGTTCGCGCCGATCATCGTTGCCACAGTGGGCAACGAGGTCACGTACACGGTCGGGATGCCCGCACGCTCGATCTCTTTCGCCAGCACTGCCCCGCAGCGCGTGCCCGTCCCTCAGGTACCGGAGAGGAGGACGGCGCCGACGCCGGCCTCGCGCAGCTCCCCGGCGATCTCGCGCCCGAAGCGCGTCGACGTGACGACAGGCGTTCCGTTGCCCGTCGTCGTGTAGAAGGCCTCGTGGAGCCTGCCGATACGGCCTTCGCGCTCGAGCTCGCGGGCGGTGTCGAGCGGGACGAGCCGGTTCGGATCCTCGTTCGCGAGCGTGACATCGAAGCCGCCGTGAACGGATTCGTAGCGAGCGGCCGACAACGTCTCCTCGCCGGTGAGGTCATAGCGGAACCACCCCTGCGCCCGCACGGCGGGCAAGCGGTCGGGGTTGCCCTGGGGTACGCAGCCCGCTTCCGTGACGAGGGCTACGAGCGCTTGGGAGAGGTCGGGGACGGCCGCGGGCGGCTCCACGCGGTCGAGACCCCCGCCCACCTCCGTGCGCGTCTCGCCGCCGAGCTTGGCGAGCAGGAGATCGATTGCGCGCTCGGCGCCCGTCTTCTCCGCGAAGTAGTTCCGCCGGAAGCCGCGGGGCAGGTAGCCCCCCTGGTCGGGAGTGCCGAGCTCGCGCCCTGCCGCGAGCGCGGAGGCCACGCGGGCCAGTCGCGGCAGCACGTCGCGCATCCCGGCGACGTTGACCGCCGTCGGGACGACGTACGCCTTCCCGGCCGCATCCACGCCCGGGTTCTCGGGATGCATGGCGGCGACCGAAGCGATGCCGCGCTCCGCAGCCGCCGCGACCAGCGTCCCGCAGGCGTAGCCGTAGCGCCCGGAGCCGAACGCGGGACCGGCCACGAGTACGTCCGGAGGGTCCTCCTCCAGGTAAGCCAGCAGCGTGGCCAGCGCCTCGTCCTCGTGCTCGGCGAAGTAGTCGTCCCCGCAGGCGATTGTCGCGACGATGTCGACGTCTTCGAGCTCGGCCGCCAGGCCGCGGCCGGGGCCGACCGCGCCGTCGAGGCGCACCGGTGGAGTCTCCGCCTTGTCCTCGCCACCCAGGCCGGCGAAGAATTGGTTCAGGTAGTGGACGGCCTTCACTCCGTGCGCGCTCCCAGGGTCAGTTGGCCCATCTGATTCGCCGCGCCGAGGTAGTTCCTGACCGGAATCGGGCCGGCGCTCGCCGCCGCCGTCCCGTCGAGCAGCGTGTCGCCGCCGAGGACGCGCTCGGGCTTCCATTCCTCCACTTGCTCCTCCAGGTTCCCCGTCGAGACGATCGAGTCCGCCTCGGGAACCCAGTCGGTGAGGATGGGCCGAGTCGACTCGGGATCCGTTTCCTCGGCGAGGATCACGGTCGTCCGGATGCCGGCCCGCTCGCAGGCGCGGCAGGTCAGCATCACGTCGGTGTGCGAGTTGCCGCCGGCGTCGGTCGTGATCACGACCCCGTCGGCGCCCAGCTCCTGCGCACGCGCCGCGGCAGCCTCGGCGGCGCGCTGCTTGTCGTCGGCCGACTGCTCGTAGCCCCTCATGAGGACGACGTCTGCGAAGCGCAGCCGCTTTCCGTGCTCGGCGTAGAGGCTCCGGACGAGGGTGTTGCGCTGGAAGAAGATCGTCGGGTTCCGCATCGCCGCCCAGTGGTACTCGCCGCTGGTGACCGCCCCGTCGAGGAGCTCGGCCGGGTCGACGATGCGGGGAAGACCCGCCTGTCCGGCAGGCGTCCCGTACACGTACAGGTGGTAGAGCGGGCCCAGGTCGGAGAGCTGGATCAACGCCCCCACACGAGGGAGATTCTCGTCGCCGGCGCCCAGCTCGAACGTCTCCACCTCTGCGGGCTCGGCATCGAGAGTGGGGCGCGCCAGCTCCTCGGCGACCCGAAGCGTCGTCTTGCGCGCGGCCGCCTCGGCGTCCTCGTTGCCCGCCTCCCCGGGCCGGAACGTCAGGACGACGCAGGTCTCGTCGCCAAAGGGCGTGAACTCGGCGCCCGGTCCGGCGAGATCGACGATCGACTCCTGTTCGTGAAGCGGCCTCTCCTCCTCGGCGAAATCGAGGCAGGAGAGGACGACGACGCCGTCGAGGCGGTTCGTCCGCCCCTCCCCCGCCTTGCCCTTCGTCGGGAAGGCGGCGCGCCCGTCCGGCCGGATGCGCGGCTCGACGGCGTCGAGGACGTGCGTGACCCGCACCGGCTCGCCCGGACGAACCACTTGCACGTCCGCGCCTTCCACCTCGAGCTGCGACGGCAAGAGGTCGGACGGGAACGTGGCGAGCTCCCAGGCCATGCGCCAAGCCTAACGGGACGGCGACGCCGAAACGCCGCCGCCCCGCTTCGATCGGTTACTCGACCGGGATCTCCGAGTGCACCATCCGCATGTCGATCCCCTGGCTGCGTCGGTAAATCCGCGAACCGAGATAGATCCCGAGCGCGATGCCGTAGAGGACGAGCATGTACCAGATCGACCCGCGGTGCAGGTGGTAGTCGATCCCATAGATGGTGTTGGTCAGCCACTCGTAGACGGCGAATCCGAGAAGGATGAGGAAGCCGCCCGCTGCGACCGTGATGAGCGGGATGCCCGCGATCTTGTAGCGGGCGATCGGCGAGGCGTTGTAGATCTCGGGCTTGCGCCACGGCAGGATGAGCGCCGCGATCGCCGAGCCTGCGAACGTGATCGCGATCACCTCCGTCGCCGCGAGCGTCCAGTCGAAGAAGCTCGAGTTGTAGGCGTAGAAGTACGCGATCGGGATCGAGGGGATCAGCATCAGCGCGATCGCCACGATCGGCACGCCGTTCCGCGTCACCTTCGCCGCCGCCTCAGGCAGCACCCGGTCGAACGCGGCTGCGAACACGACTCGAGTGGACGAGAGGAACACAGTCCCCACCCAGCCGAAGAACCAGAGCGACAAGAGGGACACCAGCAGGAACTGCCAGAAGGCGCCGCCCATGAGGAACGAGGCGAGCATGCCCGGATACGGGAACGTCGACCCCATCGGGGCCCCTTCCACGTACGCATAGATCGTGCCCCAGTAGCCGTTGTTGGCGGCGTTGTAGAACTCCCAGCCCATCGTCTTGGCGATGAGGAGGAACATGACGACGGCAAGGCCCGTCGTCGCGAGGAGCGCCCCGCCCATCGCGTAGACGTTCTTCCTGAAGTCGGAGGCGCCGCGCACCTCGCCGTAGAGCGTCGCGCCCCAGTTCGACCAGAGGTTGAAGAAGAGCATGAACGGGATGAGCAGGAAGACACCCTTGGCCGCGCCGAAGGTGGCGACGCTCGAGCCCGCATCCGTGCCGACCGTACCCGTCTTGACAGTCGCGTCGTAGGCGTTGCCGCTCGTCCCGAGCACGTCTCCCGCCTGGGTGTTGAAGGCGGAGATGAAGTCGGTCTTCGAGTTGATCAACAGCAGGACGAACATGAAGGCGAGCCCGACGAGCCCGCCGTAGAAGCAGAACTTCTGAATGCGCGCGTAGACGCGCATGCCGAGGGAGATGACGGTTGAGGCCAGGATCGCCGTGATGATGGAGGCTGTGAAAAGGCCCTTCGGTTGCGTGAAGAACGAGACCCATCCGTCCGCTCCCACGATCGCCCCGAGCGGCACAAAGACCTCGACGTTGAGGATGTTCGCGTAGATCGGGACCCAGTGCCAGAGGATGAACCACCAGCCGCAGGCGGCCAGCACGAAACCAATTCCTCCCCCGAGCACCCGGCTTATCCAGATGTAGTCACCGCCCGCGCGGGGCATGGCGGCGATGAGCGAGGCGTACGTGATCGCCTGCAGGACGAGGTAGGCGCCGGAGATGATCACCGCCCACATGAGGCTGCCGTCGGGGATGAAGACCGCGTACGAGAAGATGAAGAGCCCGAGGGTGATCAGGTTGATCGAGAAGAACGCGTAGATGAACCCGTCCCTCACCGACCAGCCGCGCACGAGCCCGGTCGCTTTCCGAGCGAAGAGCGTGCGCTCGTCTCTCGGGTAGGACACGTCGCCGACAGTGGTCGCCATTCGTCCTCCTATCCGCTGGTCAACACGAAGTTCTTGACCTTCTTGCCGCCGTCGAGGTCGACGACGGCGCCCAGCAGCTCACCCTGCTCGTAGGAGCTCCCGGGGTTGATGCACAGGGTCTTGCCGATACGGGTATTTCCGCGCGCCTCGTGGATGTGGCCGTGCAGCGAGAGCACGGGCTGGAACTGCTCGATAGCCTCGCGGACAGCCTTCGACCCGCAGGGAACCGGGGCGTGGCCGGCGTGCTTGAGCCGCATGTCCTCCGTCAGCTCGGGAGCGTCGTCCAGACCGGACCCGTAGGGAGGACAGTGGAGGCTGAAGATCGTCCGCTCCGGTGACGCGGTCAGCTGTGCTGCGACGGCCCCGATCCTCGCGCCGAGGTCGGGCTCGTCCTCCTCGCGGTACGTCTTCCAGGGCGTTCTGTTCGACCAGCCCGTGGAGGCGAGCTGGAATCCGTCGATCTCGACCACGCGTCCTTCCACCAGATGGACGTGCCGCGCGCGATCGATCACCTCGTCGATGTCAAACTGGTCGTCGTTCCCCGGGCAAACGTACGCCTCCATGCCGTCCGCCTCGAGGCGCTCGTCGGCGAAGTCCATCCAGCGCTGCACGGTCGCGAGCATCTGCTCGTGGAAGAAGCGGTCGGCCCGCTCCGGGTCGCCCTCGTACTCAGACAGCTCGTCAGGCGTCGTGCGGAACGGGTAATAGCCCCGCCGGCGGACCGCTTCCTCGAACCCGACGACCTCGTCTTCGCCGGCGAGCTCATGGCGGTTCTCGAGAAGGGTCGCGTGCCAGTTCCCCCCACCGTCGTCCACGACCGGGACGAGTGCCTTCCCGGTCATGTCGCCGCCGAGGACGAGCACGTTCGCGCCGTAGTGCTTCCCGCTGTTCAGGAATTTCCGCCAGCAGGTCTCGGACCCGTGGATGTCAGTGGCGAAGAAAAGGCGCATGGCGCTCCCCTCGCGCGCAATTGAACGACTTTTAGGGTCCTCCTGCAACCTCTTCCGGAAGTTCGTACCAACGTTTCCGTTCGCCGATCTTCGCCCGCAGCCTCCACGAACGGGTCTTCGGCTCCGCCTCGATCCGGTGGAGAAGCTCCTGGAGGCGCGCCTCGACCCCCGCACGGTTGGGAACGTCGTAGCCCGGTGCCAAGGCGCAGCAGGTGTCGAGGTTGCCCGTGATCGTTCGCCAGAGTCCCCAGTCGGCCGCGCACAAGGCGGCAATCCGGCCGGCGTTGACCGTCTCGCCGTCCGCATCGCCGACCGGGTGGCCCTCGAGGAGCGCCAGCGCGTCCCGGACGTCCTTCTCGTTCAGCTCCGCGATCTGGAGCTTGGTCAGTAGCAGTTCCGCCAGCGGGATCGAGACGGGGTCGACCTCGAGCCGAGCGTCGAGCGGGATCTTGTGGGACATGGCGAAGGCGCCCACGAAGACGTCCACCTGGCGGTCGTTGTCGACGTCGAAAAAGAGGAGCCGCTCCTTCCCGTGCAGGGCGTTGAAGGCGACATGCGGCTCGTACCCCTCGTTCCGGAAGAGCTCGGCCGCCCGGCCGGCCCCTTTCTTCGCCGTGACGAAGTCGAGGTCCGCGTACGACCGCCTGAACGCCGGCAGGAGCTCGCCCGGCGCCCTGAGCTTTATCGCCACGCCGCCCAGGAGTCGCAGCGGCACTCCTGTTGCCGTCGCCTTGTCGAGGAGGCGCCGTCCTT
Organism: Actinomycetota bacterium; assembly: GCA_020029625.1. Classification (GTDB taxonomy): domain Bacteria; phylum Actinomycetota; class Thermoleophilia; order Gaiellales; family Gaiellaceae; genus JAIBJP01. Next base: position 3,000 of record JAIBJP010000042.1, on the reverse strand, counting down.
CGGCGACGACGTCCGCGTCGATCATCAGGCCGTCCGTGCGAGCAGTGCCTCACCCTCGCGGATGTACGCGGTCGCATCGACGGAGCGGTAGAAGGCGACCGCCCTCTGAAGTTCCTGGTCGCCCTCGGCGCGACGGCCGTCGGCGATGAGGGCCTCCGCCGCGCGAAGCCGCGCGAAGGCCTCGTCAGGAAGCGACCCTGCCTCGGCGTAGATCTCGGCCGCGCGTTGGAAATCGCCGCCCACGTAAGCCGTCGCCGCATCGATCCATTTCGTCTGCATCGCCGCCTTGCCTGCCAGCTCGACCAGCTCGCGCTCGCGAGAGAGCGCGAGGAGGGCGATGGCCACGTCAGGGAAGGATTGGAGGTGCGAGTCGAGCATCGTCTCGGGCCTCTCGGCCCAGGCGGTCAGCACCTCGTCGACGAGCGCGGCGGCCGCCTCAGCGCGCCCGGCCGCGAGCTCGGCACGAGCGGACAAGGCAAGCGTCGGATACAGGACCTGAGGATCTCTGATCAGACGAGCCCGCCGCAGCGCCTCGGCAACGGCCTCGCCAGCGACCGGGTCCGCACGCGCGAGCGCGATGCGTGCCCGAATGAACCAACAGGAAGCGTCCATGTAGGCGGCGGAGCGGGCCGGAATGTCCTCCAGCAATTCCCCCGCGAGCGCCAAGGCTTCGTCCCACTGACCTCGCCAGTAATGCTCGACCACGAGCTCGGCCCGCAGGAAGCGAACCATGTGCGCGAGCCCGAACCGCTCGGCCATCCGCCGACCTTCCGCCCGAAGCTCGAAACCGCGCCGGAGGTCACCGAGGTTGCTCACCACCTCCGCCAGGTTTCCGTACGCCCTCGCGGCTTCGGGCAAATTGTTTTCGACAGCTATCGCCAGTGCAGCCTCGAGGTCGTCGATGCCGCCGAGATCGCCGAACGAGAGCCGGCCGATCCCGATCGAATTCAGTGCATGCGCGCGCAGCTCGTCGATGCCGAGATCGTCCGCCATCGAGAGCGCCTCTCGGCCGGCGCGGATCGACTCCTCGACGCGCCCGGCCATCATCTGCGACGCCGCAACATGGGCAAGCGTGTACGCCTTCGACGCTGAGGACGGCACGTCGGCGACAAGACGGGTCGCCCGGTCGAGGTGCTCGTCCTCCTTCTCTCGCTCGCCACGATTTCCCCTCAGGTGGCCGAGGAGCACCTCCGCCTCGGCCGCTGCCTCGTGCTCCCCCATCGCCAGGAACCCTCTGAGCGCCTCTTCCAGCTCCCCCTCACCCTTCTCGTCCGCCTGATATCGCGCGCGCCCGAAGCGGAGGAGCAGGTGCGGGCGTTCGGGGTCCTCGCTCGGCCAGAGCTCGCTCGCGGCGGCGTAGAAACGAGCGGCGGCCGTATACGCGTTGAGCGATAGCGCTCTGTCGCCGGCCTCTCGAAGCGCGAGTCGAGCGGGCTCGGCGAACTCGTGCGTATCCTGGCCCGCGGCACGAGCGAGCTCGAGAGCGCTGAGGTAGTGATGCGCGAGCATCTCGGCCCGATCCTCCAAGCGGTCCGCGCTGAGGGAGGAGATCCATTCCGCCGCCGCGCGATGCTTCCCGGACCTCCGCGCGCGCGGGATCTGGCCATAGGCAACATCGCGGACGAGGACGTGGAGGAAGGTGTACTGCTCCTCGCCGGCGACCGAAGATCGCCGTTCGCGGCGGACGAACTCCTTGCGGCTGAGAGCGTGCAGCCGCTCCTCGATCGCCCAGCGCGGCTGTTCACCAGGAGCGGCGACGGCCCCGACCCAGAAGACCTTCCCGATGACCGCTGCGTCCTGGACGAGTGCTTTCTCCTCCGGAGAGAGGGCGTCCAGCCGCGCGGCGACGATTCCCTGTACCGATTCCGGGAGGGGGAGATCTTCGGACTGCTCAAAGCGCCAAGCCCCATCCGCGCGCCGGAGGAAGCCCCGGTCCTGCAGCATGCGCACGTACTCCTCGGCGTAGAGCGGGTTGCCCTCCGCCCTCGCGAGAAGCTCAGTCTGGAGCTCCGCCGGCAGCACCGCCTGTTCCAGGAGTGCCGCGACGAGGCGCGCCGTCTCTTCACGAGAAAGCGGGGCCAGGGAGAGCGTCGTCGAGTTCGACTTGCCGCCGCCCCAGCCCGGCCGGCGCGTGAGCAATTCGGGCCGTGCGACGCACACGACGAGCAGGGGCACGCCGCTCGCCCATTCGACCAGGTAGTCGACGAAATCGAGCAGGCCGTCGTCAGCCCAGTGCAGATCCTCGAAAACGAGCACGAGCGGGCTTTTCTCGGCCATGTGTTCGAAAAAACGACGCCAGGCGCCGAACGACTCTGCCCGGCGGTTATCCCCCACTTGACCCTGCTCCTCGAGGCCGACCAGTGGCCGGAGATTGCCTTCGATCCAGTCCGCTTCCGGCTTGTCGGCGATCACGTCTTCGACGACTCGCCGCAGCTTTTCGAGGGCATCTTCGGCCGAGTCGGTCTCGAGAATCCCCGCCTGCGCCTTCACGATCTCGGCCAGGGCCCAAAAGGTCACGCCTTCCCCGTAGGGGAGTGACCGGCCCTGGCGCCAGAAGGTGAGCTCGGATTCGGCGTCGACGGAGGCCGAGAGCTCGACGACGAGCCTGCTCTTGCCGATGCCCGGAACGCCCACGAGCGTGACGAGCTGGGAAGCGCCGTCGTTCCGCGCCCTCGCCAGGGCATCGAGGAGGACATCGAGCTCCTGCTCTCGCCCGACGAGGGGGGCACGTCCCCGCCGAGCGATGTCGACGCCGTAGCGGGCGCGCGGCTCGAGGGCTTCCCAGACTTTGACCGCCTCCGCCTTGCCCTTCGCCGTGACCGATTGAGCTTCTCGGTATTCGATCGTTCGCTCCGTCGCCCGATAGGTCGCCTCGCCGACGAGGATGCCGTTCACCGGCGCGGAAGCCTGTAGCCGCGCGGCTGTGTTGACCACGTCGCCCGAGGCCATGCCCTCGCCTTCGGAAGGGTTAGCGCCGAGCGCGACGAGCGCCTCCCCTGT
>JAIBJP010000041.1 GCA_020029625.1 Actinomycetota bacterium | reverse complement strand
GGTGAACTCGGTCTTCGTCGTCATGCCGCCTCCGCTGTCGAATGGCTGTCGAAGGGGTTCTTCCTCTTGACGAGGATTCGAAGCGCTCGTTGCATTCGCATCGAGCACCTGGGAAGATCGAGTCCCTAGTCATCGTCCAGAAAGTGACTCAATGCGTCGCTTGACGGCGCGGAAAGGAGACTGGATGGACGAGATCAGTACGAAGGCCAAGCTCGTGGATTCGGCGAAAGCGGATCCGGGTTTGACGGTCACCCTTCCCCGAAGCGAGGTCGACGAGGCCTTGCGGGCGGGGGCGGACGAGTCCGAGCTCCTGCTCGATGTAGTACGTGCCACGAATGGGCACAGGGAGCAGCGGCGAGTGGCCGTAGCCTGGGATCAAGCGGATCTCGAGACGCTCGCTCGAGAGGCAACTGGAGAGCGGGTTGCTCTCGCGATCGACGCCGATTCGCTCGAGCAGGCGTTCGACGCGGATGTCGAGGCCCACGGCATCCGCGAGACAGCCCTCGCGCTGTCGATCGTCGCTGTGACCGCCGGCGCAAGTGTCGGCGGGGCCCAGGGAGCGGTGGACCAGCTCGGCGGGACCGCGAGCCGCGGCACGACCGATTCCTACGCCCAGATCGAGAGCGTCCGAGCAGGGAGCTCGGCGACCGATCAGGCGGCGGGGATCGAGAACGTGCGGGCAGGGAGGCAGGCGCCGGAGGCGGCTCCTGACTCCTATGCGGGAATCGAGCAGATCCGTGGTACCTCCCCGGCGGATCCGGACTCGGCGGTCGAGAACGTCCGTGCCGGCAGGCAGGCGCCCGAAGGGGCGCCCGACCCGTCCGCGGCGATCGAGAACGTCCGGGTCGGTGGACCCGCGGTGTCCGACCCATCCGCGGGAATCGAGAACGTCCGTGCCGAGCGCGGCGCGCCTGAATCGGGCGGTGAGGGGATCACGATCTCCGCACCCAGCCCGGGCGAGGCAGCCGGCTTGGCAGGAGCAGCGGCACTGACGATCGCCGGAGCGGCATTCGCGCTCCGACGGCGTCGCGAACCGAGGCCCGTGTAGAAAGCGGGCTTGTGGGCCCACGGCTGAATGGGCCGGGTTTCGGCCCGGCCCCTCCGGCCGTCCAACCGCTGCGTCGTGGGCAATCTCGGACTCGTGCCCCTGCCGTAGCCGGCCGATAGAGGATGCATGTCCTCGGTCCCGGCTTCCCCGAGACGGGCCACCTACGACGCGATCGCCCTGGCGCTCGCGTTCCTGGCGCTCGACGCCGTCCTCATCTTTGCCGTGCTCGCGGGCTGGGTCGATGGTGATACAGGTGTCGTCGGCGTTCTCGCGATTGGAGCCGTCGTCCTCCTTCTCTACCGGGACGACGTCGCGGAGGCATTCGCGGCCGGGAACCAGATGCTCGGCATCAGCGCCGACGACGAGCCGGTTCGCCATGCGCTCGACAGGCTCTCCGGAGAGGGGTGGACGGTCGAGCACGACGTTTCGAACGCGCGGGGGATGTTGATCGGCACCCTTGTCCGGGGCCCCTCCGGCGCGTACATCGTCGAGGTTCGAAACCGTGCCTACCGGCTCGAGCACCTCCGCCGCGCCCGCCGCGACGCCTCCTGGCTCCACGGGCCCGTGGGCGGCTGGGTGACCCCCGTCCTCTGCCTGGCCGTGCGAGACGACGAGCCCCACCGTCGTAACGGCGTCTGGATCATGGGCGCCGAGCACCTCGCGGACTGGCTTCGCGCCAGGACGCCGCCGCGCGGAAGCTCTTCGGCGAGGTAGGCCGCGGCGAGCTAGGCCGCGGACTCAGCGGCGCGGCTGGCGCGGTACAGCGTCTCCAGCTCGCCGGCCACAACCGGTCGGCTGAAGTGGAAGCCCTGCCCGAGCTCGCAGCCGTGGTCAAGGAAGAACGAGCGCTGCTCCTCGGTTTCGATCCCCTCCGCCAGCGGGTCGAGACCTAGGTTCCGGGCGAGCTGGATGATCGAGGAGACCAAGACGGCTGAGTTCGGATCGTGCGGCAGGTCCTGCACGAAGGAGCGGTCGATCTTCAGCGTGCTCACGCGCATCTGGTTCAGGCGGCTCAGGGACGAGTGCCCGCTGCCGAAGTCGTCGATCGCCAGCCGCAGTCCCCGCTCGTGCAATTCGGAGAGCACGGGCTCCATGCTCGCGCGCGACTCAACCATCATCGCTGACTCGGTGATCTCGATCATCAGCCGGTCGGGGTTGAGCCCGAACGACTCGATCGTCGAAAGGACATGTCGCATGGCGGTCGGCTGCCAGAAGGAGGGCGGGAGGTTGATCGAGACGTAGAGATCGACGCGGCGGTCACGCCACTGCTTCGCCTGCTGACAGGCCTCCCCGATCACCCAGTCGCTCAGCGGCCCCATCAGCCCGGTGCGCTCGGCGAGGGGAAGGAAGTCCCCAGGCGGCACGAGGCGCTCTCCGTCCTGCCAGCGGATCAAGGCTTCGGCGCCGACGATCTCGCCGCTGTCCAGGCGCACGAGCGGCTGATAGTGGAGGACGAGCCCGTCGGTGTTCTCGATCGCCGTGCGCAGGCGGCCCGCCATGGAGAGCTGCGCGAGCGCGTCGTCCTTGTCCAAGGCGTAGAGCGCATGACAGTCGCGGCCGGCGTCTTTTGCGCGGTACATGGCCGTGTCCGCGTGCTTGAGGAGCGTTTCGCTGTCGCCGGCGTCGTCGGGATGGAGGCTGACGCCGATCGAAGCACTGACGAAGATCTCCACCCCTGAGACGACGAAGGGGGCGCGGAGCGTGCGGCGGATCTTGAGCGCGACGACCTCGGCTGCCTTGTGAGCGTACTCGGGATCCGCGGGTACATCCTGCGGAGTGATCTCGGCCAGCAGGACCAGGAACTCGTCCCCACCCTGGCGGGCGACGACGTCGGTGGCGCGCGTGGCGGCCTGGAGGCGTCCGGCCACGGCGACCAGGAGCTCGTCCCCGGCGGCGTGGCCGAAGCTGTCGTTGATGAGCTTGAAGTTGTCGAGGTCGATGAAGAGGACGGCAACCGCGCAGCTCTTCTCCGAACAGCGGCCGATGGCCGCGTCCAGCTTCTCCTGGAAGGCGACCCGGTTCGGCAGGCCGGTCAGCGGGTCGTGGAAGGCGATGTGGTGGAGCTCCCTTCGGGCCTCTTCGAGCGCGTCGGAGGCTTTCCGGCGCTCGGTGATGTCGGCGACGATGCCGTCCACGAGCAGGCGGCCGTCCGTCGTCCGGCGGGGCCGCATGCGGTCCCAGACCCAGCGAATGCGACCGTCGTAGCCGACGAGCCGGTACTCGATTTCGGCCGGTTGGTCGTCCTCGAGGAGCACGGACGCGGTGTTGTAGACCTCGCGATCGTCGGGGTGGACGGCGGTCTCCCAGGCCTCTTCGGGGGTGCGATCGTCGGGGAGCGGCCCGAGCAGGCTCTCGAGTCCTTCGCCGATGAAGGTGTTGCAGACGTACGTGCCGTCCGCCAGGTACTCCATTTCGTAGAGGTGGATGGCGACGGTGCCCGCGACGCGCCGGAGAACATCGGTCGTCGCGAGCGCTATGAGCGCGTCCTCGTTGCTGCCGCTGTTGGAGATGGGGTCGCCTGCCATGCGGGACGGGTCGGAATTGCTGTCATCGGCACGAGAGCGCCACAGTTGAATCCCCTTTGGGCACAGACACGTGCGCTTTGCCGCGATATCACCTGTGCATGTCCTTACGGATCTGGATCTGTGGTCTCGCGCTCGTTCTCGTGGCGGTCGCGGGGGTGGCGTTGGCCGAGGGTGGGATTCCGGGGCCCGACGGCGTCATCAACGCCTGCCGGAAGATCGAAGGAGGGCGGCTGCGGGCGGTTCCGAGCGTGGAGCGTTGCCGGAGCTACGAGCGGCCGCTCAGGTGGAACGTGCGCGGGCCGGTGGGGCCGACCGGGCCGCCAGGCCCGGCCGGGCCGCAGGGCGAGCCTGGGCCTGGGCTGACCTCATTCGATGCGCTCGCGGGACTGCCGTGCACCGTCGGCTCGAGGAGCGGCACGATCGCGATCGACTACGACGCGGCGAGCGGGGAGGCGCACATTCGCTGCGTCTTGGCGGCTCCGCCGTCGTCGCCCGTCCGGATCAACGAGTTCTCGACGGGAGTCGAGGGTGCCCTCACTGACGAGTTTGCCGAGATCGTGAACACGGGGACGGCGGCGGTCGACCTCTCCGGCTACCGGCTGGTCTACCGCTCGGCCGCCGGGACCAGCGACGTCTCTCTCGACGCGCTCCCAGACGGGAGTGTGCTGGCGCCGGGCGCGTTCCTGCTCTTCGGAGGCTCGGGCTACGCGGGCGCGCATCCGGCTGACCGGTCGTTCGCGCCCTCACTCGCTTCGGCCGGAGGAGGCGTGGGCCTGCGCGATCCGTCGGGTGCCCTCGTCGACTCGGTTGCGTGGGGGACGGCGACGAACGCCTTCGTTGAAGGGGCGGTTGCGCCCGCGCCGGCGATTGCGCCCGCACCGGGGAAGAGCGCGGGCCGGCACCCGAACGGCCAGGACACGAACGACAACGCAGCCGACTTCACCGAAGGAGACCCGACCCCGGGCGGCGCGAACTAACCGGAGAACTCGGCCAGCGGGCTTTTGTGCCTCGGCTCGTAGAGGCCGATCTCGCCTGCGCCCGGGACGCGGAAGCGCGTGATCAGCCCGTAGCTCTCGTGGGTGACGGGCGCGGTGAACTCGACGCCTTTCTCCTTCAACTCGGCGACCGTCTTCTCGATGTCGTGGCACATGAAGGACAGCTCGTGGTCTCCGACCTCCTGGCCCCCGCCAGGCCCTGGATGGACGCCGAGCTCACCGGGAGGCAACTCGAAGATCAGCCAGCCGTCGCCCGCATCGACGCTCGAGAAGCCGAGCACGTCGCGGAGAAACGCGCGCGCCGCGCCGGCATCCTCGGCGTAGATGAGCGTGTGCGCCCCGGCGATCACAGCCTCGGCGGCTAACGGTAGCGATAGACGATTCGGCCGCGAGAGAGGTCGTAGGGCGAGACCTCGACCTTCACGCGATCACCGGGGAAGATCTTGATGCGGAAGCGGCGCATCTTTCCCGCCGTGTAGCCGAGCACCTCATGGCCTTCGTCGAGTTGCACCTTGAACATTCCGTTCGGGAAGGCCTCGACGACTTCGCCCTCCATCTCGATCTTTTCTTCCTTCGTGGCCAACGGATCAAAGGATACCCCGGGCGGGGGAAGGCAACGTCCAAACTCGGCCTACGATCTGACTGTGGGGGCTCTCACAGGCAATCTTTTGGGCCGGAAACGCCGCACCAGCAACGGCCGCGCGCATCGTGAGACGTGGCGGTTCGTCTGCTACCTCGACCGCATCCCGCCGCACGTCCTCGAGGACGACGCTTTCACGACGCGTCACTCGCGGCTGCCGGAGGTCGAGTGCGAGATCGAGGCGGAGGACTTCGCCGCCGCGGTCGCCGAGGCAATTCGATCGCTCGAGGACGACTTCACGCACGTCCGGGGCATCGAGCGCCTCTCGCTCTAGCCGCGTGAAATCGCCCAAGCGCTACGCGCTCGGCCTTGCCGCCGTCGCTTTCTGCGTGTGCGGCGGCCTCGCCCTGCTCTTCCTCCTGTTCGGAGAGTTCGAAGGAGCCTCGTGGAAGATCCTCACGACGGCTGTTGTCGCAGGTCTCTACAGCCTGCTCGCCCTTCCGGGCGCGAGGCTGCTCGACCAGGGCCGCAGCTCGATCCTCGCCTGGTCGGCGGTGCTGCTCGCGGCGCTGGGGTTTCTGTGGGCCTTCCGCATCGTCTGGAGCGGCCTCGACGACGCCGACGGGTCGTGGCGCCTGCTCGTCACGCTGACCGCCTGCTCGACCGCGGTGTCCCAGGTTTGCGCGACCACCGCGCGCAGGCAGGCGACCGATCCTGCCTCGGTCGACCGGCTCTACGGTGTGTCGAACCTGCTCGTCTACACGCTCGCCGGGATCATCACGCTGGCCTCCTGGAACGCACTGGGCCCGGGCGCGTTCCTCTGGAAGGCGCTCGGCGTTCTCGCCCTCCTGGACCTCTTCTCGGTCGTCCTGCAGCCCGTTCTGCGCAGTCGCGAGCGCGTCGCCTAGACCGTCGGACCGCGGAGCTAGGATGGGGCGCCCGTGTTAGGGAGCTCACTCCAAAATGAGAACTGAGCCGCCGGGCCGCGCTGTGCGGCGCGAGGCGTCGTCCTCGGTCGCACCCATATCTAGATTCGATATGGGCGCTCCCTGCGTCCTAGCCTCGCATCCACCCATCGCACCCCGGCGACGAGTCCCATTCTGAAATGAGCTCCCCGGCGCCGTTCGTCCACCTTCACGTCCACTCCGAGTACTCGATCCTCGACGGGGCCTGCCGCATCCCCGAACTCGCCGCCCGCGCGGCCGAGCTCGAGATGCCAGCGGTGGCGCTCACCGATCACGGCTCCCTCGCCGGCGCCGTCGAGCTGTACCGGGAGGCCGGAAAGTCAGGAATCAAGCCGATCATCGGCTGTGAGGTCTACGTCGCCGACGACCGCCGGGCGCAGAAGAAGGGCTACGCGCATCTGACGCTTCTGGCCGAGTCGAACGAGGGTTACGCCAACCTGATCAAGCTCGCTTCGGCCGGCTTTCTCGAGGGCTACTACTACAAGCCGCGTGTCGACTGGGAGCTCCTGGCCGAACGCTCGAAGGGTCTCATCGCCCTCTCCGGCTGCCTCTCCGGCCGCGTCTGCAAGGCGCTCGAGAACGGCAATCGCGACGAGGCCGAGACGGAGTTGGGCCGACTTCGCGACATCTTCGGCGCGGACAGCACCTTCGTCGAGATCCAGGACGCGGGCCTCGAGGTCCAGAAGGGAATCAACGCGACCCTCGCCGAGATCTCGCAGACCATCGGCCTGCCACTCGTCGCCACCGGGGACGTCCACTACCTGAACCACGAAGACGCGCGCGCACACGAGGCGCTCCTCTGCATCCAGTCGGGGGACTCGCTCCAGAACCCGAGCCACTGGCGCTTCGACACCGACCAGTTCTATTTGAAGAGCCCGGCCGAGATGGCGGCCGACTTCGCCGGCTATCCGGAAGCTGTCCGCCGGACGCTCGAGATCGCCGAGCGCTGCAACGTGACGATGGAGCTCGGGCGCATCCTCCTCCCGAAGTTCCCGGTGCCGGACGGCCGCGACGCTTTCGACTACCTCGTCGAGCTCTGCGAGAAAGGACTGCAAAAGCGGTACGGCACTGTGACGTCGGAGCTCCAGGACCGGCTCAAGTTCGAGCTGAAGACGATCAAGGAGATGGGCTTCGCGGACTACTTCCTGATCGTCTGGGACTTCATCGCCTTCGCGAAGCGAAACGGGATCGGCGTGGGGCCCGGCAGAGGCTCGGCGGCCGGCTCCCTCGCGGCCTACTGCCTCGAGATCACCGACGTCGATCCGATGCGGTACGGCCTCCTCTTCGAGCGCTTCCTCAATCCCGGCCGTAAGTCGATGCCGGACATGGACCTCGACTTCTCCGTCCAAGGGCGCGACCAGGTGATCAACTACGTGGCCGACAAGTACGGGCGCGACCGCGTGGCGCAGATCATCACCTTCGGGACGATGATGGCGCGCGCTGCCGTGCGCGACGCCGGTCGCGTGCTCGACATCCCGTACGGAACCGTAGACCGGATCGCCAAGCTGATCCCCGAAGGCCCGAAGGTCTACCTCGACGACTGCCTCAAGCCCGGGGCGGAGCTGAAGAAGTCCTACGACGAGGACGAGGTCACCCGTCAGATCGTCGATCTCGCCAAGCCGCTCGAGGGCCTGGTCCGCCAGGACTCGATCCACGCTGCGGGAGTTGTCATCGGCGACCGGCCGCTTACCGACTACGTCCCCCTGCAGCAGAAGGGCCCCGACCAGGAGGTCGTGACCCAGTTCGCGATGGGCGACGTCGAGGCACTCGGCCTGCTGAAGATCGACTTCCTCGGCCTCCGCAACCTCGACGTCATCGACAAGGCCGAGGAGCTCACCGGCGTCGACATCGCGCAGATCCCGCTCGACGACGCGAAGACGTACCAGATGCTCGCCCGCGGAGAGTCTGTCGGCGTCTTCCAGTTCGAGGGCTCGGGCATGCGCGAGGCGTTGCGGCAGGTGAAGCCGACCCAGTTCGAGGACCTGATCGCGCTCGTCGCCCTCTACCGGCCCGGGCCGATGGGCTACATCCCCGTCTACGGGAAGCGGAAAGCGGGCCAGGAGCAGGTGAGCTTCCCAGACGAGCGTCTGAAGCCGATCACCGGCCCGACGTACGGCATCTGCATCTACCAGGAGCAGTACATGGAGATCGCCAAGCAGCTCGCCGGCTTCTCGCCGGCCGAGGCGGACGATCTCCGCAAGGCGATCGGCAAGAAGATCCACGCGCTGATGGCGTCCTTGAAGGACAAGTTCCTCGAGGGTTGTGCCTCGAACGGCGTCACGCCCGCGGTGGCGAACCAGCTCTGGAAGGACATGGAGCAGGCGCAGGACTACTCCTTCAACAAATCGCATGCAGCCTGCTACGCGCTGATCGCCTATCGGACGGCCTATCTCAAGGCGCACCGGCCGGCCGAGTACATGGCGGCCCTCATCTCCTCCGTCATGAGCACGAAGGACCGGGTGCCCTTCTACGTCGCTGCCTGCGACGAGATGGGGATCGAGGTCGAGCCGCCCGACGTGAACGTCTCCGCAGAGGATTTCCGCGTCGTCGAGGAGAAGATCCGCTTCGGGCTCAACGCGGTCAAGAACGTGGGGGAGAGCGCGGTGCGCTCGATCCTCGCCGCGCGCGAGGAGGGCGGGCCGTTCACCTCCATCTGGGAGTTCTGCGAGCGCGTCGACCCGCAGGTCGTGAACAAGCGCGCGCTCGAGTCGCTCGTCAAGTGCGGCGCCTTCGACTCGACCGGTGCCTCACGCAGGGGGATGTTCGAGGTGCTCGAAGACTCGCTCTCCTGGGGCGGGCGCCAGCAGGCCGACAGGCTGGCGGGCCAGAGCTCGATCTTTGATTCCCTCGACCTCGCAAGCGAGGCCGAGGGAGGAAAGCACGTCCATCACGTACCCATTTCCTCCGATGAGTGGGAAAAAGCGGAAAAGCTCGCCTACGAGAAGGAAGCGCTCGGCCTGTACGTCTCGGAGCATCCGCTCTCCGGGATCCGCGAGGCTCTGCGGCGAAAGACCGATGCGCAGATGGTCGAGCTCGAGCGGCGTCGCGACGGCGACGTCGTCACCGTCGGCGGCATCGTCGGCGCGCTCCGGCAGACGACGACGAAGAAAGGTGAGCCGATGGTCTTCATGCGGCTCGACGACGTCTCCGGCTCCGTGGAGGCGATCGTTTTCAACTCGGTTTACGGAGCCGCGCGCGATCTGCTGGAGGCTGATCGCATCCTCGTCGTCAAGGGCAGGATCGACCACAAGGAAGGCGAGACGAAGCTGATCGCCATGGAGGTCGCGCCCTTCGAGGCGACGCCGGAACGCTCCGAGGTGCGGCTCAAGCTCGACGCGCGCAAGGCGCCGGCGGGGACGATCCAGGAGCTCGCCGCGCTGCTGCGAGAGTACCCCGGCGAGGCGGCGGTGGTCGCGGCGATCGAGACCTCGGGCGGGCCGCTCACGCTCGCCTTCGGGCCCGACTACCGGGTGCGTCCCGAGCCGGATCTGTTCGCCGAGGTGAAGTCCCTCCTCGGCGAGGCCGCGATCAGCTAGCCGCTTCGGCGGGCCGGCGGATATCCGAGCGGCGCGGCAGGAAGCGCACGAGCCGCTCCCCGAGACTTGGCTGCTCGGCTTCGTCGGGGGAAGCGTCAACCCGGGCCCACGGGGGCTGCTGCGGGCCGGCGAGAAGCGAGCCGACCGCCCCGGCCGGGTGGTACCGAAAGATCTGGTGAATGGCGTCCATACCCTCCGGACGGGAAGTTGGGACGCTTTCTTCCCCTGGCACTCGCGTCGGGGCTGAAAAGGGAAAAGATCTCCACGATCACCTAGGCCCCTTGTAGCGGCTGCCACTCAGGGTTAGGCTCGTCGGAAGTTTCCGACACAGGGAGAGGGTTCTTATGCGGCGCATCATCCTTCTACTCGCAGGAATCTCCACACTCGCGCTCGGTTTCGCCTCGCTGGGCGGCGCCGGAGCCGGCGACCTGGAGGCGCGGTTCCATCTCGACACGGCCGAGGAAGCCGCGATCTCGCAGTCCGGCAGCAGCCGGTCGCCGCTCGTCGCCAATAACTTCACGGTTCTCGGCCACTCCAACCTGGGCGGCGGAGTCCCGAACGGCGACGTCTGGTTCTACAACCACGGCGGCTCGGTCGGGAAATTCGCCTACGTGGGCACCTGGAGCGCGCAGTGCACCGGTCACGGCGCGAAGATCGTCGACGTCAACAATCCGCGGGCGCCCAAGTGGGAGGGCTACGTCGGAGCTCGCAAGGGCTCGTCCAACGAGGACGTCGTCGTCCGGCGGATCGGCAACCGCGACGTGCTCGGGATCGGCGTCCAGGCTTGCGGGGCCGGCGGCTCGAACGGGCTGGCGCTCTTCGACGTCACCAACCCGCGCAGCCCGAGCCAGCTCAGCTTCTTCGCCACGCCGGGCGGCGTGCACGAGCTCGACCTGGTAGTGCAACCGAACGGGACGGCGCTTGCGCTGCTTGCTACGCCGTTCACGGAGTTCGAGGACACGTACTTCGGAACCGACTTCGGTGGGGAGTTCCGCATCGTCGACATCACGAATCCCACCAGCCCGCAGCCGCTCTCGGACTGGGGGATCATCGCGGACAGCAGCCTGCTCATTCAGGGCGGCAACGATGAGGTCTCGAGCTCCTTCCAGGGGCTGCCGGGCTTCTTCGCCGCCCATTACGCGCACAGCGTGCGGGCCGCCGACAACGGCATGACGGCCTACGTCTCCTACTGGGACGGCGGCATCCTCAAGTTCAACATCGCCAACCCGTCCGCGCCCGTGTACCTGGGTCGCACGATCTACCCGCGTGGCTCGAGCGGCGACGGCCACTCGATGACCCCGTACAACGTGGGCACGACTCGCTACATCCTCCAGAACGACGAGGACTTCCAGAGTCTGCCCGACGTCCTCGTCTCGAGCTCGGCCACCGGTACGAATGCGGTGGAGGCCTTCCAGCAGCCGTGGGCGCCCAGGCACCTCACGGCGGGAGGCCAGACAGTGAGCGGGACGATCCACGACGCGGGCGACGGCTGCCAGGCGTCCGACTACGCCGGCGCGGCCGGCAAGCTCGCCCTCGCCGACAGCATCGACCCGTTCTACGTCGGGATCATCGAGGGCTGGCCCGAACCACCGTGCACCATCGGCCAGCAGACGATCCTGGCCGGGGCCGCGGGCGCGAGGGCGTTCATCTCCAACCTGATCAGCCCGGACGACGCGTACGCGTACTCGCCGGGAGTGAGCAGTGGGGCTCTCGCCGGCGCCGGGGTCTACGTGATCCAGATCGCCGATATCGACGACGTCGCCGACGCGATCCGCGCGACGCCGGGCGCGGACACGATGACGATCACGGCCAAGAAGCCGTCCTGGGGCTACGTGCGCGTCTTCCGCGAGGACGCGAGCAGCGAGTGGCACCAGGTCGGCAGGTTCACCGACGCACCGCACGCCTTCGGCGAGCACCCCACGCCGACGGGAAGCTGGTCGGTGCACAACACCGAAGTGCGCAACAACCGCGCCTACTCGGCCTGGTACAGCAACGGCATCGTCGCCATTGACGTCAGCAACCCGACGAACCCGAGGCGGGTCGGTCAGTTCGTGCCGAACACGAGCTCGCGACACGCGAACTCGCTCGGCGTTGGACCCGCGGAGATGTGGGGCGTGGCGATCGACCCGGCGACCGGCATCGTCTACGCGAGCGACATGCGCACCGGTCTCTGGATCGTCCAGCCGAC
>JAIBJP010000011.1 GCA_020029625.1 Actinomycetota bacterium | reverse complement strand
CACCTCATCCACGAGGTGACCTCGCCGCAGGCGTTCGACGGCCTGCGTCTTGCCGGCCGGACCGTGCGCCGCCCGGATCTCTCGCTCGCCACGATGGACCACAACGTCCCGACCGAGGGCGGGCCGGTCAGCGATCCGCTCGCGCGCGCCCAGCTCGACGCGCTGACGGCGAACTGCGCGGAGTTCGGAGTTCCCCTCTACGCAACCGGCAGCGGACGCGAGGGCATCGTGCACGTGATCGGTCCGGAACTCGGTCTGACGCAGCCCGGGATGACAGTCGTCTGCGGGGACAGCCACACGTCGACCCACGGGGCGTTCGGGACCCTCGCTTTCGGGATCGGCACCTCGGAGGTCGAGCACGTGATGGCGACCCAGACCCTCCCTCAGCGGAAGCCGAATTCGATGCGCCTCAGCTTCGAGGGCGAGCTCCCCTTCGGGGTCACAGCGAAGGATGTCATCCTCGGAGCGATCGGCAGGATCGGCGTCTCCGGCGGCGTCGGGCACGTGGTCGAATACGCCGGGGAGGTGATTCGAGGCCTCTCGATGGAGAGCCGCATGACGGTCTGCAACATGTCGATCGAGGCCGGCGCGCGCGCCGGGATGATCGCCCCGGACGACACCACCTTCGCCTACCTCGAAGGGCGCCCGGCGGCTCCGAAAGGCGCGGAATGGGAGCGTGCTCTCGACCGTTGGCGCGGCCTCGTCTCCGACGAGGACGCCAGCTACGACCGCGACGTCGAGATCGACGTCCGCGAGCTCGCGCCCCAGGTCACCTGGGGGACGAATCCCGGCATGGTCACGTCGATCGAGGGCGCCGTCCCGGACCCCGCCGACTACGCCGACCAGGACGAGCGCGAGTCGGTCGAGCGTGCGCTCGCCTACATGGCCCTCGAGCCGGGCACGGCGATCAAGGACATTCGCCTCGACCGCATCTTCATCGGCTCCTGCACCAACGCGCGCATCGAGGATCTACGGACGGCTGCGGCGGTGGTCGCCGGGAAGCGCGTCCACCCGGACGTCCGCGCGATGGTGGTGCCGGGGTCGGCGACCGTGAAGGCCCAGGCCGAAGCCGAAGGGCTCGACCGCACCTTCGAGGCGGCGGGCTTCGAGTGGCGCCGGGCCGGTTGTTCGATGTGCCTCGGCATGAACCCGGACATCCTCGCGCCGGGCGAGCGCTGCGCCTCGACGTCGAACCGCAACTTCGAGGGCCGCCAGGGCCGGGGCGGGCGCACGCATCTCGTCAGCCCGGCGATGGCCGCCGCGGCAGCGCTCGAGGGCCACTTCGTCGACATCCGCGAATACGCTCTGGAGCCGGTCGCGTGAGGCCGTTCCGCAGCGTGACGGGGCGCGCCGCCGTGCTCGACCGCGCGGACGTGGACACGGACCAGATCGTCCCGAAGCAGTTCCTGAAACGCATCGAGCGCACGGGGTTCGGCGAGTTCCTCTTCTACGACTGGGCGCAGGAGCCCGATTTCGAGCTCAATCGCCCTGAGGCCGAGGGGGCCAAAATCCTGCTCACGGGCCGCAACTTCGGCTGCGGTTCCTCGCGCGAGCATGCGCCCTGGGCGCTCCAGGACTGGGGCTTCGAGGCCATCGTTGCACCGTCCTTCGGCGACATCTTCCGGACGAACTGCGTGAAGATCGGCCTCGTGCCGGTCGTGTTGCCACAGGACGAGGTGAAGGAGCTCATGCAGGATCCCGCCGAGCTGACCGTCGATCTCGCGGCCCAGACGGTCGGGCCCTACTCCTTCGAGTTCGACTCGTTCGAGCGCCATTGCCTCCTCGAAGGCCTCGACGACGTCGCGCGGGCGCTCCGGCACGAAGAGGAGATTGCGGCTTTCGAAGCGGCGCACCCGCCGCGCTTCGCTACGACAGCGCTCTGAGCACGGCGTCGCCGAACTCGGCGGTCGTCCCGGTGCCGCCCAGATCCGGCGTGGGAGCCTGGGCGAGCGCGACTTCGACGGCCGCCGCGAGAGCCCGCGCTTCCTCGGGACGGCCGAGACCGTGCTCCAGCATGAGGGCGGTGGAGCGCAGCATCGCGGCCGGGTTCGCGATCCCGAGGCCAGCGATGTCCGGCGCCGAGCCATGCACGGGCTCGAAGATCCCCGGCCCACCGTCCGAGAGGGATGCGGAAGGCGCAAGCCCGAGGCCGCCGGTCACGGCGGCAGCGAGGTCGCTGAGGATGTCCCCGAACATGTTCTCGGTGACCAGCACGTCGAACCGGGCGGGCGCGGAAGCGAGCTGCATCGCGGCGTTGTCGACCAGCATGTGCTCGACCTCGATGTCGTCGTAGTCCGCAGCGACCACGTTCACGACCCGGCGCCAGAGGCGCGACGTCTCAAGGACGTTCGCCTTGTCGACCGAGGTGAGCTTCCCGTTCCGGGCGCGCGCCAGCTCGAACGCCCGCCGGGCAATCCGCTCGACCTGGCTGGGGTGGTACTCGCACGTGTCGAAGGCGGTCCCGTCTTCCCGAACGCCGCTCGCCCCGAAGTAGAGGCCGCCGACGAGCTCCCGCACGATGAGGACGTCGACCGAGTCGCTCTTGGCCGGCCGCAGGTTGGCGTAGACGTCGAGCTCCGCCCGCAAGCGGAGCATGCCCTGCTCGGGCCGTACCTCGGCCCCGTCGAACTCCGGATCTCCGATCGGCGCCTTGAGGACAGCCTCCGCCGCGCGGCAGGCTGCGAGCGTTTCCTCCGGCAATGGGTCGCCCGAGTCGCGGATCGCCTGCGCACCGAAGGGACGCTCCTCCAGAGAGAGGTCGGGCGCGAGCGCTTCGAGTGCGCGCCGTGCCTGGTGCATCACCTCCGGTCCGACCCCGTCGCCGGGGAGACAGACAACGGTCACGTGAGCACGCCGAGCCGCTCCAGGACGGCGTCTGCGTCGGCTTCGATGTCCACGGGCTCGAACAAGCCGCTGACTGGGCCGGGTGTCTTCAATCCGTCTCCGGTGACGACCAGGACGACCCGGTCCTCGGGGCCGAGCTCACCGCGCTCGACGGCCTCTCGGAGCGCTCCGAGCGTCACTCCCGCTGCGGTCTCGCCGAAGACGCCGGCATGATCGGCGAGGAGGGCCATGTTCGGCCCGATCTCCTCCTCGACCACTCCGTAGATGGCTCCTCCGGTGCTGCGTGCGGTGGCGACGGCCTTGTCCCCGTCAGCCGGGTTCCCGATGGCCAGCGAGCGGGCGACCGTCTGCGGGCGGACCGGTGTGACACGAGCGTCTGCGGCGAATGCGGCGGCGACGGGCGAGCAGCCCTCCGCCTGGCCTCCGATGAGGCGGGGGGTTGCCGCGTCGATCAGCCCGACCTGGCGGAGCTGGTCGAATCCCTCGGCGATCTTCGAGTAGAGGGAGCCCGAGGCGATCGGGGCCACGACGGCGTCGGGAACGTTCCAGCCGAGTTGCTCGGCGATCTCGAACGCGACGGTCTTCGAGCCCTCCGCGTAGTAGGAGCGCAGGCCCACGTTGACGAACGCCCAGGGGAGCTCGAAGGAGAGCTCGACCGTCAGCCGGCTGCAGTCGTCGTAGGTGCCGCGCACGGCGTAGATGGTGGCGCCGAACACCGCCGTGGCGACGAGCTTCTCCGGCTCCAGATCGGCCGGGCAGAAGACCGCTGCCTCCATGCCCTCGGCCGCTGCGCGCGCGGCGACGGCGTTGGCCAGGTTTCCGGTAGACGAGCACGCCAGCGTCTCGAGGCCGAGCTCCCGAGCCTTCTGCGCGGCCACGGCGACGACGCGGTCCTTGAAGGAGTGAGTTGGGTTGGCGGTGTCCAGCTTGAGCCAGAGCTCGCGGACGCCGACCTCCTCCGCCAGGCGCCGGGCGGGGACGAGCGGCGTGAGCCCGGGAGCCAGGCGCGCCTCGTCCGGCGCCCCGACGGGAAGGAGCGGTGCATACCGCCAGATCGAAGCCGGGCCGGCTGCGATCGTCTCGCGACTCACGTTCCGGGCGAGAGCCGCCCAGTCGTAGACGGGGTCGAGGGGGCCGAAGCAGGCGGTGCACGTGCCGATGTCTTCCAGCGCGTACTCGGTCGCGCAGCTACGGCAACGGAGGGATTCGGCGGGCACTGCGGTCTCCTTTCTCGCTGACATCCTCCCGAGCCCGGAGGCTCGGACGGGTTTGGCACCTTGCTCCGTCGGAGTAGGTTGCCGAGGCTTCACAGGGCCGTTCCCTCAGCCTCTCTTGATGCGAGCGGGGCCGCTGCCCGTCGCTCATTTCTCAGTATACGAGCCGGGTGCGGGCCCGGTCACTGCCCCTTCCGAGGCAGACGAGACCAGCGCCGCATACTTGGCGAAGACCCCCGTCGCGTAGCGAGGCGGAGGCGGACTCCAGCGCTCGAGCCGGGCCGCGAGCTCGTCGTCGGAAAGCTCGACGGACAAGGTCCTGGCCTCGACGTCGATGACGACGGTGTCCCCGTCCTGGAGAGCGGCGAGCGGACCGCCCCGCGCCGCCTCGGGCGAAACGTGGCCGGCCATCAGCCCGTGCGTCGCCCCCGAGAAGCGCCCGTCCGTGACGAGCGCGATCTCGTCGCCGAGCCCTTCCCCGACGATCGCGCCCGTCACATGGAGCATCTCGCGCATCCCCGGGCCCCCCGCCGGGCCTTCGTAGCGAATGACGACGACGTCTCCGGAAACGATTCGCCGCTCCTTGACCGCGGCGAAGCAGGCCTCCTCGGAGTCGAACACGCGGGCCGGCCCGCGGTGGTGGAGGCGCTCGTGGCCGGCGAGCTTGACGACGCACCCTTCGGGCGCCAGGTTCCCACGCAGGACGGCGAGCCCGCCGATGGGCTTGATCGGCGTCTCGATCGGGACGACCACCTCCTGTCCGGGCTTCTCCTCGACCGCGGCCGCGATCTCGCCCAGCGAGCGGCCGTCCACGTTCGGCGACCCCGCATGGACGAGCTCCCGCTTGAGGAGCTCGCGTGCCACGAGAGCGACTCCGCCGGCCGCGTACATGTCGGTGGCGACGAAGCGCCCGCCGGGCTTCAAGCTCGCAACGATCGGTGTCCGTGCAGCGATGTCGTCCAGGTCGTCGAGCTCGAGCGGGACGCCGAGTTCGCGTGCGATGGCGAGGAGATGAAGCACGCCGTTCGTCGAGCCGCCCGTGGCGACTATCGCCGCTGCGGCGTTCTCGAGCGCGTCCCGCGTGATGATCTGGGAGGGCCGAACGTCGCGCCGGATGAGATCCATGGCGAGCCTCCCCGCCTCTTCGGCGGCCTCGTTTTTCAAGGGATGGAGCGCGGGGATCCCGTTCAGGCCTGCGGGGCTGATCCCGAGGAAGTCGAGTGCCGTCGACATCGTGTTGGCGGTGAACTGCCCGCCGCAGGCTCCCGCGCCCGGACAGGCGACGCCTTCGAGCTCGAGCAGGTCTTCGTCGCTCATCTTCCCGACCGCGTGTGCGCCCACAGCCTCGAAGACGTCCTGAATGGTGACGTCCCGCCCGCGGAAGCGGCCCGGCGCGATCGAGCCGTTGTAGAGCACGAGCCCCGGCACGTCGAGGCGCGCAAGCGCCATCACGGCCGCGGGAATCGTCTTGTCGCAGCCGACGAGGCAGACGAGGCCGTCGAAGAGATGCCCGCGAGCGACGAGCTCGATCGAGTCGGCGATCACCTCGCGTGAGACGAGCGAGGCGCGCATTCCCTCCGTGCCCATGGAGACGCCGTCGGAGACGGAGATGGTGTTGAACTCGATCGGCGTCCCGCCGGCCGACCTGACGCCGCGCTTGACGTGCTGAGCCAGCTTGCGCTGGTTCAGGTTGCACGGCATCGTCTCGATCCAGGTCGTGGCGACGCCGATCAGCGGGCGCGCGAGATCCTCGTCGCTGAAGCCGACCCCCTTCAGCATCGCGCGTGCGGGCGCGCGCTCGGGGCCGTCGGTGAGGGCGGCGCTTCGGCGCTTGTCGGGATCGCTCATAGGCTGCCCTTCAGCCTATGAGCGTATGGAGGGGGTGTGGGGGAACCGGGAGGTTCCACCACTGGGACAAAGAAGGGGGCTCGTGGGGGAAACACGGTTTCTCCCATGGGAGCGAGCCGAAAGCGAGCGACGCTCACAGGGCGCTTGCTCCTTCCGCGGAGACGGCGAAGCGAAGGACGCTCGCCTCGGTGAACTTGCTCGCCAGCTCCGCTTCGGAGGCGGCGGCGGACTCCTCTCGCACCCAAACGATCACGGTCGGCCCTGATCCTGACAGGGTGGCGCCGAGCGCACCCTTGGGAAGGTCCGAGCGGACCGCGTCGAGGAGCGGCGCCTTGGCGGAGCGATAGGGCTCGTGCAAGCGGTCGTGGATGGCGGCGGCGAAGAGCTCGGGAGACCCCTGCGCCAACGCGGCGCCGAGGAGCGCGGCGCGGCCGGCCGTGAAGGTTGCGTCGGCGTGCGGGACCGAGTCGGGAAGCGAGTTGCGAGCGGCTGCGGTCGAGACGGTCGTCTCCGGGACGATTGCGATCGGGACCGCGGGAAGCCGGTCGGCGACGCGCGCGATCCGGTTCTCCCAGGTCAGGCAGACACCGCCCGCGAGCGCGGCCGCGAGGTTGTCCGCGTGTCCTTCAAGCTCGACTCCCTCCGCGAGAAGCTCCTCCGGATCCGGGTGCTTTCCGGCCGCCAGCGCGCCGGCGACCAGGCCGAGCGCGATCACGGCGGCGCTCGAGCCCAGTCCGCGCTCGCGCGGAATGCGGTCCGTGAAGCGAAAGCGCTTGCCCGCGGTGGAAGCGAGGCGCGCGAAGGCCTGCACGCCGAGGTGCGACTCGTCCACCTCGCCGTTGACTTCCTCGACCGCGAGCTCGTTCCAGAGGTCGAGCGCCGCGGCCGCGCAGTCGAAGCCGGGTCCGATGTTGGCGGTGGTCGCCGGAGCGCGCACGTGGATCGTCATGCGACGGAGTCCGGATCCTTCAGGCCGTGACCCGTGACGACGCAGACGACGCGCGCGTTGCCGGGCGGGTCGGTGAAAAGCGCCGCCAGTCCCGCGGCCGACGACGGCTCGCAGAAGACCCCTTCCTCGCGCGCGAGCAGCTCCCAGGCTTCGAGGATGGCGGTGTCGTCCAAGGCCACCACGCCGCCACCCGAATCCTCCACGGCCCGCCGAGCATCCTCGGCGTGAGGCGGCTCGGAGATCCGGATGGCGGAAGCAACCGTGCCGGCGCGGTTCGCCGCCTCGGCGGCGATCAGGCGTGGCACCCCGGCTCCTTCTTCGCCGAAGCCGAGCGCATAGGCGCAGAGGTTTCCCCCGCCCCCGTACGGGAGCGCGAGGATGTCAGGCGCAGATCCCAGCTCCTCGACGATCTCGAACGCTGCGGTCTTCTGTCCCTGGAGCCGCAACGGGTTCAGCGAGTTCACGAGCACGTGCGTCCCCCGCGCCTCCAGCTCCTTCGCCTCGGCGAGCGCCTCTTCGAAGCTCGGGCGCACTTCCACCTTCGCCCCGACGGCGCGCGCCTGCGCGAGCTTTCCACGGGCGACGGCGCCCTCGGGCTGCAGGATCACCGCCTCCAGCCCGGCCCGCGCCGCGTACGCCGCGGCAGAGGCGGCAGTGTTTCCGGTCGAGGCGCAGACGACGGCTCGCGCACCGTCCGCCAGCGCCTGAGTGACCGCCACGGTCATCCCGCGATCCTTGAAGCTGCCCGTGGGATTGGCTCCCTCCCACTTGAGGAAGACCTCCGCGCCGACCCGGGCGCCGATCCTGGGCGCGGGTAGGAGCGGCGTCGAGCCTTCACCGAGTGAGACGATTGCCGCGTCCTTCGGGAGCGGAAGCCGGTCGGCGTAGCGTTCGGCGAGCGGCCTCAAGCCCATCCGAGGCCGGGGACTCCGCGATCGGAGATGACGGGGAGAGCCGAGGGCGCGGAGCGCGACTCCTCGAGGCCGCCGATCTCCTCCAGGGCCGCGTCGACGTCGCCCGCAGGCGCCTCGTGCGTGACGATGTGGAGCGTGGCCGAGCCGTTGTCCTGGTGCTGGACGAGCCGCCCGATCGAGACCCCGTGGGTCGCGAGCCGCAGCGCGACGTGCGCGAGGACGCCGGCGCGGTCCTCGACGTCGAGCCGGACGTAGAAAGGGGAGCGCAGCCGACCCGGCTCGAGTGGCTCGAGCTCGCGCCAGCAGGCGTCGTTCTGGAGGAAGCCGGTGCCCGTCGTGCCGATGACGCTGACCATATCCGCGACGACGGCCGAGGCCGTCTCGATGCCGCCGGCACCGGGCCCCTCGAGCGTGATCTCGCGGATCGCGTCCCCCTGGAGCATGACCGCGTTGAAGGCGCCTTCGACCGCCGCGAGCGGATGGCGACGGTCGACGAGAGCCGGATGGACGCGGACGTCGAGCTTCCCGCCGACCAGGCTGGCGGCGCCCACGAGCCGGACAGCCATGCCCATTTCACGCGCAGCAGCGACGTGCAACGGGGTGATCGACTCGATGCCTTCGTACTCGACGTCGTCGAGCGTGACGCGCGAGCCGAAGGCGACGGTGGCGAGAATGGCCATCTTCGCCGCGGCGTCGGCGCCAGAGACGTCCTCGGTCGGATCAGCCTCCGCGAAGCCCTGGCGCTGGGCCTCCGCCAGAGCCTCATCGTAGCCGGAGCCCTTCTCCATCTCCGTGAGGATGAAGTTCGTCGTCCCGTTGACGATTCCGAGGATCCGGTGGACTGTCGTAACGACCAGCGCCTCCCGGAGCACCTTGATCACGGGGATGGCGGCGCAGACGCTCGCCTCGAAGCGGAGCTGGACGCCTGCCGCCGAAGCGGCGCCGAAGAGCTCGGCTCCTCGACGCGCGATGAGCTGCTTGTTTGCCGACACCACCGGCTTGCCGGCGGCGAGCAGGGCGAGAACGTAGTCGCCGGTCGGCTCGATCCCACCCATGACCTCCGCCACGACGGCGATCGACGGATCGTCGCGGATGTCCGCGATATCCGTGGTGAGGACTCCCGGATCGGCTGGAAAAGCGCGTTCCTTCTCCGGATCCCGGACGAGGGCGCGGACGACGCGGAGGCGATGACCCGTCGCGCGCTCGATGTCATCCGCGCTCTCGACCAGCAGGCGGCTGACCGCCGAGCCGACCGTTCCGTATCCAAGGAGAGCTACAGGGACGTCAACGGACGCCATGAGCTTCCGGCGCCTCCGTCTGCATGAGGGCGCGGAGCTCGCGGCCTACCTGCTCGAGCAGCTGATCGGCGGCGCTGCGGCGAAGCTCCTCCAGCTTCCCCTCGCCCGCATCCATCTCGGCGATCCACTCGCGGGCGAACGTGCCGTCCTGAATCTCGCCGAGCACGTGGCGCATGCGCTCGCGGACGTGCTCGTCGATCACGACCGGGCCGCGCGTGTAGTCGCCGTACTCGGCCGTGTCCGAGATCGAGAAGCGCATGTGCGAGAGACCGCCCTCCCACATCAGGTCCACGATCAGCTTCAGCTCGTGCAGGCACTCGTAGTAGGCGATCTCGGGCTGGTAGCCAGCCTCGACCAAGGTCTCGAAGCCGGAGCGCACGAGCTCGGTCACGCCTCCGCACAGGACCGTCTGCTCGCCGAAGAGGTCGGTCTCGGTCTCCTCCGCGAAAGTGGTCTCGATCATCCCCGCCCGGCCGGCTCCGAGCGCAGCCCCGTACGCGAGCGCGAGGTCGAGCCCGCGACCGCTCGCGTCCTGGGCCACGGCGACGAGCGCCGGCGTTCCGAGCCCCTGCTCGTAGAGCCGGCGGACGACGTGGCCGGGCCCCTTCGGCGCCACCATGATCACGTCGTGGCCGGGCTCGGGAGCGATCCGCCCGTAGTGGACGTTGAATCCGTGCGCGAAGAGAACTGCGGCGCCCGCCTCCAGGTTCGGCGCGATCTCGTTGTCGAACACGCGCGGCTGCACCTGGTCGGGGAGCAGCATCGCGACGACCTGAGCCCCGCTCACGGCGGCCGGGATCGTGTTCACGGCCAGGCCAGCCTCCTCGGCGGTCCCCCAGGAGGAGCTCCCCGCGCGGAGGCCGACCTGGACGTCCACGCCAGAATCTCGCAGGTTGAGCGCGTGCGCATGACCCTGGCTGCCGTAGCCGACGACGGTGACCTTGCCGGAGAGAAGATCGGTCTTGCCTTCGCGGTGAACGGTGGCCATCAGGCGGAATCCTTTCCTAGACTTAACTGAGAACGTGCTGGGTTCTGGCGACCCGGCCTGCCGAGGCTCGACCGAGGCCGATGCGGCCGGTGCGGGCGAGCTCCTTGACGCCGTGCGGGCGAACGAGCTCCTCGAACGAGGAGACTTCTTCCGGGTGGCCGACGATCTCGAAGACGATCGAGTCCGGCCCGAGGTCCGCCACCCTGGCGCGGAAGACCTCCCCGAGCGCCATGAGCTCAGCGCGACGGCTCGGCGGCGCGTTCACCTTGACGAGGGCGAGCTCGCGCTCGACGGCCTCGCCGGCCTCGAGCGTGCTCACGCGCAGGACGTTGACGAGCTTGTGCATCTGCTTCTCCAGCTGCTCGAGCGCGTCGCGGGAGCAGTCGACTCTGAGGGTGATCCTGGAGACCTCCGGGCGCTCCGTCGGTCCGACCGCCAGGCTTTCGATGTTGTAGCCGCGCCGCGCAAAGAGGTTGGAGACCCGGGCGAGCGCGCCGGGCCTGTTCTCGACGAGTAGCGAGACGGTGTGCATCAGGCCTCGACGGACTCTTCGAGGTCCGTGAACTCGATCACGTCGGTGGCCGCCGCGCCCGCGGGGATCATTGGGAAGCACTTCTCCTCGGGGTCGCAGCGGGCATCCACAACCGCAGTTCGGCCGCAGTTCAGCGCTTCCTCGAGGACACTCTCCAACTCGTCCTCGGACGAGAGTGTGAAGCCCGCGCACCCGTAGGCCTCGGCGAGCTGGGCGTAGTCGGGCACCTGGTGGGTGAGATGGGTCTCGGAGAAGCGGCTGTCGTAGAACATCTCCTGCCACTGGCGCACCATCCCGAGCCAGCCATTGTTGATGATGACGACGGTGATCGGCAGGCCTTCGAGCGCCGAGGTGGCGAGCTCCTGGCACGTCATCTGGAAGCAGCCGTCTCCGTCGACGCAAATGACCGTAGCGTCGGGACGAGCGGCCTTGGCTCCGATCGCCGCGGGGACGCCGTATCCCATCGTCCCGAGACCGCCGGAGGTGATGAAGGTGCGCGGCTGGTCGCAGACGAGGTACTGCATCGCCCACATCTGGTGCTGGCCGACGCCGGTCGTCCAGATGACATCGTCCCGTCCCGCCGTCAGGTCGCGGAGAGTCTCGATGACGGCCTGCGGCTTGAGGACGTCGCCCTCGCGGTCGTAGCGAAGGGGATACGCAGCGCGCCACTCGTCGACCTGGCGGCGCCAGGCCGCCGGCCCCATATGCCCGGGGTCGACGAGCCGCCGCAGCTCCTCAGCCAGCTGCTCGAGGGCAGGTCGGAGCGGACCGACCACCGGAATGTCGGCGCGGCGGAGCTTGCCGATCTCGGCGGGATCGATGTCGAAGTGGATGACCTTGGCGCCCGGCGCGAAGGCGGTGAGCTTTCCGGTGACGCGGTCGTCGAAACGGCTCCCGACGGCGATGACCAGGTCGGCCTTGTTCAGGGCCCAGTTGGCCCATTTCGACCCGTGCATTCCAGGCGCGCCGAGCGCGAGCGGATGGGAGTCGGGGAAGGCCCCCTTGGCCATGAGCGTGGTCACCACGGGGATGCCGCCTGCCTCCGCCAGCTCGAGGAGCTCGGCGCAGGCGTTCGCGTTGATCGCGCCGCCGCCTACGTAGAGGATCGGCTTTTGCGCTCCCGCGATTGCCTTGGCGGCCTCCGCCACCTGCAACGCGTGCACGTTCCGAGGCGGCCGCCAGCCGGGCAGCTTGACCTCATCCGGATAGTGGAAGTCGAACTCGGTCTCCTGAACGTCCTTGGCGATGTCGACGAGCACGGGGCCCGGACGACCGGTGCGCGCGACGTGGAACGCAGCCTTGATCACGTGGGGCAGCTCCTCGACGTTCTGTACGAGCCAGGAGTGCTTGACGATCGGGAGCGTGATCCCGGTTGCGTCCGTTTCCTGGAAGGCGTCCGTCCCGATCAGCGTCGAGCGCACCTGGCCGGTGATGCAGACCAGAGGCGTCGAGTCCATCCACGCGTCCGCGATCGGCGTGACGAGGTTGGTCGCTCCCGGGCCTGATGTGGCGATCGCGACGCCGACCCGGCCCGAGGCGCGCGCGTAGCCCTCGGCCATGTGCCCGGCTCCCTGCTCGTGCCGGGCGAGCACGTGGCGCACGGTCGATCCGCGCGCGAACGCGTCGTAGGTTGGCAGGATCGCCCCGCCGGGGATCCCGAAGGCGACTTCGACGCCCTCGGCTTCGAGAGAGCGAAGGATCGCGTCGGAGCCGAGCATCCTCACGCTGCCACCCCGGCAAACTCGGTGTCGGTACGTGCCCCGGGGAGAGCGGCCAGCAGGACGTTCATGAACTCGCGGGTCGTAGCCCCCACTCCCGCGGACACCAGGTCCGGCGTGTGCACGTTGCCGAGCGTCTCTGCGACGGCGTTCTCGAGCGTCCGGGCGGCGCTCCGCTCGCCGAGCCCCTCGAGCATGAGGGCGGCCGCCAGGAGCATCCCGCTCGGGTTCGCAACGCCCTGACCGGCGATCTCGAGCGCGGAGCCGTGCGTCGGCCCGAAGATCCCGGCCCCGCGAACGGAGAGGCGCCCCGACGCGACCATGCGCGTGCTCCCGTGCGCGTAAGCGGCGGTATGCGAAAGCGCTTCCGCGAAGACCTGCTCGCTGACGATAACGTCGAAGGCAGCCGGCTTGCGGAAGAGCGTGCGGACGACCGATTCGAAGCTCACATGTTCGACGATCACGCCCGGCGCGGTCTCGGCGGCCCGGTCGACAAGCGCCCGCCAGGCCTTGCCCGCTCCGACCGAGGTGACGCGGGCCTGGCGGTTGCAGGCGAGAGCGAACGCCTCCTCGACAGCGAGCTCCTCGGAGTCGTCGGCGAGCGGGCTGACGACGGTCAACCGGGTTCCGTTGAGGCGCACGCGCGTCATCCGCCACGTCAGGTCGAGCTCTGCCTTCACGCCCTCGAGCGCGGGCTCGGTCGTCGTGGCCACGAGGACCGCATCCGCACGCCTGCAGGCGGCGCGAGTCGAAGCCGGCAGCGCATGGCCGAAGCGGCGAACGGCGTCGCCGCCGAAGGCGACGTGCTGCTCGTCGATCGCGAACCCGTGCATCCGGGACACGTCTGCCAGGGCGCGGCTTGCCTCGGCCATGACCTCGGGGCCGATTCCGTCTCCGGAGAGACAGGCGACCGTGTAGCGCTTCTTCCTCATGCGAGCACCACCTCTTCGAACACATCCGAGAGCGTTACGTTCTTTCCTGAATCGGCAAGCTGCTTGAAGCGCCTGAATGCTTTTGCGAGCGCTTCACCATCGAGCTGGATCCCCGCCTCGGCGCAGGCCCGCGCAAACGCGTGCCGGCCCGAGTGCTTTCCGAGCGGCAGCGTCATCACGAGACCGAGCTGGGCCGGATCCATGATCTGGTAGGTCTCGGCGTCCTTCAGCATCCCGTCCTGATGGATCCCGGCCTCGTGGGCGAACGCGTTCGCGCCCACGATTGCCTTGTTCGGCTGCACCGCGTAGCCCGTCAGCTGCTGAACCAGGCGCGACGCTGCGCCGATCTCGCGCGTGACCACGCCGGTCTTCAGCCCGAAGCTCGACCGACGGACTTCGAGGGCCATGACGACCTCCTCCAGAGCCGCGTTTCCGGCCCGCTCCCCGATGCCGTTCACCGTGCACTCGGCCTGGGTCGCTCCCGCCTGCAGGCCTGCAAGCGTGTTCGCGACGGCCAGTCCGAGGTCGTTGTGGCAGTGCACGGAGAGCGTGACGCTCCCGAGCTCCGGACAGAGCCGGCGCACCTCGAGGATGAACTCGGCGTACTCCGAGGGAAGGCAATAGCCGACGGTGTCCGGGAGGTTGATCGTCGTCGCGCCGGCGCGGACCGCTTCGCAGCAGACGCGGGCGACGAAATGCGGGTCGGAACGGGTCGCATCCTCGCAGGAGAACTCGACCTGGTCGACGCTTGCGCGGGCGTAGCCGACGGACCAGCGGGCCTGCTCGACCACCTCCTCGGGCTCCATGCGCAGCTTCTTCTCCATGTGGACTGGGCTGGTCGCGAGGAAGATGTGGATGCGCGAGCGCCGGGCGCCGGCGAGAGCCTCCGCCGCGGCGTCGATGTCCTCCTTGCGGGTGCGGCACAGCGAAGCGACGGTCGGGCGTTCGACCGCGGCGGCAACCGCTTTCACGCCTTCGAAGTCTCCGGGCGACGAGACAGCGAACCCCGCCTCGATCACGTCGACTCCGAGCCGCTCCAGCTGCCGCGCGATCTCGGCCTTCTCGTCAGGACGCAGGGCGATGCCCGGAGATTGCTCCCCGTCGCGCAGCGTCGTGTCGAAAATCGTGATGCGGCGTGTCACTGTCTTCCTCCTTCGCCTCCGAACGGAGGCGTACCGGTGATGTGATTCGGTCGGCGTATGCGCCTGAGCGGCGCGTAGTCGCGTCCTCCCCCTAGAGGGGGAGAATGCCGAGGAGGATCACGATGAGGCCGCGCGAGGACACGTCGGCGGAGCCGAGTGTGTTCGCGGATGTAAACGTAGGCTTCATCGAGGTTTCGCCCAGTGTGGTGAAGGCGTGACCGGCTGTCAAGCCTCCATCGGAGATTTGGGGCCGTTTCTTGAGCGGAATTTCATTCGAGCGCCTCCTGGATTATCCGAGGCGACGAGTGGATGCAGATGATCTCGAGCCGATCCGGGCCCATGTTCTTGAACTTGTGCGGCGTCTCTGGGCCCACGACTGCGATGTCGCCGGGGCCCGCCTCGATGTCCTCCCCGTCAGCGGTGATCCGCGCCCTTCCGCTGCGGACGACCCACGTCTCGGAATAGGGATGCCTGTGGAGGTCCGGCCCTTCACCGGGCTCGTTGCTGACCCAGAAGAACGAGACCCCCGGAACAATGGGGCTCGCCTTCGAAGGTCACCGTGCCGCCGGGGCTGCGCTGCTGTTCGCCCGCTCGAATGACTTGGTACATGTCCCTCCTTTCGCGTTCTGTCAGTTGTGGGATTCCGACCTTAGAACTCGTAGCGGGGACACGCGCGAAGCGCCAAGTCGTTGGCGCGAGACCAGGGAGCGGCCTGACGGGGTCAACCGGGGGGCCGACATATACTTGTTCGATGCTCCCCGAGGGCACTAGTCCGCCTTCTTTCTGGGAGCTCCAGCTTGATCGGCACAGCTTTGTCCCCTTGTACTATCAGCTTCAGGAAGCACTGAAGCAGCAGATCGAGTCGGGCGTTTGGAAGGCCGGAGACGCACTCCCTTCCGAGCCCGAACTCGCGCGCCGCTTCAGCGTCAGCAGAGTCGTCGTCCGCCAGGCACTTGCCATCCTCGAGGATGACCGACAGATCGTCCGCATCCGCGGTCGCGGCACGTTCGTGGCACAGCCCAAGCTCGACTATCGTGCCGGCGGCCTCTCTCGGCTCCTCGCCACCCCACGGGGCGCGGACGTGGCTGTGCAGGTGCTCGACAAGCGGACGATCAAAGTCGAGCGCAGCATCTCGGAAGCCCTCGAAGCCGCGCCGAGCGAGGACGTGGCACGCCTGACCACGCTGCTCTCACTCCGCGGCGTCCCGCTCGCCATCAGCTACTCGTTCTTCCATCGCCACGAAGTCTCGTGGCTCGTGGACGCGGCTCACGTAGGCCGAAGCCTTCGCTCGGATCTGACGCTGGCCCAGCACGGCGTCGAGCTCGAGCGCTCGCAGCTTTCGATCGAGACGAGTCAGTGCGGCCAATTCGAGGCGGATCGCTTCGGCATCCCCCACCGCTCCGCCGTGTTCCTCGTGCTCTGCACCGAGCACCGGCGGACCGATGAGGGCACCGCGCCGTTCGAGGTCGCCCGGGTCGAGTATCGGGGCGACATCATGCAATTCAAGCTCGAGGTCTCGCCAACGGGCACGGACGCGCTGGCCGCCACCTGGACCTTCAACGAAGGCGTCGAGACACTCGTGGGCGCGCTCCCCTAGTCACGGGTGGCCTCGCGCGACGCACCAGTGCTCGTCGAGGACCTGACCTGGCCGGCCGTCGCCCGTCTCGTCGAGGCGGGGCAGGCGCTCTGTGTCCTGCCCGTGGGTGCGGTCGAACAGCACGGCCGGCACCTGCCCGCCTCCACCGACACGGACATCGCGACCGCCGTCTGCCGCGCAGCGTCGGCCCGTACGGGTGCGCCGCTGCTCCCCACCCTGTGGGCCGGTTCCTCGCAGGCACACACGACCGCCTGGCCGGGCACTCTCTCACTCTCGCCCCGGCTCCTGATCGACGTGGTCGTCGAGCTGGCAACCTGGATCCGCGCGAGCGGATTCACGAGGCTTCTGCTCGTGAACGCCCACGTGGGGAACGCTGCGCCCCTTCGGGTCGCCGTCGACGAGATCCGCACCCGGGGGGAGCTGCGCATAGGGCTCGTGAGCTGGTATGAGCTGACGCCGGAGATCGCCGCGGAGGTGACCTCGGATGCCGACGACTGGCATGCGCACGCAGCGGAGACGTCCCTCATGCTCCATCTGCGGCCCGAGCTCGTCGACCGCGACGAGATCCGCGACGACGAAGATCGGACCGGCGACCTGGTGCTCAGCTACACGGTGGCCGAGACCAGCCGTGAAGGGCTGACCGGGGCGCCGAGCCGAGCGAGCGCGGAGCAAGGAGCGGCCCTCTTCGAGGCCGTCGTCACAGCGCTTGCCGAGCGCATCGAGCGGGCCCGGACGGAAGAGCCTCCGTTAGTTTAGGCAATGCCCGCCCTGATGCGGCGGAGAGTCAGGTGCAGATCGTCCTGAGGGACGCGCGGGTTGTAGAGCGGGCTCTCCGTCATATGCGTGAGCAGCCGGCGGCAGGCGACTGCGCTCGCAGGCGCGATCGAGCGGGGCGAGGCGAGCTCGCGGGCCAGTGTTTCCAGCTCCTGCGCGACGAGTGCCACTCGGTCGCGCAGGTACAGCGAGTGCGGCATGCGGGAGTCCGCCACGACCTCCGCGAGCCAGGCAGCGAGCCGGGCCCGCTGCGGCGGCTCCGAGACGCGGGTGCCGTAGGCTGCCACCTCCGGAAGTGCGTAGGCGGCCGGCTGCAGTGCGAGGCGGGCAACGAGCTCGCGACGGCCATTCGACGCTGTGCCCGCGATCACCGCCTCGAGGACGGCACCGGCTCCGAGAGCGGCAGCAAGCGGAAGCGAGATGAACACTGTCGCGCAGGCGACGAGCCCGGCGCCGGCCGCCAGCGTCGCGGCGTGAACGGCCCGCCGGCGTCGGGAATCGAGGTCGCGCGCGGCCTGCTCAAGGGCGCGGTCGTGCATCCCCCGAGGGTAGCCGCTAGTCCAGGGGGTGAAACTCTTCCTCGGCCAGGAGAGCCTGTCCATGCTCCGTGTCGCGGAGGTTCCAGGCGCTCACCCGCTCGGGCACGAACCGGACGGTGACGTCGTCGGTGGCGAGGTAGCGGTCGACCGGCTCGAGATCCCGGCCGCGCTCGGTCACGTACTTCAGGTGGATGCGCCGGTTCGTTGCGAGCGCTTCGTCTCCGTCGAGCAGCTCGGCGCGGCCCACGAGCGTGATCCCACGGAGGTCGAAGCCGCCCCGGGAGTCGTCGATCATGATCGTGGCGCGAGGATCGCGGGCGATGTTCTTGGCCTTGCGGGTCGTGTGGCTCGTCGGCAGGAGAAGCGCTTCGCCGTCCCAGAGGAACCACATGCCCACGAGGTGCACGCCACCGCCGTCGTCGATCGTTGCGAGGTTGGCGATCAGGCGGCCGCCGAGCAGCTCGCGCGCGAGCTCTCCGCCTAGAACGTCTCGCTTTTCTCCGCGACTTCCTGGTACCACCGTTTGCGGGGGCCGATCCGGGCCCTCATCCTCCATTTGCCGGTCTTGGGCTCCTCTTCGATGACTCTCTCGAGTGCCTCGATCCGTTCCTCGACGATCTGCGCCTGGCCGGCGTCGAGCTCGCCGTCGCCCAGGTGTCCGCGCAGCCTTTCCAGATTGGTCGTGACCGTGTAGTAGAACCCCCAGTCCGCTCCGAGCAGGCGCGCGACGTAGGTGTGGTCGATCGCATCCTTTCCGCTCGCATCCAACGAGTGCTCGAGCAGGAGGACGAGGGAGTCCTTCACGTCCTTCGGGTTCAGCTCGACGATCTGCATCTTCTCGAGCAGGAGGTCAGTCGGTGTGATCGTCGGGTAGTCGAGTTCGAGGCGGTCCCGGAGCGGAATCGGATGACAAAAGTAGAGCTCGTCGAAGAAGACGTCGAGGGCCGTTCCGGAGCCGGGCTCGGTGAAGCAATAGCGCTTGCCCTCGGTCGCGACGACGATGTCCTGGTCGACGACGAACCCGCGCCCCTCGAGCCACGTCCGCACGTCCCGCCGCTGGTCGCCGCGCGCTGCGAGGTCGATGTCCGTCAGGTCCCGCTTCATCTGCTCGAAGAGCTCGATGTTCGCGGGGCAATGGAGACGGTAGGCCAGGGAGCCGAGAATGCGGAGCTCGAGCCCCTGCTCGCGGGCGTCCTCGACGAGGCCGAGAGCGCGGTCCACGTACTCCAGGTGCTCGAGGGGCACTACGGATACCTCCGTCGGTGCTCGTCCACGGCCTGCTCGAAGCAGGCGAGCGGCGCGCGAAGCGTCCCGGCGCCGATCTGACCGCCGCCGCGTCCGGCCACGCCGATGTCCATGGCCGGAGTGATGCCCGTCTCGACCACCCGGTAGGCGTCGATGCCGCTCGGCACTCCGCGGAAGCCGAAGAAGGGGATCTTGAACTCCGGGTGCTCGCCCGCCGTGATCTCGTACATCTCGAGGTTCGTCTCCACCATACGCTCCGCCGAGCCGCCCTGATATTCCTGCAGGGGGAACGCGGCCGCCTGGGCGAACCCGCCCAGCCCGACTGTCTCGTTGATGACGCTCTCGCCGCCCATGTACTCGACGTCTTCCTTGGTATAGCCGTCGAAGAGCTTCGGCTCCATAGTCGGCATCGGCGCTTCGAGCCACGTGTCTCCGAGTCCGCTGACCCTGATGGAGAAATTGCGGCAGTTGAAGGTCATGGCGCTCACGATGCTCGAGCCCTCCACGCCGTGGGCCGCATCGGCGGTCGCCTTCGAGGAGGCCATCGAGAGGCGCAGGAAGAAGTAGTCGCTCGAGCTCAAGTACTCGAGCGTTCGCCGCACGTCGTCGCCCCCCTCGGCGGCGAGATCGAGCAACGCGGGAAAGAGCTCGCGGGTGAATAAAAGCGTCGCGGCGGTGTTCCGACTGTGGAGCTCGTCGCCCATGTGGAGAGCGCGGCGGACGATCGGGCGCAGGGGAACCCCGCCCGCTGCCCGCACCGCCTCGCCGAGCACCGGCCCGACGACTTCGGCGATGAACCCGAGGCTCTCCCGAACCGCCTCGTTGTAGACGCCGTAGTTCAGCCGCGCCGGCGAGGGGCCCTCGAAGAGGTTGCAGAAGGCCCGGTTCCCGCCCTTCGCGTTCTCGACGACGAAGACCGGCATCGAGGCTGTGTAGATGCCTGCCAGCGACCCGATGCAACCGTGCTCGTGACAGGTCGCCACGCGGATGCGCCCGGTGCGGATCCGCTCGTCCGCCTCCTCGGCGTCCTGAGCCAGGCCCTCGAACAGCGCCCCCCCGATCACGCCGGAACGCTGGCCGCCGAAGTACTCCTCCCAGGAAAGCGGCGCGCCCGAGGTGAGAACGGTCGCCGGGGTGAGGCCGGGGACCACCTCGATTGCGGGGCGAACGTCCACGAGCACGGGCTCGGCCGCCCACAGGCGCTCGAGGGCCTCGGCGTTCGCCTGCTCGCGGAGACCGCCTTGCTGGGCCACCGCGTCAGGGGAGCGGCTTGTCATAGCCCTCCTTGAGGAGCTGGAGCTCTTGCCATTCGCGGTCGACGGCCGGCCAGAAGTGCTCGGGGTGCTCAGCGGCCCAGATCTGCGAGCGAATGACGAAGTTGTCCGGGTCGAGGTCGAGGGCTGCCCGCCAGACGGCAATCGCCTCCTCTTCCTGCCCATCGGCGTAGAGGGCAAATCCTTCCGCGAAGCGCTCGAGGGCTCCCGGATCCATGGTTCCTTCCGAGTCGGGAGGCTGGGTCGCCTCGCCGGCGAGGAACCGCTCTAGATTCCAGCGCACGCGAGGGTCTGCGACGTCGAAGTCGTGCACGTGCCGGTAGCGGACGATCCCCTCGGAGTCGACGAAGAACCCGCTCGGAACGATGCGAAATCCGAGCACCCGGGCAAGGTCGCTCGCACGGTCGACCAGGACAGGGAAGCTCACGTGCCGCTCCTCGACCACGGGCCGGACCCGCTCCTCACCCTGGACGTCCTGAGCAACGGCAAGGAGGCGAAAGCTCCGCCCCCGGTCCTCCCAGCCCCGCTGCCACCCGGGCAGCTGCTCGCGACATGTTCACCAGGTCGCGAAGCAGAAGACGACGGACGGCGAGCCGAGGAGATCCGCCCTGGTCCACGTTCGACCCTCGAGGTCGGGCAGAACGAAGTCCGGCAGCGGATCTCCGAGGCTCACGCGCGCGCTCACTCGATCGGGATCTCCTTGAACGCGAGGTCGACATTGACGCCCTGCCTGCGGCGGATGAACCACATGATCCAGTAGATGACGAACGAGCCGACGAACCAGCCGATCAGCACGGACAGGCTGTGGCGGGCATGCCCGGCGGCGAATTCGTCGAAGAAGAGGTTGAAGAAGTAGAAAAATGCCGCGGCCGCGCCCAGCGCGCACGCGACGCTCATGACCGGGAGCCCGGCGACCTTCATGTTGGCCAGCGGGCTCTTGTTGTAGATGTCCGGCCGTCGGTAGGGGAAAAACACCCCCGCGAGCAGGACGATCGCCCAAGCGAGCACCGCGACCTCGATGAAGATGACGAGCTGGAAGAAGCTCGTGAAGGAGAGCATCCCGACGAAGGTGATCCCGCCCGCGAGGCAGAGCAGGATGGCCGGGATCGGCGTGTGAGTACGCTCGCTCACGGTGCCGAGCTTGTCAGGGGCGACACGGTCGAGCGACCAGGCCACGATCGCCCGAGTCGGGTAGAGGATCTGCGTCGGGACCCAGAGCCAGATCCAGCCGATGAACCCGAGTGCGATCAGGATCGTCAGGGTGACAGAGCTGGTGCCGAGACCCGTGAGCAGCGTCGGGAACGGGGTCACCGGGGTTGCCGCCCCCTCGACGCCGTTCAGGCTCGAGTAGGTCACTGCGCCCAGGAAGTCCTTGCCCATCGTCCTGAAGACGAGGGCGATCGAGATGATCCAGACGATGACCGAGGCGACGATCGCGCCGATGATGCCGAGCGTCTGTCCCCGGCCGACCTGCTTGATCTCGCCGCCGATCGAGATCGAGAACGCGGCGCCGATCAGCGGCAGGAACGCCCAGTTGGAGAGGTAGAGCGTCTGTTTCCAGTCGAAGCCAGGGTCGGACCAGCCGGCCTGCGTGGCCGCCTGGATGACCCCGTTGTACGCGTCGTCACCGACGTCCAGCCGGTCGCCCATGACGCTGTTCCAATTGGACACGAAGTCGGCCCTGGAGGTGAAGAGGAGCGACCCGATGAAGACGAGGGTCCCCAGGACCGCGATCGAGAACATCACCTTCTGGGTGAAGAAAAAACGTCGCATGCCACTCGCGAGGATGATCGCGCCGACGATCAGCGCGCCCGACCCGATGAGGAAGGTCCCCCACTTGCCGGCGAGGTCGGCGCCGAAGCTCTCGATTCCCGGCTTGTCCGTGATGATGCCGATCGCCGTCACGGAGGGCGCGATTCCCAGCTGGGCGAGGTAAACCGCTCCGAACGAGCCGTAGAAGAGCCACGCGGTCACCTCGACGAAGCTGAGCGTGAACGCCAGGGGCGGCCACATGCTCCTCGTACCGAAGTTGTAGATGCCGCCGGATCGCGGGATCGTGATCGTCCACGCGAGCATCCCGAGCCCGACGAGCAACATCGCCCCGCCGGCGATGAGAGTCCCCACGTAGAGGCTCCCGCCGAGGTAGACCGCGGGGCCGTAGAAGAGCAGGAACCCAAGCCCGAGACCGATCGAGACGAGCCCGAGGTCGTAGATCAGGACGTCGGTGTTCGAAGCCGACTTGATGAGGCCCGAAGCCTTCCTGAGAAAAACACGTTCACCTGCTGGCGTCGCCATGCTCCCTCCTCGTTAGCCCTGAGTGAGGTGCACGTCGCGCACCTCTCCTTGCCTGAGTCGAATCAGCGAGCCGTTGAGCACGCCCTCGCTGTAGTTGGAGCCCGGGTTGACGCACACCGTTCGGTCGATGCGCGCGATCCCGCGACCTTCGTGGATGTGCCCGTGCAGCCCGAGCAGGGGCTGGTGGGCCTCGATCAGCTCGCGCACCGCGGTCGAACCTGCCGAGGTCATTACCGGGTTGCCGCCGCTCGAGACCGGCCTGAGGTTCTCGTCCAGCTTGGGGCACTGGTCGAGCGCAGTCGCGTGCGGCGGCACGTGGATGTTGAAGATCGCGTTCTCCGGTCGCTCCAGCCGGTCGATCATCTCCATGATCATCGCCCGAAGCTCGCTTTCGGACGTCTCGCGCTCGGTCTTCCACGGCGTCTCGTTCGACCAGCCCGTGGTGAGCATCTCGATGCCGTCCACCTCCACGACGCGCCCCTCCAGGAGCTCGATCGCACCCGAGTCGGCGAGCAGCTCGTCGATGAAGAATGCGTCGTCGTTGCCGGGCGCCGCGAAGCACTTGACGCCCTGCTCAGCGAGCCGGGGACGCGCGTACTCGATCCACTCCTCGAGCCGCTCGCGGATGAGCTCGTGGAAGAGCGTCTCCTGCCCTTCGGGATCGTCGCGAAGCGCCTGGAACTCCTCCTCGGACATGACCTTCGGATAGAAGCCCATGTCCGACACCTGCTGCTCGAGCGCGGCTGCTTCCTCGCCCTCCAGCCTCAGGTCCTTGCCGGCGGACGACGCCAGAAAGGAGCCGTCTTTTTGCCGCGCGATCGGCACCAGCATCTTGCCCGTCACGTCCCCGCCCAGAATCAGGACGCTCGCCCCGTAGAACTTCCCCGCGTTGACGAACTTCTTGAAGCACACGTTCGAGCCGTGGAGGTCTGTGGCGAAAAAGATTGCGAGCTCGCCGCTTGAGTCGCGCTTGCGGAACATTCAAAAGAAGGTCAGGTAGCGGTCGATCTCCCAAGGCGAGATCTCGTTGTGGTAGTCCCACCACTCGTCGCTCTTCAGCTCGACGTACGAGCGATGGAGATCGTCGCCGAAGACCTGGGCCATCAGCGGGTCGCTCTCGAACGCCTCGACCGCCTCCAGAAGCGTTCGCGGCAGGGTACCGACGCCGAGCTCGCGGAGCTTGTCGTCGTTCAGGAGATACATGTTCTGCGGTAACGGATCGCCCGGGTCGAGCTCCTGCTCGATGCCCTCGAGGCCCGCCTGGAGGTACGCGGCCGCGGACAGGTACGTGTTGCAGGTGGCGTCGACCGCGCGGCTTTCGACCCGCGGGCTCGTGAGCGGGATGCGGAGCATGTGCGTGCGGTTGTTTCGCCCGTAGGAGCGGAAGATCGGCGCCCAGGTGAAGCCTGTCATCGAGCCCGTCTTCACGAGACGCTTGTACGAGTTGACAGTCGGGCAGGCGATCGCGGTGAGCGCGGGCGCGTGGCGGAGGACGCCCGCGATGAACTGGTAGGCGAGCGTCGAGACGCTGGCTTCGCGGGGGTCGTCCGGATCCGCGAACGCGTTCTCCCCCGAGGTGTCCGCGAGGGACATGTTGAAGTGGGCGCCCGTACCGGTCCGGTTGG
This sequence comes from Actinomycetota bacterium, assembly GCA_020029625.1. Lineage (GTDB taxonomy): Bacteria > Actinomycetota > Thermoleophilia > Gaiellales > Gaiellaceae > JAIBJP01. The sequence continues at coordinate 2,262 of JAIBJP010000011.1, read as the reverse complement.
CATACGGCTTCGGCATGAAGGTCACGTCGAACCCGTGCTTGCGCGCGGTCTCCTTCATCATCATTCGCCAGAGGGTCTGCCGGTCGGCCATGCTCATGACGTCCGTGTAGGAGAAGTCGAACTCGAACTGCGAGTTGGAGTCCTCGTGGTCGAAGGAGTGGACGTCCCAGCCGAGGACGTTCATGTAGCCGATCATCTCGTCAAGGAAAGGCAAGTTGTCGAGCAGGTCGACGATGTCGTAGGCGGCCTTGGCGAGGACGTCCCGCTGGTTCGCCGGCACGACGGAGCCGTTCTCGCGGCGCACTAGATAGAACTCAGTCTCGATCCCCAGGTTGAAGGTGAAGCCGAGTTGCGCGGCATGGTCGACGGCGCGCTGCAGGACGACCCGGCTGCACATTGGCCACGGCTCGTTGTGGTAGTAGAGCGATCCGGGCGCCCAGGCGACGCCGGGACGCCACGGGAGCTCGAGCACCCGCTCGAGATCGGGGCGGACCGAGAGCTCGTCGTCGCTCGGCTCCTGGCCGAGCCCGTCGAGCGCCGCGCCCGTGAAGAGTTCCGAGCCGCGCATCATCGACGTGAAGTGGTCGATCGGTACCGCCTTGGCCTTCCCCACCCCGTGTACGTCCGTATAGGCCGCGAGCACGTAGCGGATGCCTGCGGCGCGAAGCTCGTCCCGCTTCGCCGCGTACTCGGGCCTATCCTCCGCCAGCACGGGAATGCTTGTCTGTACAGCCATTCCTGGTAGCTCCTCTCCTCCGGATACGGCGGCACCCGGACGGAAGTCAGGGCAACGATACGTCGCATTGGGCGCGAAAATCAAGAGTCTCCCGCGAGTGTCCTGGGAAATCGCCGCCGGACCCTTGAGTCTGGTGTGTCAACTTGTTATGACAACGCCGAACCCCCACAGGAGGCGCCTCATGGCCGAAGACGGCAAACCGCACGACGGGCAGTTTCGGGGCACGCGCAACCTGCGTCGGCTGGCTGACATCTCGGACCGCAAGCAGCGGGAGGCGGTCGAGCGCGGACTCGAGCTCGGCCTCGAGGCAGCACCCTCGGTCAACGACCGGACGATCTCAACCTTCGCCCGCGGGCAGCAGCCTGCGTTCGCCGGGATCAACACATTTCGGAAGGCTCCCTACCTCGAAGACGTCCACGAGGTCGGCAAGCACGAGGTGGCCGTTCTCGGCGCCCCCTTCGACATGGGAACGACTTATCGCGCCGGGTGCCGCTTCGGCCCGCAGGCGATCCGACGTATCTCGGCTCTCTACGATTCGTACTCGGTCGACATGGCCGTGGACCTCGAGGAGGAGCTCGACCTCGTCGACCTCGGCGACGTCTTCGTCATCCCTTCCAACATCGAAAAGAGCTTCGACCAGATCGACCGCGCCGTCTCGTGGGTCGTCGGCGAGGGGGTCTTCCCCGTCGTCTTGGGCGGCGATCACTCGATCGGCTACCCCGACGTTCGCGCGATCGCGCCTCACATCGACGGCCGCGTCGGGATCATCCACCTGGACCGCCACCTGGACATCCAGGAGCGCGACATGGACGAGCGGATGCACACGACGCCGTGGTTCCACGCCACGAACATCGAGAACGCCCCGCCCGCCAACCTGGTCCAGATGGGCATCGGGGGCTGGTACGGGTCACGACCGGGCGTCAAGGTCGCGCGCGACCGCCGGACAACCGTACTCACGATCACCGACATCGAGGAGGTCGGCGTCGAGCGGGCTGCGGAAGTCGCCCTCGAGGTCGCCTGGAAGGACGCGGAAGCAGTCTTCCTCTCCTTCGACATCGACAGCGTCGACGCCGGCTTCGTGCCCGGCACCGGCTCGCCCGAGCCCGGCGGCCTCCTGCCGCGCGAAGCGCTCAAGCTCTTGCGGCTGATTGCCCGTGAGGGCATCTGTGGCATGGAGGTCGTCGAGGTCGCGCCACCCTACGACGTGAGCGACATGACAGCCCAACTCGCCTGCCGAGCGGTGATGGACGTGCTCGGCACGCTCGTCGCCGAGGGCAAGCTGGGAGCGAGGCGCGACCAGGACCGCGCGGAAAAGCAGGCACAGGAGCCGCCCGAGTCGACGCCGGCCTGAGCGATGGGCGGACTCGACGAGTTTCTCGCAGGTCTCTCTGACGGCGCGACTTTGCCGATCGTCCTCTTCGTGGCGGTCCTACTCGGCCTGCGCCACGCCACCGATCCGGATCACATCGGTGCCGTCACTGCTTTCGTCGCGGGCGAGAGCGAAGGAAACATGCGGGCCGGCGCCC
>JAIBJP010000040.1 GCA_020029625.1 Actinomycetota bacterium | reverse complement strand
ATGAGCGAGAAGCTCGGCCCGCGCGTTCTCGGCCGTAACCACGACATGCCGTTCCTCGGTCGCGACATGGGCGCCGAGCCCGACTACTCGGAGGAGATCGCGCGGGAGATCGACGACGAGATCCGCCGCGTGATCGAGGAGGCGCACGAGCGCGCCCGCAAGGTCCTCCAGGAGCACATGGAGGAGCTACACCAGATCTCCGGGCTCCTGATCGAGCGCGAGACGATCGACAAGGATCAGTTCGAGCGGCTGCTCGCCGGCGAGTCGCCGGAGAGCGTCTTCCCCGAGGAGAAGGCCGCGGAAGAGAGCGAGCCCGAGCGCAAGCCTCGTGCGGAGCCGAAACCGCGTCCCTTCCCGCTCCCGGGCGCGACGATGCAGCCTCCTCCCGAGCCCGCCGAGGGCTAGAGCCCGCCCCATTCGGTCTCGCCGCGCGGCCCTTTGAAGGGGCTCGTGTAATTGCGCCATAGGATACGAACCACGTGCGAGCCCCTCTGGACGAATTCCTCCCGCGTCCCTCGGTGATGGGCGTCGTCAACGTGACGCCCGACTCGTTCTCCGACGGCGGGACCTTTCTCTATCCTGCGGCCGCAATCGCCGAGGCCCGGGGCATGGTGGAAGAAGGGGCCGCGATCATTGACATCGGCGGCGAATCCACGCGGCCCGGCTCCGAGGGCGTCCCACTTGAGGAGGAGCTGCAGCGCGTGGAGCCCGTTCTGCACGCGCTCCTCGACGTTCCCCGCTCGGTCGACACGTCCAAGGCGGAAGTCGCCCGGCATGCTCTCGAGGCCGGAGCCGTGATGGTCAACGACGTCACGGCTCTTCGGGGCGATCCCGATCTCGCCGGCGTCGTCGCGGACGCCGACGCGTACCTCTGCCTTATGCACATGCTCGGCGAGCCCCGGACGATGCAGGAGGATCCTCGCTACGACGATGTCGTCTCCGAGGTGATCTCCTTCCTGGAGGAGCGGCTCGCCTTCGCCACTAAAGCTGGGATCGCGGAAGACCACATCTGCCTCGATCCCGGGATCGGCTTCGGAAAGACGGTGGAGCACAATCTCGAGCTCCTGGAGCGACTGGACGAGATCGTCGCCCTCGGCCGTCCCGTCCTCGTCGGCGCCTCGCGCAAGCGCTTTCTCGGGAGGATTCTCGGCGATCCGGACGCGGTCACCGGCCCGGTCGCGGCGGGAATAGCCGTCGCGGTCCTCGCCTACGAGCGCGGGGCTTCGATCGTGCGGGCCCATGACGTGCGTGAGCACGTCGCAGCTCTCAAGGCGGCGCAGGCCGTGGTGGAGGCTCCCGCGTGAGCGAGGTCTTCATCGAGATCGAAGGCCTCGAGCTCCAGGGCTTCCACGGAGCGACCCCCGAGGAGAGGAAAGGTGGGCAGCCCTTCGTCTTCGACGTCACCCTCGTCGCTCACGACGCGGGCATCCGCACGGATCAACTGGGCGACACGATCGACTACACGAAGGTGGTCGCCTGCATCCGCGAGATCTCCGACGGGCACCGCTTCAACCTGATCGAGGCGCTCGCCGCAGCGGTTGCGGACGCGATCATCGAGCGCTTCGACGTCTCCCGTGTGCGCGTGCGGGTGCGCAAGCCGAAAGTCGTGCTGGAGGCGCCCGCCGCGCACACCGCGGCGACCGTCGAGCGCACCCGCAGCTAGCCGTGCTCGCTTACATCGGGCTCGGGACGAACCTGGGCGACCGGGAGCTCAACCTCCGCCGAGCGCTCGCGCGCCTCGAGGAGCTGGGGTCCGTACGCGCCTCCTCGTTTCGGGAAACCGATCCCGTCGGGGTCATCGACCAGCCGAGGTTCCTGAACGCGGCAGCAGAGCTGGAGACCGAATTGCCGCCGAGGGAGCTGCTCGAACGGCTGCTCGAGATCGAGCGGGAACTGGGCCGCGAGCGCGCGACTGAGCGACGCTGGGGCCCGCGGGTCATCGACCTCGACCTCCTGCTATCCGGGCAGGAGGCGATCGACGAGCCGGGCCTCACGGTGCCCCATCCGCGTCTGGCGGACCGTCGCTTCGTCCTCGAGCCGCTCTGCGAGCTGAACGAGGATCTCACCCTTCCGGACGGGACCCGAATACGGGATCTACTGGGCTCGCAGTTAGAATGACGTCATGTCCAACCTCGACGAGCTCGACGAATACGAGGCCGAGCTGGAGCTCCGGCTGAAGCGGGAGTACGCAGCTGTCTTCGGGCTGTTCCGCTACTGCATCGTCACTCAGGACTCAACCTATCTCTGCAACAAGCACGAGTTGCGCGTGCTGCCGCAGACGAGCTATCCCTTCTTCCATCTGACCATGGACGACGTCTGGGTTTGGGACAAGAACCGCCCGAGCCGGATGATCCCGCGCGCCGAGGTCTACACGTCGAGCGACGTGACGATCGAGGAGCTGCGCGGCGAAGGCGAAGGCCCGGCGCTCACTCCGGAGGCTCTGGCCGAGAAGCTCGGCGAGACGCTTACCGGCGAAGACGACATTTCGTAGGGCCCTCGAGCTGATGTTGCTGGCCGTAGACGTCGGCAACACCCAGACCGTGCTCGGGCTCTTCGACGGCGAGCACCTGGCTGAGCACTGGCGGATCGCCACCGAGGCCGAGCGCACCGGAGACGAGCTCGCCGCACTCTTCTCCGACCTGCTCTCGCTGCGCGGCCGTGGCTTCGACGACGTCTCGGGGATCTGCCTTTCGTCGACGGTTCCTCTGCTCGTCCGTGCCTACCAGGAACTGGCGCAGCGGCACGTCGACGCGCCGCTCCTCGTGCTCGGGCCGGGGACACGCACCGGGATCCCGGTGCTCTACGACGACCCCCGCGAGGTCGGCCCGGACCGGATCGCCAATGCGGTAGCTGCCCGCGAACGCTACGGCGCGCCCTGCATCGTCGTCGACTTCGGGACGTCGACGAACTTCGACGCCGTCTCGGCGCAGGGGGAGTACGTCGGTGGTGTCCTCGCTCCGGGCATCGAGATCTCCATGGAGGCTCTCTTCGCCCGCGCCGCTCGACTGACCAAGGTCGATTTCGTCGAGCCCGAGACCGTGATCGGGAAGACGACGGTCTCCTCCCTCCAGTCCGGGCTCGTCTACGGCTTCGCGGGCCAGGTGGACGGGATCGTCGAGCGCATGCGCGCCGAGCTGGGGGACAACGCCCGCGCGATCGCCACCGGCGGGCTCGCCGAGCTGATCGCTCCTCATTCGCGGACGATCGAGAAGGTCGACCCGCTACTGACTCTCGACGGGCTCCGGCTCATCTGGGACCGTAACCGCTGACGTTTCCCGTTCCTTGACCACGACCTGGTCGAGGCTCGCCTTCGAGAGCGGGTTCGCCCAGAAGCCCTCGATCCAGGGCCGGTGCACCGACACGCTCCTTCCGTAGGCGATGGGAAGGATGGCAGCGTGCTCGTTTACCCAGAGGCGGTCGATCTCGTGGTAGAGGCGCATCCGTTCGGGCTGGTTCCCCAGCGAGCGCGCGTGAATGACCAGCTCCTCGATCTCGTCGTCCCGGTAGAACGGGAACGGCTCGCGGAAGAGGCCGCGGAAGAACCCGTCCGGGTCGGGGTAATCGGCGCCGAAGCCAGTCACCCACAGGTGCTCGTCGGTCAGATCCTTTGCCCAGAATTTGGTGGTCGCCGACTCGAAGGTCAGGCGGATGCCGATCTCCGCCAGTTGCTCGGTGAGGAACTCCCCGGTGAGAGCGAGCCAGGGCGGGACGAGCATCTTGAGCTCCGGAAGGCCCCGGCCTTCCGGATAGCCGGCGTCAGCCAGGAACTTTCGCGCGGCCTCGAGATCGTAGTCCGGTCCCACCCGGTGGGAGTGACCCGGCATCGCCGGCGGAATCGCGCCTCCGCGGGTGGCGGCGCGCTCGCTGTCCTCCGGGCGCAGGAGCCCCTCCCGGTTGACGGCGTGTGAGACCGCCTTGCGCACGAGCTCGTTGGAGAAGGGCGGCCGGTCGGCGCTGAAGCCGAGGTAGCGGGTGTGGAGATCCGGGATGAGGTCGAGCTCGGTGTCGGGTGCGTCCGCGATCCTGAGGTTCCAGACGGTGAGAACGTCGAAATCTCCGGCGACCCAGCGGTCGATCATGTCGCTGCTGTGCGGCAAGAAGGTCAGGTCGATCTCCCGCACATTCCCTCGTGGCCCGGTCCAGTGCGGGTTGGCCGTCAGGAGTGCATGCTCCTCGTCGAACTCGGAGAGCATGAAGGGGCCGTTTGAGACGAGGTTCTCGGGCTTCTGCCAGTCGTCACCGAGCTCCTCGCACTTGTGCCGCGGCCAGGGGAAGGCCCACGGGGAGGCGAGGACGTAGGGGAAGTAGCTTCGCGGAGCATGCATCTTGATCTCGAGCGTCCTGTCGTCGAGGGCCTCGGCCGTCTCGACGTCCTCCATCAGGAACGCCGTACGCGTCTGCTGCTCGCGCATGCGACGCCAGGCAAAGGCGAAGTCGTCCGCCGTCAGCGGCTCCCCGTCGCTCCAGCGCACGTCTTCGCGGAGGCGGAAGAGGTAGTTGAGGCCGTCGTTAGAGACGCGGAGGTTGTCCGCCATCGAGGGGAGGACGTTGAGCTCCCCGTCGATCATGAGCAGGCCCCGGAAGAGGTGCTCCGTGATCTTCAGGCCTTCGGTGGAGTAGACGTGGCCCGGCACCACCGTCTCGGGCCGGTACACCGCCGTCTCGAGGCGTTCGGTGGGCTCGTGCCTCGCCTCGGCCTCGACACGGCAGCAGAAGGCCTCGTCGTACATCTCCTCAGCATTCTCGAAGTCGAATGCGAGGTGATAGGTGAGAGCCATCTTGAAGAGGGTGTCGCGGGCGCGGCGCTCGTCTCCGGTGCGTGCGAGGAAGGCGCGCGCCTTGCGGTAGTGCTCCAGTGCCTCCCGGTCGGCGTAGATCGCCCGGGCCGCGTCGCCGGCCTTGAGGAGGTACTCGACCGCCTTCTCCGGCTCGTCGGCCTCGCTGAAGTGGCGGGCGAGGAGAGCGTAGGACTCCTCGGGCGATTCCTTGTAGATCTCCTCGAGCGCCTCTCCGACCTTCTTGTGCAGCTTGCGCCGCTTCGAGTCGACGAGGCTCGAGTACGCGACCTCCTGGACGAGACCGTGGCGGAAGCGATATTCCGGATTGGGCCGTCTGCTCTTCTCGTAGATGAGGTCCAGGCGCTGGAGCTCGGTGAGCGCCGGCATGAGCTGCTCGCGTGGAACGAGCTTCTCGAGCAGCGGGACGCCGAAGGTCCGGCCGATGACGGCCGCCAGTGAGAGAACTTCGCGCGTCGCGGGGTCGAGCCGGTCGAGCCGCGCCTGGAGGGCTCCCTGGACGAGCGCCGGAACCGCGAGCTCGTCTTCTCCGACTGCGAGCGTCCAGTTGCCGTTGTCCCGCTGGAGCGCGCCGCGCTCGACGAGGTCCCGGATCGCTTCTTCGAGGAAGAACGGGTTGCCACCCGAGCGCTCGGTGAGCACCTCCGCGACCGTGTCCGGAATCTCACCTCCCGCTGCCCCGACGGCCAGCACCCTACTCGCATCCGGCGGCAGCGGTCGCACCTCGATCTCCTTGTAGCGGTGCGGATACCGCTGCCGCGCCCGCTCGCCGAGCCGCCACGAGCCGAGCTCGCGCTCGCTCCGGTAAAGGAAGAAGAGGCCAACCGCGGACTCCTCCGTGACGGGGAGGAGCGACTCGAGCAGCTCGAGCGTCGACTCGTCCGCCCAGTGCAGATCCTCCAAGATCAGGCACAGCGGCCGCTCTTCGGCGAGCTTGGAGACAAGCTCATAGAAGACCTCGAAAGTGCGGGTCTGGATGGACTCGCGGTTGAGCTCGCGGATCCGCTGAGCGGCGTCCGGCTCGAGAGTCAGCCCCAGCAGGCTGGCGAAGAACGGGTAGGCCTCCTCGGCGTCGTCGCCGAAGACGTGGGCGAGCTCGGCTTTCAGCTCGAGGCGGACGCGCGCCTCTGGAGTGGAAGCCCCGACTCCCAGCCATTCCCTCAGGAGGTCGCGGATCGGCCAGTACGGGAAGGTCTGTGCGTAGGAGACGCCCCGGCCCTCGATGAAGCGGATCCTCTCGCGATAGCGGGCGCGTACCTCCCACAGGAGGCGGCTCTTGCCGATGCCCGGCTCTCCCATGATGGACACGATCGCGCCCCGTCCCTCGACCAACGCGTCCATCGTCCGCTCGAGCACCGTCACCTCGTAGTCGCGCCCCACGAGCGGGGTGCTCGGCTCCATGGGCTCGTAGTCGCGGGCCCCGATGACCTTGTAGGCGCTGATCCGTTCGCCGACGCCCTTGAGCTCTTGGGGACCGAGCTCCTCCACGTCGAAGCAGCTCTCGACCTGGCGCATGGTCGTCGGCCCGATGACAACGCCGCCCTCGCCTGCGATCTGCTGCAGCCGAGACGCGACGTTGACCGTCTCGCCGAGCGCATTCCAGGGGTCGTACCCGGCCTCGCCGTCGCTCTGCGATCCGACGATCACGGGCCCCGTGTTGATGCCGATGCGAACGGCGAGATCGACGCCGTAGGCGTCCTTCACCTCCTCGGCGTACTGAGCGAGCGCGCGCTGGATGGCGAGTGCGGCGCGTACTGCGCGCTCGGAGTCGTCCTCATAGGAGACGGGCGCACCGAAGAAGGCGAGCAGTTCGTCGCCGACGAGCTGGGCCACGGTGCCGTCGTAGCGTCGGACCTGCTCGCTCATGATCCTCATCACCTCGTCGATGAGGAACTTCGCGCGCTCGGGGCCGAGCTTCTCGGCGATCGCGGTCGAGCTGACCACGTCCGCGAGGAGCACGGTCACGATCCGCCGTTCTTCTCCGACAGTCACCGCCATACGAGAGTTATAGCGGCGCGGCCGCCGCGGTCTATCCGCCCGCGTAGATGGAGACGGGCAGGTCGAGGACGACGTTGTCCGGCTTGGGCAGGGCCGCTTTCAGGCGCTCGGCCACCACTTGGGCGCCAGGAGCCGCCTCGAGGAGGCGATCCTCGACCTCGGAGACCGTCTCTAACTGCACGAGCTCCTGCTTGAAGGGCTTCGGGAAGCGCCCATGGCCCAGGTACCAGCCATAGAACTTCTTCAAGAAACCCGTCGCCCGACTCTCGCCCATCTCCTCGACGGTGTCGTGCATGAAGAAGAGGAGCTCGGCGACGATCTCTTCCCGCGTGGGCTCGCCATCGAGGCGTCCGGCAATCTCGCCGAGGGCCCAGGGATTTCCCTGCGCGGCTCGACCGACCATGACAGCGGCACAGCCGGTTGTCTCGAGCACTTCCTCCGCGCGCTCGCGTGCGTTCACGTCGCCGGAGGCGATCACCGGGACGTCGACAAGGTCCACCAGCTCGGCCGTGAGCTCGTGGTCGGCCGTGCCCGTGTACATCTGCCGGGCGGAGCGGGGGTGGAGCGTAAGGGACGCGGCCCCCGCGTCGACGAGCTTCGGGCCGACCGCTAAAGCGGCACGCGAGCCGTTGTGGAGGCCGCGGCGCATCTTCACGGAGACGGGGACGGAGACGGCGTTCGCCACCGACTCGACGATTCTGCACGCCCGGTCGGGCTCCTCGAGGAGGGTGGCGCCGGCCCCCGTCTTGGTCACCTTCCGCACCGGGCAGCCGAAGTTGATGTCTACGAGATCGGCCCCGGCGTCCTCGACCATGCGCGCAGCCTCCGCCATGATCCCGGGCTCCGAGCCGAAGATCTGGACAGCGAGCGGATGCTCGTCACGGCCGATCCTGAGATAGCCCAGCGTGCGCTCGTTCCCGTGCGAGAGGCCGGCGCAGCTCACCATCTCCGAGCAGACCAATCCGGCCCCGTAACGGCGCCCCTGGCGGCGGAAAGCCTGCACGCTCACCCCGGCCATCGGAGCGAGCACGAGGCGGCCCGGAATCTCGACCGAGCCAATGCTCCAGCGGGCGTGGAGATCAGGCTTCATCCGAAGGGAATGTTAGTCATGCCACGAGCGTTTTCGGCTTGACGGCGTAGCTACAATGTCGGCCGCGACGGTGCCCGTGGGCACCGCGTTTCTGTATCCGGGGTCTTGGAGGCGGACGGTGAAGGAAATCATTCTCACCCCAGAGGGGCACGAGAAGCTGAAGGAGGAAATCGAGCATCTCTCGACGATCAAGCGCCGAGAGGTGGCCGAGCGAATCAAGCAGGCACGCGAGTTCGGCGACATCGCGGAGAACTCCGAGTACGACGACGCGAAAAACGAGCAGGCGATGCTCGAGCACCGCATCGCGACGCTCGAGGACCGCCTGAAGAGCTCACGTATCGTCAACAGGAAGGAGATCCCGACCGGGGTCGTCGCCGTGGGCACGAAGGTCAAGCTCAGGGACGTGGACGCCAAGGAGACGATCGAGTACCACATCGTCGGCTCGGCCGAGGCGAATCCCGCCGAGCACAAGCTCTCGAACGAGTCGCCTGTGGGCAAGGCGATCATCGGCAAGAAGAAGGGCGAGACGGTCGAGGTGTCGGCGCCGCGGGGATCGCTCAAGTTCAAAATCATGGACATCAAGGCGGCCTGAGCGTTTAGGCTCGGACCGCGTGTTCGAGCGCTTCACCGAGAGAGCCAGGCAAGTCGTCGTCCTTGCGCAGGACGAAGCCCGCGCTCTCAAACACAACTACATCGGGACGGAGCACCTCCTCCTCGGGCTGCTGCGGGAAGAGGAGGGGCTCGCCGCTCGCGTCCTCGAGAGTCTCGACATCACCGTCGAGGAGGTTCGGGCGCAGGTGAAGCGGGTGGTCGGCCAGGGGGACGAAGAGATCGTCACGGGCCAGATTCCCTTCACGCCGCGCGCCAAGAAAGTTCTCGAACTCGCCCTGCGCGAGGCCCTTTCGCTGAAGCACAGCTACATAGGGTCTGAGCACATCCTGCTCGGGCTCGTCCGCGAGAACGAGGGCGTGGCCGCACGCATCCTGCTCGACTTCGACGCCGACGCGGAGACGATCCGGAACGAGGTCATGCGCGTGCTGTCGGGCCCGGGGGAGCCAGGGCAGATGTACGGCGGCCCCGTGCAGGGCCCGGCCGGTCAGAGCGGCTGGACGTCTTACGGGCCCTTGGCGAGGCGTGCACCCTCACTGCTCCTCGGCTGGGCGCTGGGGACCTTCTCGCTCGGCGTCGGCGTCCTCATCGGCTGGGCGATCTGGGGCCTGTGAGCACGCTCCCGAGGCGGTTCCCCGACCGCGACGAAATCGCCGCGGTCCGCACCGAGGCCGAGGCGCTCGAGCCGGGGGCGGAGGTCGGCCACAAGCGGCGCCTCGCCGGGCGCGTCCTCGGCCGCCGGGGGCACGGGAAGCTCGTCTTCCTGGACCTGGTCGACCGCTCCGGCCAGATCCAGCTCCTCTGCTCGGCCGATCGCGTGGGGCGGGTCGACCTCGATCTCGGGGACATCGTCGGGGTCACCGGGACCCCAACTCGCACGAAGCGCGGGGAGCCGTCGCTGGCCGTGGACGAGGTCCAGCTTCTCGCCAAGACGAAGCGACCGCTGCCGGACACGTTCCACGGCCTCGTGGACGCGGAGACCCGCTATCGCAAGCGCTATCTCGACCTGCTCGTCAGCGAGGACACGCGCCGCGACTTCCTCGTGCGCACGGGCCTGGTCACGGCGATCCGCCGCTACCTGGACGACCATGGCTTCGTCGAGGTGGAGACGCCGATTCTCCAGCCTCGCTACGGGGGAGCGCTCGCGGAGCCGTTCGTCACGCACTCGAACGAGCTCGATACGGACCTCTACCTGCGCATCGCGGACGAGCTCTATCTCAAGCGGCTCATCGTCGGTGGGCTCGAGAAGGTCTACGAGATCGGGAAGGACTTCCGCAACGAAAGCGTCTCGTACAAGCACCAGCCCGAGTTCACGATGCTGGAGTGGTACGAAGCCTACGCGGACTACGAGGACACCATGGGGAGGGTCGAGGAGCTCGTCGCGAAGGTCGCGCGCGAGGCGATCGGAACGACCCAGGTCTCATTCCGCGGCCACGAAGTGGACCTCGAGCTGCCCTGGCGTCGTGTGAAGCTGATCGACGCGCTCGAGGCAGAGGGAGTCTGGACCCGGGATGCGGACGAGCTTCGCCTCAGGCTCGCGGAGCGCGACGTCGACACCGGTCGTGACGAGACGTGGGGCCAGCTCGTCGACCACGCGCTCAGCCATCTGGTCGAGCCGAGGCTGATCGAGCCGACGATCCTCTACGACTATCCAGTCGAGCTCTCGCCGCTCGCGCGGCGGAAGGAGGGCGAGGAGGGAGTGGTCGAGCGGTTCGAGTACTTCGTCTGCGGGATGGAGCTCGGGAATGCGTACTCCGAGCTGAACGACGCCGACGAGCAGGCCGCCCGCTTCGCTGAAGTCGGCGGCGACGATCCCGATTATGTGGACGCGCTCTCGTACGGGATGCCGCCGACAGGCGGCCTCGGGCTCGGGATCGACCGCCTGGCGATGGTGCTGACCGGCCGCGAGACGATCCGCGACGTGATTCTCTTCCCCGCGCTGCGCCCGACCGAATAGGAGCTCGTTTCACGATGGGGCTCGTGGCCGGAGTGCGATGGGCGGATGCGAGGCCAGGACGCAGGGAGCGCTCGTATCGAATGAGATACGGGCGCGACCGAGGACGCCGCCTCGTGCCGCACAGCGCGCTCCGGCGGCACAGCTCTCATCTTGGAACGAGCTCCTAAATACGAACCTATTGCAAACTGTCTTTTCCTCCCTACTGTGAAAGGCAGGGGAAAGAGGGGAGAGGGGAGAGAGTTATGCGGCGCTGCGGCAGGGCGTACTGCCTCTTGCTGGTTTGTCTGCTCGTAACGGGGGTCACCGCCGGCGGGGCTCTTGCGGCACCCGGCGGAAACGGGGACAAGGGCAAGGGACACGCGGGAACGGGGCTCGCGCTGGCCAAGGGCCACGCGAAGCACGCCCCCGCAGCGCCGCAATCTCCTCAGGCGCCGGTGAAGCCCACGGCGGCTTCCGGGAGAAACGAAGCTCGGCGGGCGCCCGCCCCGAAGCGGGTGGTCCCGAAAGCGTCACCCGGAGTCGATCGGCGCGCGAGCCATCTGACGATCTGCCACCGGACCGGATCGGGTCGCTACATCGTCATCTCGCCTAGCGTGACCGGCGCCACGAACGGACACTTGAAACACCACGACGACTTCGTCTACACGGGGAGCTGCACCCGGTCCGCGCAGACGCCGCCGGACGATCCGCCGGGCGAGCCGCCGGCGACTGGCGAGCATCCTCCGCGCGACCCGGCGGGGTCGACCGGGAGCGCGGCTCCTTCGGCAAGCCCGACCGGGAACCTCCCGTTCACCGGCGCGCGGGCGCTCTACCTGTTCCTGGCGGGCAGCGTGCTGATCGCGTCGGGACTCGCCCTGCTGCGGCGGAAGCCCTCCTACTAGCGGAGGACGACGAACGCGTCGACCGGGACGGGGCCCGAGCCCGGCACGGGGGTGACCGCGATACGGTGCCGGCCCTGGCGCAGCCGGCGCGAGAAGACGACCTGCCGTTCGGTCGGCGTCGCCGAGGTGAGGTCGATGGTGCCCGCGTAACGGCCGTCAATGAAGATTCGGGCCCGGCCCCCATCGAGAGCTGTCGGGGATACCAGCGCGATCGCCTTCCCGCGAAAGACGAGCGTCGAGCGCGCTTCGAAGCTCCGCGACGAGGCGATATGCCTGGCGGACGCCCGCCAGCGGAAGACGCGGCGCCAGCGGCCCGTGTATGAGACGGCGGGGTTCCGCTCCTGGAAGACCCGCATGCTGAAGCGACGGCCGACCGCCGCAGGGCTCGCGTTACCCGCCGCATCGAAGGCGTGGACGAGGAATTGGTACGAGTGGCCGCGGGCCAGACGGAGGAGCGCCTCGTTCCGCCAGAGGTCGGGGCGCTCGACGTATTTCCACGAACGCCCGTCGACGCTTCTCCAGAGCCAGAAGCCGACGG
>JAIBJP010000095.1 GCA_020029625.1 Actinomycetota bacterium | reverse complement strand
CCGGCCCCGATCACGCTCACCTTGCCGAGGCCGTCCTGCTCGTTCCACTTCGCTCCGAGCCGGTCGAGCACCGCCGCGGTCTGCTCGCGATCCTCGACCGGCGCCGAAAAGAGGATCGGGCCGTCGGTCTGGATGATGGTGTCCACCGAGACGGGCGCTTCGGCCAGGGCGGAGAAGAGGTCGGCTCGGTCGACGCCCTCGACGCGGTAGACAGCCTCCTCGAGCGTGTGCGTGACGCCCGAGATCATCGCCTTCTCCAGCATGCGCTCGTCCTCCTCGGTGATCCACGTTCCGGTCTCCTCGGTGAAGGTGGAGCGGACGTGGAGCTTCACGGCGTGGTTCCGCGCGAACTCCACCGAGCGTAGCGCAAGCACCCGCGCACCCGAGGCCGCCATCTCGAGCATCTCTTCGTAGCTGACCGCGTGGAGCTTGCGCGCGTCCGGAACGATGCGAGGGTCGGCCGTGAAGACGCCGTCGACGTCGGTATAGATCTCGCACGCGTCGGCGCTGAGCGCGGCCGCGAGGGCGACGGCGGTCGTGTCGGAGCCGCCGCGGCCGAGCGTCGTGATGTTGAAATCGGTGGATACGCCCTGGAACCCCGCGACGAGCACGATCTTGTCCTCATCGAGCGCCTGGTGGATCCGCGCGAGCCCTGGGGCGCGCACCTCCACGATCTTCGCCTTCCCGTGGACGGTGTCGGTGACGATGCCCGCCTGCGAGCCGGTCAAGGAGATCGCTTGTTGATCGAGGTCGGAGATGGCCATGGCAACGAGGGCGCAGGAGACCCGCTCGCCGACCGAGATGAGCATGTCCAGCTCGCGAGGCTCGGGGCGAGGGGACACCTCGCGCGCGAGAGCCACGAGCTCGTCCGTGTGCTGGCCCATGGCCGAGACGACGCCGACGACGCGCCCGCCCGCCCGCTTGGCCGCGACGAGACGCGCGGCGACCCGCCGGATCTTCTCGGGATCGGCGACGGACGTTCCACCGAATTTGAGGACGAGGGTGCCGACGTGCGGCGGCGCCTCGTCCGTCTCGACGGCCGGAACGATCTCGAAGGCGGTCTCGCTCATCCGGATCACATCGGCCGGCGGCCCGACAGCGCGCGGCCGAGCGTGACCTCGTCGGCGTACTCGAGGTCGCCTCCGACCGGAAGGCCGCTCGCGAGGCGCGTGACGCGCGTGCGGTCGCGCAGGCGGTCGGCGAGGTACGCGGCTGTCGCTTCGCCGGTCATGTTCGGGTTGGTTGCCAGGACGACTTCCTCCACTCCGTTCCTTTCGACTCTCCCGAGGAGCTCGTCGATTCGGAGGTGCTGCGGCTCGACGCCGTCAAGCGGCGAGAGCGCACCACCGAGCACGTGGTAGACCCCTCTGTACTCGTGCGTCCGCTCGACGGACAGGAGGTCGACCGGCTGCTCGACGACGCAGATGACGGAGTGGTCGCGGCGGGTGTCCTGGCAGATCGTGCAGAGCTCCGTCTCGGTCAGGTTCCCGCACTCGCGGCAAAAGCCGATCTTCGCCTTGACCTCGCGGATCGCCTCCGCGAGCGCGACCGCCTCCTCGTCGGAAACCCGCAGGAGGTGGAAGGCGAGCCGCTGGGCCGTGCGGGTGCCCACCCCTGGGAGGCGGGAGAGCTGGCCGATCAGGTTGTCGACGAGCGGGCTGAACATTAGTGCCTCGCCCCGCCACGACTACCAGTCCTCTGAGCGGCTGCAAAGCGTCGCCAGGCGGTGTCCTCGGTCGCCCGCGTATCTCTTTCGATACGCGGGCTCCCTGCGTCCGTGCCTGGCTCGCTTTTCGCGCGCCAGAGTCCGGGTGACGTGACGGGCCGAGGCACCGCCGCCTATTCTGCCTAGAGGCCTGGAAGGCCTAGGCCTTTGAGGCCGCCCATCGCGCCTCCGAGCTTCGACTGCATCAGCTCTTGGGCGTTCCGCAGCGCCTCGTTGACGCCGGCGAGCACGAGGTCGGCGAGCCCTTCGGGATCGTCCGGGTCGATCGCCTCCGGCGAGATCTTGATCTCGATGATCTCCCCGGCACCGTTCGCCTTGACGACGACCATCCCGCCGCCGACGGACGCCTCCACCGTCTCGTGGGCCAGCTCTTCCTGCGCCTGCGCCATCTGCTCCTGCATCTGCTGCACCTGCTGGAGCATCTTGTTCATGTCCATGCTCATCGTGTCTCGTCGACCTCCTTGGCGTCGAACGTGCTCTTCATCAGCGAGATGATCTCTTCCTCAGTGGCGGCGGGCGCTTCTTCGCTGTCCGGCTCGTCCGCCCCGCCTTCACCGACGGCGAAGGCAAGCGTCAACCGCCGGCCGGTGACTTCGTAGAGGACCTCCGCCAGGAGGCTCGCGTTCTTGGGCTCCTCGGCCAGGTTGCGATGGAAGGAGGCCGCGGGCGGAAACTCGATCACCAGGCGGTCGCCGGCCAGCTCGATCGGGCGCGCCTCGTTGAGGACGGAGGCGGTGGGAATCGAGCGCTCTCCCACCGCCGGCAGAACTGCCTGTTTCCACGCCGACTGAAGCTCGTTCAGCTCGAGCGCCGGCCGCGCTTCGGTGGGAGGGGAGGGCTCGGAGGCGGGCGCGACGGGCTCGCGGGGTTTCTGCGGCTGGCCGCGACTCTTGCTCTCGAGCTGCTCGAGGCGGAAAGAGAGAGACTGCCGCGAGAGATCCGCCCCCGGCCGCGTCACCTTCACGAGCGCGAGCTCGAGCGGAAGGCGCGGGTCTCCTCCCTCGCGGACGTCGTCGACGGCGACAGCAAGGAGATCGATCAGCCGGAGGACGTCCGGTTCTCCCAGCTGGTTCGCCTGCGCGTGCAGGCGGTCGCGGGTCTCCGGGGTCGCGGGCACCGAGTCCGGGACCTCGCCCAGGTGCTGGACGAGCAGCACGTGGCGGAGGTGCTCCAGCAGGTCGTTCACCAGGCGGGAGAGGTCTTGCCCCTGCTCCGCGAGCTCTTCGACGAAGTTCAGGAGGCCGGCGGTGTCCCTGTCGACGACGAGGTCGCAGATGCGGAAGAGCGCCTCCTCCTCGACGGCTCCGAGGAGCTGGAGGACGGCCTGCACGGTGATCTGCCCGTCCGTCGCGGCAGACAGCTGGTCGAGGGTGGAGACGGCGTCGCGAAAGCTTCCGCGTGCGCTCCGCGCGACCAAGGAGAGCGCGGCGTCGGGCGCCTCGATCTTCTCCCCGTCGGCCACTCTCCTCAGGAGCCTCGTCAGCTCGGCCAGCCGCGGTCGTGCGAAGAGGAAGGTCTGGCAGCGCGAGCGCACCGTCGCGAGGACCTTCTGGAGCTCGGTCGTACAGAAGGCGAAGACGAGGTGCGGCGGAGGCTCCTCGATCATCTTCAGGAGCGCGTTCCAGGCGGCGTCCGTGAGCTGGTGCGCCTCGTCGAGGATGTAGACCTTGTAGCGGCCCTCGACGGGCTGGAGGATGACGTGCTCGCGGATCTCGCGGATGTCGTCGATCCCGCGCTGGCTCGCGGCGTCCATCTCGATCACGTCGAGGGAGGTCCCCGCGGCGATCGTGAGGCACGAGTTGCACGTCTTGTCCGGCGAAGCGGTCGGGCCCTGCTCGCAGTTGAGGCATTTCGCCAGGATGCGCGCGAGGGAGGTCTTGCCGGTTCCGCGCGGGCCCGCGAGCAGGTAGGCCTGGCGGATCTGATCCCGCTCGATCGCGTTCCGCAGGGTACGAACCACCGCTTCCTGGCCCACGACCTCGTCGAAGTCCTGCGGGCGATATTTACGGTAGAGGGCGGCCACGCGGTGAGAGGAGTTTAAGCCCGGCCGCGCACCTGCCGTCGAGGGCGCTCTCGAAGCGGTGCCGGCGACGCTCGCTCAGGCCAGGCTGATCCGCGGCACCTGAGAGAAACTGCTTAGCGCTGCTTCCTTCCGGATCTGACGCGGTTCGCAGGCTCCCAGTGCGCGGAACCTGGCCGTCAATGCTCGCGTGCGCAAGCCCTACTTCGAACAACAACCCCCTCGGGAAGGGATTCGGCCCCGCTAGAGCGGATTGCGGGTTCAGGGAACCGCTAGCTCCCCACTTAGCGCGGCCGGGCGAAGCGCATGGTACCAGCGTGGTTCGCGGCTAAGCTGACCCTTCGCTGGGGCGCATAGCTCAGCGGGAGAGCGCCCGCTTCACACGCGGGAGGTCCCTGGTTCGATCCCAGGTGCGCCCACCTACGAAATCGCTGCTAGGCGGCGATTTCCGTATTCCGGGCCGACCTACGGATTTTCCGCTGGACCCCGGGCGGACCCCGCGCGGCTCCCTAAACTTCGGGCTTCGTGCCTCGCCTGTACCAAGAGGACTTGTTTGACTTGCCCCAGGTCCACTTGCCGGATTGGAACCTCATCGCGCGACTTGAGGACTTACTCCGCCCGTACTTGCCAACTTGCCAGTCCACTACGGGTGAACCGAAGCCGATGTATTACGCCCTTGATAGCCGAGGAGCATACGACGCACGGACAGCGGACGATCTTCGCCAAGAGGTAGATGCCCAGGAGGAGAGTCCCGATACCGTGAGAGTGACGCTCGTTTCGCCGGCCATGCCCGATCAGCGATTCGTGAACGTCTTCATGTCGTCGACCCTTGGCACAGGAGGGCGCGTTCAGAGCGAGGGCGAGGCGTTTGTCAACTCTCTCCGGAGGCGGGAGCGCAGGTTCGAATCCTGCCCGGGAGCACGCTGACCAGGTCGTTTGACAGCGCCGACTGCCCTCGATCGACTGGGAACCGCGGGGCTGGCCGGGGAGTACAAAAGGGCATGAGGAGGGGCCGCATCTTCTCGATGGTTCTGGCGGGGGCCCTGGTACTGGGGGCGTGCGGCGGGGGGTCCGATCGGGAGCAGCGACAGGATCGCCCGTCTCCGTCCACGGCAGTCTCTGACGCGCCGGGGCCGAGCGGGCGGATCGCGTTCGACAACTTCGACGACGTGTGGACGATCGACGCCGACGACACGGACCTGACCCGGCTTACGCATTCCCCCGCACCCGACTTCGACCCGTCGTGGTCGCCAGACGGCACGCAGATCGCGTTTCGATCCGAACGAAGCGGCGAGCCGGAGATCTGGGTCATGAACGCCGACGGCACGGGGCAGCGGCGGCTGGCCGCGGGCCTATCGCCGGCCTGGTCGCCCGACGGATCGCTGATCGCCTTCGCCGGGCGCGCAGGCCTCTCGGTGATCAAACCGGACGGGACGGCCCTCCGGGTCCTGCCCCACACCGAGGGCGGCGAGTACCCGTCGTGGTCGCCGGACGGGTCCCGGATCGCCTTCAACTCGAATCTCACTGGGGACCACGTGATGTACATCGCGCAGGCCGACGGCTCGAAGGTCGTGGACCTGTCCTCCGCTGGCGAAGGGTGGCAGGTGGACTGGTCGCCCGACGGCCGTTCCATCCTATTCACGTCGCATCGGGACTATCCGGACAACTACACGGACGTCTATGTGATGCGCCCCGATGGCTCGGCCGTCCGCAGGTTGACGCACGACCGTGCGTACACACCGGCGTGGTCGCCGG
>JAIBJP010000039.1 GCA_020029625.1 Actinomycetota bacterium | reverse complement strand
ACGGACAGCTCTACGTCCTCGAGGCCAATCCGCGTGCGTCACGCACGGTCCCGTTCGCGAGCAAGGCGATCGGGATCAACCTCGTGGATGCGGCGTGTCGCCTCGCCGCCGGCGCGAAAGTGTCCGATCTCGACCTGACCGGAGGCCGCAGAGGGCACGTCTCCGTCAAGGCGGCTGTCTTCCCCTTTGCGCGCTTCCCGGGCGCGGATTCGATCCTCGGGCCCGAGATGCGTTCCACCGGAGAGGTCATGGCCAGCGCAGCCGACTTTCCCACGGCCTTCGCTAAGGCCGAACGGGCGGCCGGTAGGCCCCTCCCCGAGAGGGGCACCGCCTTCCTTTCCGTGCGCGACGCGGACAAGGACGCCGCTGCAGTGGTCGGCAAGCGTCTCGCCGCGCTCGGCTTCGAGCTGTGCGCCACCTCGGGGACGGCCCGCGCCCTCGCGGCAGCGGGCCTGCCCGTCACCCACGTTCGGAAGGTTGCCGAGGAAGGGAGCGGTTCGACGATCGTCGACCTCGTTCGCCGGGGCCGCTGCGATCTCGTCGTGAACACGCCCGCCGGACGCGGCGCGCGCTCCGACGGCTACCTGATTCGCGAAGCCGCGATCCTCGCTCGAGTGCCGTGCATCACGACGCTTGCCGGCGCGTTCGCAGCGGTCGAGGCGATCGCGCGGGCACGGCGGGAGGACGCCCTTTCCCTCCAGGAGCGGATAAGTGCGTAGGGAAGCCCTCATTGTCGCGGGAGTCGAGCGGGTCGGGCCCTACAGCCTCGTTAGCCTCAAGCGGGGCAGCCTGGAATCCGGCGTGCCCGGGCAGTTCTTCATGCTCTCGCCGCCCGGACGGCTCCTTCCCCGCCCGATGAGCCTCTGTCTCGCGACTCGCCGGGAGCTCGCCTTTCTCATCGACCCGATCGGCCCCGGAACGCGTGCCCTCGTGGAGCTCGTCCGTGGGCAGGCGGTCGACGTGCTCGGGCCGCTCGGGAACGGCTATCGCCTCGACGTCAAGCGACCGCTCCTTGTCGGAGGCGGCATCGGCGTCGCGCCATTCCCCTATCTCTCCGAACGGCTCGGCCGGCCGCCGGCGGTGCTCGGCTTCCGGACGAGCGAACATGCCGAGGCCGCCGCGCTCGTCCCGAACGCGGAGGTCGCTGTCGAGCCGCGCCTCGTCACGGAGCTCCTGCGGCCGAGGCACGACGTGCTGGCATGTGGGCCCGAGCCCATGCTGGCCGCCGTCGCGCGTCTGGCGCCGCGGTCTCAGCTCGCCTGGGAAGCGCCGATGGCCTGCGGCTACGGCGCCTGTTACGGATGCGCCGTGCGCATCGGCGGCGAGCTCAAGCGGCTGTGCGTCGACGGCCCCGTTCTCGACGCGGAGGCCGCATGATCCTCAACGCCTCCGGATGCCTCGACGCCTTGACGGCGCCCGAGGTCGCCCGGGAGCTCGACGCCTTCGTGACGAAGACCGTCACGCCGCAGCCGCGAGGCGGGAACGAGCCCGTCCGGATCGCAGAGACCGAGGTCGGGATGCTCAACTCGATCGGTCTGGCGAACCCTGGCATCGACTCCTTCCGCCAGGACGTCTTGCCCCGTCTGGCCGAGCTGGAGCTCCCGATCTGGGTGTCCGTGGGAGGATTCTCAGCGGACGACTACGCGGATCTCTGCCGACACCTCGACGAGGAGCCGGTCGTCGAAGCCGTCGAGCTGAACCTCTCCTGCCCAAACGTCGCCGAGCCCGTCGGCTCCGTGGCCGAGATCGTGGCGGCCGCACGCGAAGCCACCTCCAAGAAGCTCTACGCCAAGCTCTCGGCTGCGGACGGGGACGTCGGTTCGGTCGCCGTGGCGGCGGCGAAGGCCGGCGCGGACGGCCTCTCTCTCGTGAACACGATCCGCGGCCTAGCGCTCGACCCTCAGACTCTCGCCCCGACTCTTTCCACCGCCACGGGAGGGCTCTCCGGCCCGGCCCTCAGACCGATCGCCCTCGCCGCCGTCTTCGTCTGCTTCGAGACCACCGGCCTCCCGATCGTGGGGATGGGTGGCGTCGAGACCGGAAGACACGCGCTACAGCTCATCGCCGCCGGAGCGAGCGTCTGCGCGCTCGGGACCATTCTCTTCTCCGACCCCGAGGCACCGGGCCGAATCCGGTCCGAGCTCACAGCCGAAGCGGAAGCGTTAGGGTTCGAGAATCCCCTTGACGCTCACGCCCTCGCGCATGGCGACAAGGCTCCCGCCCCGCTGCGTCGCGTTGCCTAGTTGGGCAAAAGAAGCTAAATAGCAGCGAAAAATTCGCACTTGAAGCGCGAGGGGGCGCTGTTAGAATGGCGCGCCATGCAGAGCGCGAAGACCCAGGTCCAGGCTCCCGTGCGCTCACTGGACCAGCGGATGGACGCGCTCCGGCGCGCGAACGAGATCCGAGTCCGCCGCGCCCAGCTCAAGAAGGACCTGAAGAATGGCAGGGCGCGGATCGAAGACATCCTGCGCAACCCGCCCGGGTACGTGGAGACCGCCAAGGTCTTCGACATGCTCATGGCCGTCCCGAAATTCGGTCGCGTGAAAGCCGCAAGGTTCCTCAACCAGTGCCGGATCAGCCAGTCGAAGACGGTAGGCGGACTGTCCGACCGTCAGCGCACCGAGCTGGTCGGGCTGCTCCGCCGCTGAGCGACGGGCCGAAGCTCTTCGTCATCACCGGCCCTTCGGGGGCCGGAAAGGGCACGCTCATCAAGGGACTGCTCGAACGGCGCTCCGACCTCGAGCTCGCCGTCTCCGCCACGACGCGGGGGCGTCGTCCTGGGGAGGTAGACGGCAAGGACTACCACTTCCTGTCCGAGGACGAGTTTCTCGAGCGCGTCGAGCGCGGGGAGTTCCTCGAGCACGTGGTGTACGTGTCGGGCCGCTACGGGACGCTGCGCTCCGAGATCGAGCGCATCTTCGCGGACGGGCGGAGCTGCGTCCTCGAGCTCGAGACGGTCGGCGCGAAGAAGGTGCAGGGCAGCTGGCCGGGCGCGGTCACGATCTTCATCGCCGCGCCGAGCTTCGAGGAGCTCGAACGCCGCCTGCGCGAGCGAGCCACGGAGTCGAGCGGGGTGATCGAGGAGCGACTCGAGGTCGCGCGCCGTCAGATGGAGGAGGCGGACGACTTCGCGCACGTCGTGGTCAACGACGACGTGGAGCGCGCCGTCGAGGAGCTTGACGGCATCGTCACGAAGGAGCTCGCGTCTGTCGGTAGACTGAGCGCAACATGATGTATCCACGCATCGACGATCTGCTCAAGAACGTCCGGGAATCGCGCTACGCACTGGTGATCGCGGCGGCGAAGCGGGCGCGACAGATCAACAACTACCATCACCAGCTCGGCGAAGGCACTTTCGACGACTTTCCGCCGCCGCTTGTCGAGTCGCGCTCGAAGAACTACTTGACGATGGCCCTCGAAGAGATCGCCGAGGGCAAGATCAAGGTCTCGTACAAGTAGCGCGCTAGCGGCGAAAGGAGCCGGGGTGGCTCGGGTTCTCGTTGGCGTGACGGGCGGTATCGCGGCCTATAAGGCCTGTGAGCTCGTGCGCCTGCTCGTCAAGGCCGGCCACGAAGTGACTCCGGTCCTGACGCCGGACGCGGAGCGCTTCGTGACGACGCACACCTTCGAAGCGCTCGCGCGGCGAGAGGCTCCTCGCGACCTCTATCCGCACCTCGTCGAGTCGGACCTGCTCGTCATCGCTCCGCTCTCGGCCAACACCCTGGCGAAGCTCGCGCACGGCCTGGCCGACAACGTGCTCACCCAGGCGGCTCTTGCGTTCCGTGGTCCTCTCCTCGTTGCGCCCGCCATGAACGTGCGCATGTGGGAGCACCCCGCCACGAAGGAGAACGTCGCCACGCTGGTCGAGAGGGGCGTGGAGATCCTCGGGCCCGAGGCGGGGGAGCTGGCCGAGGGCGAGCACGGGCCCGGCCGCATGACGGAGCCCGAAGCGATCTTCGCTCGCTGCCAGAAGATTCTGAGGCACACCTCGTCTCTGGCCGGGAAGCACGTCGTGGTCTCTGCCGGAGGGACCAGGGAGCCGATCGACCTCGTCCGCTTCGTCGGCAACCGCTCTTCCGGACGCATGGGAGTCGCGCTCGCGGCGGAGGCGAAGCGGCGGGGGGCCGACGTGACGCTCGTGTACGCAAACGGATCGATCCTGCCACCGGCAGGTGTCGAGGTTGTACCTGCGCCTACCGCCGCGGACATGCGCCGTGAGATGCTCGCTCGCGGGGACGCCGAGGTCGTCCTCATGGCCGCCGCGGTGGCCGATTATCGTCCGAGCAAACCGGAGGAAGGCAAGCGCCCGAAGGACGGGGAGATGTGGTCTCTCGACCTCGAGCCGACTGAGGACGTGCTCGCCGAGCTCGGCTCGATGCCGAGCAACGGACGTGTGCTGGTCGGCTTCGCGGCCGACTCCGGCGAGCGGGGGCTCGAGCGCGCTCGGGAGAAGCTCGCCAACAAGCGAGGGAACCTCTTCGTCTACAACGACGTATCTCAATCCGGGATCGGCTTCGAGGCCGAAGAGAACGAGCTCGTCCTCGTGTCCGCCCGTGGTGAGCGCAGGGTCGGGAGGCGTAGCAAGGAGGAATGCGCTGTGGCTATCCTCGACGAGGTCGAGGGCTTACTTGGAGGGGGCTAGTGGACAAGCAGGTCGTCGGAGCAGAGCAGGAGCTGGAGGCAACTCGGACCGCCGAGTTGGCTGAGCGCGTCATCGGCAATCTCCAGCGCGTCATCCACGCCCCGGACGAGACTCTGCAGTTCTCGTTCCTCTGCCTGCTCGCGGAGGGGCACCTGATCATCGAGGACTTCCCGGGCGTGGGGAAGACGAGCCTGGCCAAAGCCCTTGCGCGCTCGATCGACTGCGCGTTCTCGCGCCTCCAGTTCACTCCAGACCTCCTGCCCTCGGACGTCACGGGCGTGAATGTCTTCAACCAGCGCTCGAACGAGTTCGAGTTCCGGCCCGGGCCTGTCTTCGCGAACATCCTGCTCGTCGACGAGATCAACCGCGCGTCACCGAAGACGCAGGCGGCGCTCCTCGAGTGTATGCAGGAGCGCCAGGTCACGGTCGACGGCGTTTCCTACCTGCTGCCGCCGCCCTTCATGGTCATGGCGACGCAGAACCCGATCGAGTACGAAGGCACGTATCCGCTGCCGGAGGCCGAGCTCGACCGCTTCACCATGCGCATCGCGATCGGCTATCCGCCGCTCGCCGAGGAGGCGAAGATGCTCTCCGTTCAGGCGACGGACCAGCCGCTCGACCGGCTCGAAAGCGTGGCGAGTGCAGAGGAGCTCATGGAGGCCATCGACGACACACGCCGGGTCTTTGTCGAGGAGAGCATCAACCGCTATGTCGTCACGCTCCTGCGGCAGACGCGCTCCGACAGTCGTCTGTACCTCGGAGCCAGCCCCCGGGCCGGGATCGCGCTCATGCGCGTGGCGAAGGCGCGCGCGATCGTCTCCGGCCGCGACTACGTGGAGCCGGACGATGTGAAGACCGTCGCCCCGACCGTGCTCGCGCACCGGCTCATCCTCGCGCCCGAGGCGCGCTCCTCCGGCCTGGACGCCGAGGATCTCGTCCGGAGCGTGCTCGAGCGAACGCCGGTGCCCGTCTAGCCGGGCGGTTGGTGTAGCGAATGCTCACCGACCGCGGCCGCTGGATCCTCGCGTTCGGCGGCGGCGTCTACCTCGCAGCGTGGGGGTTCGGCTCGGAGGCGCTCTACCCGATCGCGCTCGGGCTCGTGCTCGCGGTTGCGGCCGCGGCTCTCTGGGTGCGCTTCCTGGCCAAGCCGATGACGCTGAATCGCATCCTCTCGCAAGGTGAGCACCTCGCTGGGGACGACATTCCGGTGCGCCTCGAGGTGGACCTCGAGGGCCGCATGCCGTCGGGAGCCCTGGTCGTGCGCGAGCGGATCGCTCGCCTCGGCGAAATCGAGACCGTGATGGTCAACCGCAGAGGCCGCCTCCGGGGCAGCTACCGCATCGATGGCGTCCCGCGCGGACGCTATGCGGTGGAGTCCGTCGATGCCGTGCTCGAGGACCCGTTCGGGCTCGAGCGCGTCGAGCTCAAGCTCCCGGCGGGGGAATCGCTCCTCGTCTACCCGCGTCTCGTCGACCTGGACGGCCTCTTCTCGGACTCCGGCGCGCGCGCGCTCGAGGGCCGGCGCCTCTTGCTGCGGCGCCCGACCGGTTTCGACCTCCACAGCGTCCGCGCCTACGAGCAGGGCGAGTCGCTGCGGCGCGTCCACTGGCCTTCGACCGCCAAGCGAGGTCAGCTGATGGTGAAGGAGCTCGAAGACGCCCCGCGCGACGAGACGGCGGTGCTCCTGGACGCCGACGCGAGCGCAGTCGCCGGTGTCGCGCCCGATTCGAGCTTCGAGCTCCAGGTGCGAGCAGCCGGCTCGCTCCTGAAGTCGCATGCCAGCAGAGGCCGGCGGGCCGCCCTGATCGTCAACTCGGCTTCGCGTCCTTACCAGCGTGTCCACTCCTTCGACGGTGACTGGCTGCGGGCGTTCGAGCTCCTCGCCGCGGTCGAGCCCGACGGGTCGACGCCGGTGACGGCGATGCTCGCCGACGAGGCCGGGCCGGCGGGCCGGGCACTCGAGCTGACGGTCGTCACCGCGAGCCTGAGCCCGCGGCTCGTCGACCGGCTCCTGCAGCGGATGATGAGC
This sequence comes from Actinomycetota bacterium, assembly GCA_020029625.1. Classification (GTDB taxonomy): domain Bacteria; phylum Actinomycetota; class Thermoleophilia; order Gaiellales; family Gaiellaceae; genus JAIBJP01. The sequence continues at coordinate 5,365 of JAIBJP010000039.1, read as the reverse complement.
CGGCGCGCCGCCACCCTCGTCTACGTCGAGCCTGCGAGCTTCGCCGAGGGCGCAACTGCCCAGCTCGACCCGGCAACGGCGGGCCAGGTGCTGCGGCTCCAGCGGGGCGGCGTCGCCGTCGCCGTGCTGCGGCGCGGCGACAATCTGGCCGCGATCCTCGGAGCTCAGCCGACGGGAGCAGCGGTTGGCTAGGACGCTCGTTCTCTACGTCCTCGCCTCACTCCTGGTGGCCACTGCCTGGCTCCGCCTCGAGAACGGTGCCGTTCCCTACTGGAACCTCGCTCTCATGATCGCGCTCGGCGTGCTTCCGGGCATCGCCGTCGCGGTGGGTCGGCGCTGGAGCGCGCTGGGGATCGGCGTCGCGGCCCTGCTCGCGGCGACCGCGCAGGCCTTCGACCTGCCGGTCACGGACGCCCGTCCAGGGGCTGAGCACAACTTCTTCGGGCCGGTGCTCGGATCGTTCAAGGACGGCTTCCTGAACTTCTACGACACCCAACTACCGTTTCGCCCAGACGACTTTCCGCTCATGCATGCGGTGGTGCTCGTGGCCATCTTCGTCTTCTGCGGCGTGATCGGGGTGCTGCTGGCCGCGCGACGGCCCGTGGCCGCCGCCGTCGCGCTCGTCGTCGCCGTGGGCTGGCCCGCGACGCTGGTCCCCGGGGAGCGGCCGCTGGCGGTCGGCGCCCTCGGGCTCGCAGGAGTCCTCGCCGTCCTCTTCCTCCTCCGCGCAGGAGCCCGGCCTACACGCGGGCTGGTGCAGGGGATCGCCGTCACGATCGCACTCGTCGCCGCGGCGGCCGTTGCGTCGACCTCGGGCGCAGTGGCGAAAGGCGCTTTCCTGAGCTGGCAGTCCTGGGACCCCTACGACCGTCCGGACACCCCTGTCGGCGTGCGCTACGTCTGGAACTCACACTACCTCGGCATCCGTTTCCCCAAGAAGAAGACCCTCGTCTTCAAGGTCCGTGTCCCCGGCCCGCAGCGGAACCTCTACTGGCGCGCGACGACGCTGGACGACTACACCGGGAACGGCTGGCAGGAGAGCCTCGATGTCGGCGAAGCCGGCAAGCCCGAGCAGATCGACGTGACCGGGCTCCCGACGAAGGCTCATGAACAATCGAACTGGGTCCGCCAGGACATCACCGTGGAGGCTCTCCGCGACAACCACCTCATGGCCTCGGCGCAGCCCGTGCGCTGGCGTCCGCCTGCAGACACCGAAGTGCAGTACGAGAACGGGGACATCGTGGTCCTCCCGCGCGCGCTCCGCCAGGGGCAGCGCTTCACGGTGTCGAGCTATGTCCCCCGCGCCAGACCGAGCGACCTGGCCAAGGCCAGCACCAACTATCCGAGCACGATCGACCGCTACCTGGAGGTGATCCAAGGAGGCGGTCGGGTGCCCACATTCGACACGCGCAACCGAGACGACTTGATGCACGTCTTCTTCGACGCGACGTGGGAGAACGACTCCCTCATGCAGGGCAACCGGCCGCTCTACGACGTCGCCCGAGAGGTCGTCGGTGACGCCCGCACGCCGTATGCGGCAACCGTGGCCCTGGTCGCGTGGTTCCGGCGCGACGGCGGCTTCCGCTACGACCAGACGCCTCCTCTCCCAATCGGCAGCGAGCCCGCGCTCGCAGCTTTCGTCACGCGGACGAAGAGTGGCTACTGCCAGCACTTCGCCGGCGCGATGGCGCTCATGCTCCGCTTCCTCGGGATCCCCGCCCGGGTGGCCGCCGGTTTCACGAGTGGCAGCTACGACTCCGGCAGGCATGAGTGGAAGGTGACCGACCACCAGGCGCACGACTGGGTGGAGGTCTACTTCCCGGGCTGGGGCTGGATGCCGTTCGACCCGACGCCCGGCCGCGGCCTCCTGAATGCGGCCTACGATCCCTCGTCCCCCGTCTTCGACACGCGCGACACCTCCTCGTTTGTGGGAAGCGAGGTCCTCGACTCGCTCCGTCGCCAGGCGGAGCGCGCACAAGGCCGGCCGGGCCTCGAGGGCGTCTCGGGGCTCGGCAACCCGTCGGGGGCCGGGGGAGGCACCCTCGTCCGCGACAAGGGTCCGAGCATCGTCGCGCTTGCGTTCCTCGTCCTGGCGGCCGCGATGGGGCTCGTGGTGGGCCTCAAGGCACTACGCCGCACGCTTCGCTTCGCCGGCCGGGACCCGAGAAACCTCGCCTCCGCCTGCCGGAAGGACATCGTCGGCTTCCTCGCCGACCAGGGCTACGAGCTGCCGCCGAGTGCCAGTCTCGCGGAGGTCGGCCAGGAGCTGGACCGGTACTACGCGGTCGACGCCGGCCCGTTCGTGCGCTGGGCCTCGGTGGCCCGCTTCGCCAGGCCGTCAGAGGCGGACGCGGCCGTCGGCAGGGCGCGGAGGGAGCTGCGGCGCGTCCGGCGTGACCTGCGACACCAACTCAGCGTCTTCAGCCGCTTCAGAGGCGCCATCAGCCTCCGCTCCCTGACCTTGTGAACCTCACACCCGTCGTGATGGCGGCGGGTCAGGGGACGCGCTTGCGCCCCTTGACGGAGCGCTGGGCCAAGCCCGTTCTTCCGATCGACGGCCGGCCGGTCCTGGCGACGCTCCTCCGGGAGCTCGCAGCTGCGGGCTTCGAGGAGGTCACGGTCGTGACCGGGCATCTCGCCGAGCAGGTCGAGGCTCTCGTGGAGGACGGCTCGTCGTTCCGGCTCAGGGTCAGCACGGTTCGCCAGCCCGAGGCACTCGGCTCGGCGGACGCGGTCGTACGCGCGCTCGACGCGGGAGCCCTTCCGCCTCTGCTAGTGACCGCCGCTGACACGGTCTTCCTGCGCGGAGACGTAGGCCGCCTCGTCGCGAGCTGGGCCGGCACCTCGGGGGCAGGCGGGCTGGGGGTCCGCACCGCTGGGCGGGCGGACGAGACACCGGTACGCGTCGAGAACGGGCTGGTCGCCGAGCTCGGCGGAGCTTCGCACGACTACGCGGCTGCCCCGCTTTGGATCCTGGGCGAAGAGCTCGCCGATGCTCTGAGAAGCGTTCCGGGGCCGCCCTTCGAGATCGCGCATGCCGTTCAGGAGGCGATCGCGGCTGGGAAGGAAGTCTTGGCGCTCCAAATGGGGCCGATGCGCGATCTCACCCGCCCGGCCGACGTCGTCAGGCACAACTTCCCGTATCTTTTGAGTGAGGGCGAATGAGCGAGACGTACGAACTTTTTCGACAAGGTCGCGAGCACATGGCGGCGGGCATGAACGCTCAGGCGACCGTCGCGCTCGAGAAGGCCAAGCGGCGAGAACCGGACAAGACGTCGATTCTCGAGGCGCTCGGGATCGCCTACTTCCGCATCCGCCGTTTCGCGGAAGCCGAGCAGGAGTTCAGGGAGATCCTCGAGCTCCGGCCCGTCGACCACTACGCGCACTTCGCCCTCGGACGCTGCCTCGAGAAGCAGGGCCGCCCGGAAGAGGCCGTCAGCCACTACAAGATGGCGACCTTCTTCCGGCCGCAGAGCAAGGATTACCGTCAGGCGCTCGAGGCCGTAGAAGCCGCCTAGTAGGGACTCACCGTCGAAGACCGACGTAGCGGAAGCCGACCGCGCGGATCTTGCCTCGCGCGATGGCCTCACGCTCGCTGTCCTCAAGCTCGTCGCGCTCGAGGCATCGGTAGAGATAGGGGCGCCACTCGAAGAACACCTCTGCAAAATGTGCGTCGAATGCGGGCCGCATCGCGTCGTATCCGTGCAGCCCCTCGTGCTCGATCCGCCATGCCTCCAGCACCGACTCGACGGACGGCTCTCCTTGCTTTCGCCCGTACCATTCCGCAGTCCGCCGATCGACGCGATCCCAGCCGAATTCTTCGATTACCAGGCTTCCTCGAGGGGTGAGCAGGCCGGCAATCTTGTCCAGCGCCGCATCAACGTTCGCGATGTGGTGGAGCGAGTAGCTTGCTACCGCCGCGTCGTAGGGCTCGGCCTCATCAAGCTCTTCGAGAGTAGTGCGACGGAAGATTCGCCCCCGGGGAGCCTCGGGATCGATTGCGAGGATGCGGAACCCGGCGTCGTCCAGCGCGCGTGCCAGATTGCCGGCGCCGCAGCCCACTTCAAGCACCCGCGCCGGCGGTGGCGGAAGAGCAGCGAGGACGAAGGCGATGCGATTCGGTGTCGGTCGCGAGTCTGGACAGCCGCTCGTCAAATCTCGCAACTCTCACTCAGGAAGCGTGGCTGGCCGGATCGTAGAGCTGCACGTCGTCTCAGCTTGCTATGCCGTGCGTGCTGCCGGCCCTTGTCGAGCACCGTGTGGCATCGGGCGAGGCGGCTAGGGACACCCCTGCGTTCCGCGCTGGAAAAGCAGGTTGATCGCGCCTTGGTGCATCGTGATCTGCGCGCCGCTCGGCGAGCGCCATTGGACGTTGAAGCGGTGCGTGTCGTCCGCCTCGAAGGGGCCCGTCCTGCCGACGAACGTGTACGCGAACGATTCAGTGCCCTGGGGGACGAACCTTGAGGACGTGGGCTTCATCGGTGCCTCCGGCACGTCGTCGATGATCGCGCGGAAGCGAACGGGTCCGCCTTCCACGTTGACGCTGACCATCAACGTGACCTGGTTGAGGGTGCATCGTGTAATCGCCAGCCCGGGCACGTTCTTCCACGTTTTGCTCGAGGTCGAGACCGCTGTCGTCGTCCACTTGGCGCTTTGTCGCTCGGCCGCTCCAGAGAACGTGCCGGTCGCAGCGAGGACCGCGAACGGGGCTGCAACCGCTATCGCCCCAACGCCGATGAAGATGAGGAACCTCCGAACCGTGAACCGCGGACGCATATCGGCCTCCCTCCGTGTTTCCTCCTTTCTCCCAAGTCAGGGCGTTCGCGTCAAGCTGCCGTTGGTAGCCGCGCCTCGGGAAAGGTGGGCCGATTTAGGTCATCCGGCAGTGAGGTATCGCGCGAGGCCGCGACGGCTCAGGAGCTCGGCCAGGGCCAAGGCCGCGTTTCGCTCGTGGGAACGGCGGCGGCGGCGGCCATACAGGTTTCTGGGAATGGCTTTCTGCTCAGAATCGGGACATGAGCAGCCATACGAAGAAAAACCTCAGGGAAGTGGAGAACCAGGCGCCGAAGTTCGACATGCCCGCAGAGATGGGCGCGCGCTTTGCCCGCTCAGCACTCGAGGGCGAGACGCTCGGGCTGAGCCTCATGAAACTCGCGCCCAATTTTCGCATCCCTTTCGGCCACAAGCATGAAGGGCAAGAGGAGATCTACGTCGTCGTTCGCGGGTCGGCGCGGATCAAGGTCGAGGACGCGCTCGGGGTGCGTCCGAGATGGCCGTTCGCAGGTCCATTAGCAAGCTCGTTTCGCCATTCCTTCGCGGGGTGAGCGTTGGCCGTTACGCCTCTCGTGCCCAGCAGCGCCGCCCA
>JAIBJP010000010.1 GCA_020029625.1 Actinomycetota bacterium | reverse complement strand
CCCAAAGCCGCGTGCGGTCTTGATCGCCTGAACGGCCTCAGCACGCTTCGGACCCTCGAGCTCCGCCAGCTCCGTCTCGAGGTCGGCCTTTTGGGCCGCGGTCAGATGCTCCACTCGGTCAGCCACGGATCAGGATCTCATCCGGTCCAGGGTCAGGTTTGGCAACCAAGCATCTCGCTGGAAGAAGGCACGGCTCACGTTGGAATACCTCCTGAGAAGAAAACCCCGCTCACGCGAGGCCTTTATGGGCGGTACTGGGCTCGAACCAGTGACCCCCAGCTTGTCGAGCTGGTGCTCTCCCAACTGAGCTAACCGCCCTTGCGGCGGTCAGTTTAGCGGAGCCTCACCCGGTTCCCGAGGCGGCAGACGCGTCGTGAAGAGTGGCCCCGGCATATGGCGCCGGGGCCACTCTTGGCTCTAGGTCGCGGGTTCGGGCTCGCGCCTGCGCCGAAGCGCAAACGCCGCCGCCGCGATCGTGAGCACAACCCCGCCCGCCAAGGCCGCTGAGACAGCCGGGCTGGGAGCGGAGATGGAGGTGCCGCCACTACCAGCCACGCCGGGTGCTGTGCGCTCGGCGCGGACGTTCTCAATCCCCGCCGCCGTATCGGGTACGCCGCTGAGGACGTTGGCGGACGGGGGGTTAGGCGCTACTGCCGGTGCCTCCCGCCCCGCCCGGACGTTCTCGATCCCGGCCGCTGTGTCGGACACCGCTTCGGGTGCCGTCTGCCCTGCGCGGACGTTCTCGATCCCCGCCGCCGGGTCGGCAGCCACGTCGCTCGGCGTTCCCCGTACTCCGTAGCCGGACGCCGCCCAACCGGACGTGTCCGCTGGGTCGGCAGCCACGTCGCTCGGCGTCCCCCGTGCCCCGTAGCCGGACGCTTCCGCTTCGGCCTGCCAGCCGGACGTGTCCACCGTCGCCTCGATCGCGGGCGAACCGCTGGGTGAGCCGCTGGTCGGGGAGATGACCGCACCTGCGGCCCCAGCTCCCCCGGCGGCGGTGGCGACGACGATCGCGAGCGTCGCCCCCATCTCGCGGAGCCCGTGAGCTTCCACGTCGGCACCGAGGGCTTCCTGGAGCGATTTGGGATCGATCGCGACGACGATCCGCTCTCCGCTCTGATCGACGAGGCGGCGGAGCGCCTCTCGATCCCAAGCGAGGAAGACACGGCGTTCTTCCCGCTCTCCGTTTGTGCGAACGACATCGAGTACGAGGTCCACCTCTTCATCGGTGGCCAAGACACGCTCGACCTCGCTGCGCGGCACGGTCACGGCTAGACGCGAATCGTCGACTGCGTCCGCCATCTCCGCCCGTGCGCTGACTTCGTCCATACAGCCTCCTTTCGGTGGGTGGCTACTGGACGACGCTCAATGTCGGGATCTTCCCACCTTGTCGCTTTGGCTGCAATCTCGTGGGACACGCACGGGACACGGACTCTCCCAACTGAGCTAACCGCCCTTGCGGCGGTCAGTTTCGCGGAGCCTCACCCGCTTCCCCAAGAAGCGCAACGGATCCGTGAGCTTCCCGTCCGCCCACACCTGGAAATGGAGATGTACGCCCGTGCAGGAGCCGGTGCAACCCGCGCGCCCGATGAGCTGGCCCGCGGGGACACGGTCGCCCCGTTTCACAAATGCCTGCGCCAGATGCGCATACATCGTGACGATGCCCCCCTTGTGCCGGATCTTGACGACCAGGCCGTAGCCCTCGAAGTTGCGCAGCCAGCCACGCGCGGTCACCTCGCCCGAGAGCGCCGCATAGACCTTCGTGTGTGCCCAGCCCTCGATGTCGATCCCCTCGTGGAAGCGTCCCCACCGGGAGCCGAACGGCGAGCCGAGATTCCCGTTCAGCGGCACGTAGAACAGCTCCCTGTCGGGAACCTTGACCGGCGGCTCCGTCAGCCGTGCCCCCGCTCCCGGAGCCAGGATGGCCGCGACCACAAGGGCCGCGGCCGCACTTCGGGCGATCACGGGCGGGGAGTTTACCCGTGCAACTGGGCGACGTCGCCGGTCCAGAACTCCACGACGTTCCCGTCCGGATCCTTCACGTAGGCAGCCCGCGAGTGGCCGAAGTCGTCCTCGAAGACGTCGAGCCCGCATCCACGAAGGCGTTCGACGGCCGCACCGTAGTCCTCCTCCGAGATGTGCATCGCGTAATGGACATGGACGCCGCCGCGGCCGCCCGCCACGCCGACCTGAGGCGTCCAGAGGCCGATCCGGGTCCGGTCGCCGGCCATCACCCACGCCGCTTCCCGCTGCTCCCAGCGCTCGACGACCGGTAAGCCGAGGAGCTCCGAGTAGAAATGCACGGCCCGCTCGAGATCCGCGACCTCGAGCACGAGCTCGTTGACGCCGGTGACCGGGATCAAACTTTCTCGAGCGGGGCGTAGTCGAGCATCAAGCGCCGCTCGACGCCGTCCTCGGCGAAACGAACGGTCACGGTTCCGTCGGCCTCGATCCGCGTGACGACGCCCTCGCCGAGCGTGGAGTGGCGGACGGAGTCTCCGGTGGAGAGATCCGGGAAGTTGCGGCGCACCGCCACCGTGGGAGCCCCGTAGCCCGACCACGACGCCGGCCGCAGGCGCTCGCGCTCGATCTCCTCCTGCGGCAGCTCGTCGAGGAAGCGGCTCGGCAGGTTGTAGCCGCGCGCGCCCCAGAGCGACCGCGAGGCCGCATGCGTCAGCGTCAGCCGCTCCCTGGCGCGCGTCAGCCCGACGTAGGCCAGGCGGCGCTCCTCCTCGAGCCCTTGCTCCTCCAGCGAGCGCGAATGCGGAAACACGCCCTCCTCCATCCCGATCAGGAATACCGCGCGGAACTCGAGCCCCTTCGCGTTGTGCAGCGTCATCAGAGACACGAGGCTGCGCTCGTCCGAGAGGTCGTCCTGATCGGAATAGAGGGAGATCTGCTGCAGGAACTCGGAGAGACCGGGCTCGTCCGCGCGCTCCTGGTACTCACGCGCGACGCCGACGAGCTCGAGCAGGTTCTCGATGCGGCCCTGCGCCTCGACCGTCCGCTCCGCTTCGAGGGATTCGAGGTAGCCGCTCTTCTCCAGCACCCGCTCGAGCAACTCGGGGACGGAGAGCTCGAGCGCGCCGGCCATGGACGACTGCATCAGCGTGCGGAAGCGCTCGACCGCCTTGAGCGGCGCGGCGCCCACACCCGCCTCGTCGGCCCGCTCCAGCGCCTCCCAGAGCGAGACTCCCTGCGCGTCTGCGAACGTCTGCAGGCGCGCGAGCGACGCGTCCCCGATCCCCCGGCGGGGCCGGTTGGCTATCCGCGTGAGCGAGACGGCGTCGAAGGCGTTGTCGATGACCTGCAGGTAGCCGATCGCATCCTTGATCTCCGCGCGCTCGTAGAACTTGGGCCCGCCGATGACCTGGTAGGGGATCTCCTGGCGGACGAGCACGTCTTCGAGCACCCGCGACTGGGCGTTGGTGCGGTAGAAGACCGCCAGCTCCGAGCCGGCGTAGCCCTCCTCGATGAGGGAGGCGGTCTCGGCGGCGACGAAGCGAGCCTCGGCGTGCTCGTCCTCCACCTCGACGACTCGGACCGGGTCCCCCTCCCCCAGCTCGCTCCAGAGATTCTTGGGCTTGCGCTCGCGGTTCTGGGTGATGAGCGAGTTGGCCGCCCGCAGGATCGAGTTCGTCGAGCGGTAGTTCTGCTCGAGAGCGATCAGGCGCCCGCCGCCGAAGTCCCGTTCGAACTCCAGGATATTGCGGATGTCGGCTCCGCGAAACGCGTAGATCGACTGATCGGGATCTCCGACCGCGAAGACGTTCCGGTGCTTGCCCGCGAGCAGCTGAAGGAGGCGGTACTGCGCGTGGTTCGTGTCCTGGTACTCGTCGACGAGGACGTAGCGAAAAGCCTTTTGCCAGCGGTCCAGCGCTTCGGGGAAGCGTTCGAGCACCTCGACGGTGAGCATGAGCAGGTCGTCGAAGTCGACCGCGTTCGAGGAGTGGAGCCGCCTCTGGTAAAGCGCATAGGCATCCGCGACCGTCTGGTCATAGAAGGACGCCACTCGCGCCTTGTACTCCTCCGGCCCGATGAGCTGGTTCTTGGCCATCGAGATCTGCGCCTGAATGCCGCGGGGGACGAAGCGCTTCGGATCGCGCTCGAGCTCCTCCAGGCACTGCTTCACAAGCCGCACCTGGTCGGCCTGGTCGTAGATCGTGAAGTTGGAGCGATAAGCGAGGCGTGGCGCCTCGCGTCGAAGGATGCGCCCGCAGGCGGCGTGAAAGGTCATGACCCACATGCGCGGCGCGACGTCGCCGAGGATGTGCTCGAGCCGCTCTCTCATCTCGCCGGCGGCCTTGTTGGTGAAGGTGATGGCCAGGATCTCCTGTGGCTTCACGCCGCACGCAGTGACCAGGTGAGCGATGCGGTGCGTGAGCACCCGCGTCTTCCCGGAGCCCGCTCCGGCGACGACGAGCACAGGGCCTTCCGTCGCGAGGACGGCCTCGCGCTGGGCGGGATTGAGGTCTGCGAGGTACTTCTCCGGGGACGCGACGGCCATGCGTCCGATCGTAGCGAGTCCCTGGGAACGGGCCTATCGTGTGACGAGATATGGACGGCATGGCGCGCGACATCGCCGAGTTCGGGTCCCAGGGCGTGATGGGCTGGATTTTCCTGCTGCTCGTCTTCGGCCTGCCGATGGCAGCAATTGCTGCAGCGATCTGCGGACGGATGCTGGCCCTCTTACCGCTTGGCGTCGCGCTGCTTGTCTTCCTCGCCTGGTGGTCGTATTACGCCGCTCCCGGCCCTGCCGGCAGCGGCCCAGGCGTCGCGGGTGCGTTTCTGCTCGCCGCGCTCTTCGGCTGGTTGCTCTTGCTCTTCGCCGTCCTGCGTCCGTGGCGCTGGCGCGCGTGGCATTGGTACCGGGAGCTCCTTGATCCGCGGCCCTTCCTTGGCGGCCGAGATCAGTCCTTGCCCTAGGCGAGGGTACGCGCGAGCTCCGCTTCGATCCACTGCGAGGCTTGCGCGAGCTCGACGTCATCGCTCGACTTCAGCACGACCTCGACCTCCGGTCCGTCGCTGAGGAAGCGCGGATAGCTGCCGACCGTGACGGCCGGGTGGCGCCGGGTCGCCTCCTCCAAAACGTCGACGATCTGTCCCTCCCCGGTCCGGTAGCTCCGGCGCCAGGTCCCGATGGGGCGGCCGCGGAATCGACCCGCCACCGAATCGAACATTTCCTCCATCTCTCTCGGCAGGCCCGGGAAGACGAAGACGTTCCCGAGCACGAAGCCCGGCGCACCCCCGAGCGGATTGCGCAGCGGCTCGGCGCCAAGAGGAAGACAGGCCCAACGAGCTGCATAGTCGCCAAGGCCACGCGGCTCGAAGCGCTCCCGGAGCTCCGCCGCAACAGCAGGAACTTCTTCGCACTCGACACCGAAGCCTGCCGCGACTCCTTCCCGAGTGATGTCGTCGGGCGTGCCACCAAGCCCGCCGGTGACGAACACGTAGTCGGCGCGCGGCCGCTCTGCCCGCAGGAAGGCGGCGATCTCCTCGACGTCGTCGCGGACGGCGGCCATCAGCTTCACGCCGATCCCCAGGCCCGCCAGGCGCCTTCCGAGCCACGAGGCGTTCGTGTTCTCCACGTCCCCGGAAACAATCTCGTTCCCCACGGTCAGAACGACGGCGCCGGCCACGCCGTGGAGTCTAGGCCCAGGCGATCTCGACCCGTGTGCGGCGTTCGTAGCGCTCGAGCACCCGGCGTAGCTCCGGCCCGATTGCGACCGAGATGACCACGTTGCCGATCGCGTGCGCGAGATCGAAGGGGAAGCCTCGGCTCATCTGCAGCGTGAAGGCGGCGCCCGTGTGCGGAAAGAAGGCGTACCACTCCCACACGTCCAGGAAGGCGCTGAAGGCGAGGCCGAGCGCGAACGTCAGGACCGCCAACGCAATCCGGCGGCGAAGCACCCGGGCAGCGGCCGCTCCCCCAAGGCCACAGGCCCCCCAGGCGAGCATCTGCCACGGTGTCCACACGCCCTGACCCAGGAAGAAGTTGGAGGCGAGTGCCGCGACGGCCCCAACCGCAAATCCTCTCCGGGCTCCGAGCGAGGCCCCCGCGACGACCACCATCACCGTCAGCGGCTGCACGCCCGGAATCGGGGCAAAGAGCACCCGCGCGGCCGCCGCCACCCCGGCCACCGTGGCGATGAGCGCGAGATCCTTGACCGACTCGGTCCCGCTCTCGAGCGCCGCGGCCCCGACCACCAGAACGGCGAACCCAGCCAGCAGGACCGCGAGTCCGCCCCGGTCCGGGTCCAGCGCAGCCCAGGCAGCCGCGCCGAGCGCGGCCGCGGAAGCCAGAACCGCAACCCTAGACGCCAACGAGAGCCTCTACGCCGAGGGCGATTCGCCGGTCGGCCGGGAACGTACGGTCGTGGGTCGCCACGAGAACCCCGCGGCCCGCGGCTGCGTACGCCCGGAGCCAGTCTGCGATCTCGGCCTTGCGAACCGGGTCGATTCCGCGTGTCGGCTCATCGAGGATCAAAAGCTCCGGCTCTGCGACCGCCACCGCGGCGAGTCCGAGACGCTCACGCTCTCCGCTCGACAGATCGCGTGGATGACGCTCCGCCGCCCACCCGAGGCCCACGCGCTCGAGCGCCTGGAGTGCGCGCGCCTGGTCGCCGCCCACGGCGAGAGCGGCCTCGTCGACGACCTGCTCCCGGACGAGGTACCGCCCCGGGTCCTGGCTGAGGTAGCCGGCGGAGCCGCTTCGCCAGACCGAGCCCTCGTCCGGCCGGAACAGCCCAGCCGCGATCTTAGCGAGCGTCGTCTTCCCCGAGCCGTTGGGCCCTTGGAGCGCGACGACCTCGCCGCGACCCACCTCCAGATCCACCCCGACGAGGACGGGGCTACCAGAGCGGTACGAGAACCCGACGCCGTCGGCACGCCAGATCGCGTCCGCCCGCTCGACCCCTCCGGGCTCGGCGGGGGGGCTGGGCAGGTAGGCGGGGTGGTGCTCGCCGAGCCAGTCGAACGCCTGCTCGACCGGCGCGTCGCAGAGCAGCCGGCCGCCCTCCAGGAAAAGAACCCGGTGGGCCAGGCCAAGCGCGCGCGCCGTCCGTTGCTCCGAGAGCACGACGGCGCAGCCGAGCCGCTCCACGCAGGCGAGGAACTCTTCCGCACCATCGGGGTCGAGCTGCGAGGTCGGCTCGTCGAGAAGCAGCAACGAAGGATCGAGGGCAAGAGCGGATGCGAGGCACACTCGCTGCAGCTCTCCGCCCGAGAGCTCGACGGTGCGCCGTTCGGAGAGGTGCAGGGCTCCGACGGATCCGAGAGCCTCCTCTACGCGAGGCCAGATCGACAGCGGAGAGACGGCGAGGTTCTCGAGCCCGAACGCCACCTCGTTCCGCACGACGCCCATGACCACCTGGTCCTCGGGATCCTGGAAGACGGTCGCAACCGTCCCCGCGAGCTCCGCCGGGCGGGCGCTGCGCGTGTCGTGACCGGCCACGACGACGCGGCCGGAGAAGCGCCCGCCGTGGAAATGCGGAACGAGCCCGGCCAGCGCCCGCAGAAGGGTCGATTTCCCCGCGCCCGAGGAGCCGAGCAGGGCCACGATCTCCCCGGGCCTGAGCTCGAGGGAGACGTCGTCGATCGCCGGCACGGCAGCGCCGGGGTACGAATAGGTCAGCCGCTCGACTGAGGCTAGAGCCACAAGGCCCCCGCCACGACGAGCAGGGCCGCCGCGCCGAGGGCGGCGCGGTCCCAATCGCTCCAGCGCGAGCCCGGCGCGCGCGAATGCCCGGCACGGCCATAGCCACGCGCCTCCATTGCCTCCGCCAGGTTCGCGGCCCGCTCGAGCGAGCCTGCGACGAGCGGCGAGAGCAGAAGGGCACGGCCGCGCACACCCGCGACCTCCACCCCGCGACCTCGGACCGCCTCCGCGAGGCCCGCCGCATCGCGCTCGAGGGTTGGAACAAGCCGCGTTGCGAGCGCGACCGCGAGCGCCGACCGCCGCGCGAACCCGGCAGCAGCCACGAGCCGATCATGGTCGACCGCGAGCGCGTACGCGGCGAAAGCGAACCCGACCGCCGCCAGGCGGAGGGAGTAGACGGTCGCCAGGAGGAGCTCCTCCTGCGTGACGTCGAGAAGGCCCAGCACCGGCACGACGGGGCCCTCCCAGAGAACATGGAGCCCGGTCGTCTGAAGCAACGGCCAGAGAAGGAAGACTCCCGTCGCCGAGCTCGCGGTGGCGACGACATACGGCCGGTAGCGGCCTCCCGGGACGCGCAGGCAGACGGCCAGGAGGACGCCTGTCAGCGCGGCGAGGGGGAGCACACGGTCGGCGAGGAGCGCCGCCACCGCAGCCGCGGCCAGGAGCAGCGCCGCGGGCCCCGGAGCGAGCCTCATTGCGCCGCCGGCGGCACGACGGGGCACTCCTGCTCGTAGTCGTGGAGATCCCACCACTCGATGTCTCCCTCCGCGAGCTTGGTCTCGGTGGCGCCCTTGGCCGCGGCCTTTCCGTTGATGTAGTAGAGCCAGGCGAGCTTCTTGCCCGAATCTTGCTCGACGCCGTTGATGGCCGTCACGAACTTCCCACCCGAGTCGGTCTCGATGTCGGCGACGCGGTCGAGGGCCCGCATGGCCGTCTGACCGGCGTCGACTCCCTTCTCCAGGACCACCTCGCCGCCGCAGTCCGTCGTGACGAGCACTGTGGCGCCGGCTTCGACAGCCGAGGTCCCCGGGGTCGAAGTTTGCGACTCGCTCCCGCAGGCAGACACGAGCAGCACCAGAAGGACGACTACAAAGGATCGACGAAGCACGTTTCCTCCTTCCGCGAGGGGAACGGATCGGAGGCGGACGGCAGGTCTTCTGACTCGGGGCTCCCTCTTACGCCGCCTTCCCGGCCCGGGGGCCAGTGGCACTTCGGCGGGAGAGCGTCTCCCCTTACAGCGGCGGGACCGTGCCGGACTTGCACCGGCTTCCCTTGCCGTTCGCCTATGTGTGGCGGAAACCTACCAGGCTTAGAACCCGTTCCAAAATGAGAGCTGTGCCGTCGGAGCCGCCCGGCGACGAGCCCCATTCTGAGACGAGTTCTTAGGCGGGGGCTTCCCCGAACGCCTCGGCCAGGGCGGCGTCGATCTCGGCGGCGGTGGCGACGACGAAGCGGACCCCACCCGGGATCTCCGCGACGATCGCGTCGAGTCCTTCGGAGTCCGTCGGATCGGCCACCGCCACGAACGTGGCCGCAGCCGCAGAGCGGAACGAGATCGCGCGGTGCCGACGCGAGCTGCGCTCGGAGAGGAGATCGACGGCGGACTGATCGAGGTCGAGCTTGCCCAGATCGACGAACTCGAGACCCTCCTGCCCTGCCACCATCCTGGCGAGATCCCGCTCGCCGAGAAGACCCTGCTCGAGCAGAACGTCGCCCAGGCGGCGGCCCGTCGCCCGCGCCGTCGCCAGCGCTGCGTAGAGCTCGTTGGGGGCAACGAGGCCGGCTCGCGCAATCACCTCGCCGAGAGGCAGGTCGCCATCATGATTTTCCGCAGTTGCCATTGACTCCTGGAAGGATCTGGATCTTCCACCAGCCTAATCGACGGCGACGTCTCAACTCCGCATCCCTCCCTCGGGCTACGCTCACGCGATGGTCGCTTCGCGGCTCACGTACTGGGCGCCGGTGGTCCTCTGGGCGGCCGGCATCTTCGTCCTCTCTTCGATTCCTGACCTCGGAACCGGGCTCGGAACCTGGGACACCGTCCTCCGCAAGCTGGCGCACACCGCCGAATACGCGCTCCTGGGCGGGCTGATCTTTCGCGCAACCCGGAGCGCGCCGGCCGCTGTCCTCCTCGCTTCGGCCTACGCGGTCACGGACGAGGTGCATCAGGCCTTCGTGACCGGCCGCCACGGATCGCCGCTGGATTGGCTCATCGACACAGCCGGGGCGGTCCTCGGCGTCGCGCTCGCCGCGCGGCTCTCGCAATGACGCGGGCGCTGGCCATCGACCTCGACGGAGCCCTGGGCGACACGCGGCCGCTCTGGAACGAGTTCCTCGCCGATGCAGCGCGCCGCTTCGAGTCGATCGCGGCTCTCGATCCCGCTTCGCTGCCGCGCGATCGCGGCGCGGCTGCCGAGGAGCTCGACGCCTGGGCGGCCGGTGGCGTCGGCGACTGGCGCGCAGCGCTGGAGCGCTTCGCGGAAGACCGAGTGCCCGTGTTCCTGCGCCCGGACGGCGAGGCAAGCGCGGCTCTCCGTTCGCTTACCTCCGAGGGAATACGGGTGGGCGTCTTCACGGACGCCCCCGAGCCGCTCGGGCGGATCGCCCTCGCACACCTGGGCGCGGAACGGCGCGTGGACGTCCTCGAGGCAGGCGCCGGAGCGCAGGAACGCTTGCTCGAGCGCCTGGGGCCGGGCACCACCGTCGTCTCGTCTAGAGAGGACCTCGTTAGGATCAGTGGGAGTGCCGGACCGCCAGCACCTCGATGACCGCCAGCTGGACGCCATCCTCGAGCGTCTCGACCGCCTGTGCGCCGAGGTGCACGCTCTCAACCGCCGGTTCGAGACCGCCGAAGGCCTCGTGCGCATCGCGCACGAGCTCTCGATCCTGAACGAGTCGTTACAGACGCTTGCCTATGCCGCCCTCGGGCAGCAGGGTCCGCAGGTTCGGCGTCGCCGCCCGGCCTGAATCCCCGCGGCCTCGGGTTTCTGGGACGCCGCTGGCAAGGGAGCACGCCCGAGGGGCGCAGGACAGTGCCCGGCGGAAGCTGCCGCCGACCAGGGACGCGACGCTAGCCGTGAATGGCCGCTATGAGCGGAATGATCAGGATCGCAACGATGTTCGTGATCTTGATCATGGGATTGATCGCCGGGCCGGCGGTGTCCTTGTAAGGATCGCCGACGGTGTCGCCCGTCACGGCCGCCGCATGGGCCTCTGAGCCCTTGCCGCCGTAGGCGCCGTCCTCGATCAGCTTCTTGGCGTTGTCCCAGGCGCCTCCGCCAGAGGTCATGGCGATGGCGAGGAAGATCCCGGTGACGATCGTCCCGATCAGCAGGCCGCCGACCAGCTCCGGCTTGATGATCCCGGCGACGATTGGAAAGACGACGGGAATCGTGGCGGGAAGCATCATCTTCTTGATCGCCTCGCCCGTGACGATGTCGACCGTCCGGCCGTACTCCGGCCGAGCCGTTCCTTCCATGATCCCGGGGATCTCGCGAAACTGGCGCCGCACCTCCTGCACTACTTGCCCCCCCACCCGGCCGACCGCCTGCATCGCCAGCGACGCAAAGAGAAACGGCATCAGCCCGCCGATGAAGAGCCCGGCGATGACCCAGTCGTCGCTCAGGTCGAAGGTCGCCTGGATGCCCTGGTTCGAGAGCTCCGACGTGAACCCGTCGAACAGGACGAGCGCTGCGAGGCCCGCCGAGCCGATGGCGTAGCCCTTCGTCACCGCCTTCGTCGTGTTGCCAACAGCGTCGAGCGGATCCGTCACCCCGCGCACCGACTCGTCGAGGTCGGCCATCTCTGCGATGCCGCCCGCGTTGTCCGTCACCGGCCCGTACGCGTCGAGCGCCACGATCATGCCGGTCATGGACAGCTGCGCCATCACCGCCACGCCGATCCCGTAGAGGCCCGCGAGGCCCGCGGCTCCGACAATTCCTGTGGCGATGACGAGCACCGGTAGAGCGGTCGCCTGCATCCCGATTGCCAGACCCTCGATGATGTTGGTCGCGTGCCCGGTCGTGGACGCCCGCGAGATTCCCTTGACCGGAAGCCAGCGGGTACCGGTATAGAACTCTGTGATCGCGACGAGGAGGAACGTGACCGCGAGCCCGATGAGCGCGCAGCCGTAGAGGTCCCAATAACCGTATTTCCCGCCGTCGAAGGCCAGCGTGACCGGGATGAACCCGATCGCCGACAGCACCGTCGCGACTGCGACGGCCTTGTAGAGGGCATTCATGATCGAACCCGTGCGCCCGATCCGGGCGAAGAACGTTCCGATCACCGACGCGATGACTCCGACCCCGCCGAGCGCCAACGGGTAGACGACGAGGCCCGAGGAGGGGAAGTTGATGGCCCCGAGGAACATGACCGCGACCGCTGTGACCGCGTAGGTCTCGAACAGGTCCGCGGCCATTCCGGCGCAGTCGCCGACGTTGTCGCCGACGTTGTCTGCAATCACGGCCGGGTTTCGCGGGTCGTCCTCGGGGATCCCGGCCTCGACCTTGCCGACGAGGTCCGCCCCCACATCCGCGGCTTTCGTATAGATGCCGCCCCCGAGGCGCGCGAAGACGGAGATGAGCGAACCGCCGAAGGCGAGTCCGATCAGATCCTTGGTCGCGTCGTCGGGTCCCTGGTCGAACCACCTCGTCAGGATCCCGTAGTACGCGGCGACCCCGAGCAGTCCGAGGCCGACGACGAGAAGGCCCGTCACCGACCCGGCGCCGAAAGCGACGGCGAGCGCAGGGCGTACGCCGCCCTTGGCCGCCTCGGCCGTGCGGACGTTCGCGCGCACGGCGACGTTCATGCCGATGAAACCCGCCGCCGCGGAGAAGACCGCGCCGATGAGGAAGCCGAAGGCCGTGTACCAGCCGAGGTCGTTCCAGAGGCCGATGCCGAGAAAGATGACCCCGGCGACCGCGGCGATCGTGAGGTATTGCCGGCGCAGGTACGCAGAAGCGCCTTCCTGCACGGCTCGGGCGATCTCCTGCATGCGCTCGCTACCGGGCGACAGGCGAAGGATGCGCGCCGTCAGGACGGCGCCCCAGGCGATGCCGGCGCCTGCGCAGAGCAGGGCAAAGAGCACGCTGTGGTTCTGGAAGAAGTCCGTCACGAGGTCGAGGGCCTACGCGCAATCCGGCAGCTGGTGCCGGATCGCGGCCCGCGGATTTCTATCACAGCTGAAGGTGTTGAAGCGTTTACTGGCACCGGACACGGGTCTCAGTCCTCGCCACCGGCATCCTCTGAGGCTGCCTTCACGTAGGCGAGTTGGAGCTCGGCGACCGACCGCTCGAACTCGAGCACGAGCTCGGTCGGGACAACTTGGGCGAGTACGGGCGTGAGCGCCTTCATCGTGTCGATCGCGAGCTTCGCCTGCCCGAGATCACGGTCTGCCTTCGTCTCCTCGGACAGCCCCAGCCGACGGTAGCCGATCGACGAGATCTGGACCAGCACGTTGAGAAGTACGTCCTCGACCTTGAGGTTCCTCAGCTCTTCGGCGAGCCGGCGGGCCGCCTCCTCTTCGTGCTCAGACACGGACAGGCTCCAGCACCTCGCGGGCGTAGATCGCCTCGATGCTCTCCCCGGCCTCGCAGCCAGCGATCTGCCGCTCAGCGG
This sequence comes from Actinomycetota bacterium, assembly GCA_020029625.1. Lineage (GTDB taxonomy): Bacteria > Actinomycetota > Thermoleophilia > Gaiellales > Gaiellaceae > JAIBJP01. Next base: position 12,856 of record JAIBJP010000010.1, on the reverse strand, counting down.
CGTTCTTCTCCGGTACAGCGAGATACGACGCCGCTCCGAGCTCCTCGGCGACCGGCGCGATCCAGGCGATCAGGTCCTCCAGGCGTTGCCGCGTCGGGAGCACGTCCCCGCTGTCGAGGTCGATGAAGCTCTCGGATAGGCCGTAGCGGATTGCGCGCCACAAGTTCTCCTCGATCAGGCGGTGAGGGTGGGCCGGCAGCGGCTCGCCCTCGTCCACCGCGCGAGCGATCCGCGCCGTGAGCGCGTACAGGAGCGCGGCCAGGCTCTGGGCTTCCGCCAGCTCCGGTTGGCCGTCGCAGATGCGGATCTCGACCGTGGGGAAGGCGAGGTGCGGTCGGACGCTCCACCAGATCTGTGTGTGCTCGGTGATCGAGCCCGTGTCGTAGAGAAAACGAACGTAGCGCTCGTAGCCGTCCCAGCCCTCGAAGAGGTCGGGGACGCCGCAGCGGGGAAACATCCGCGTGAAGATCTCGGTGCGCGCCGAGTGGAGATACGTGTACACGCCCTCGACGAAGGGCGAGCTCGCGGAAAAGGCAAGCAGCTCGGGCAGGTAGCTTCGCAGCGCGTTCATGACCGCAATCGCCCTGTCGGCGCCGCGGATCCCGACATGGACGTGCAGCCCGAAGCTGTTGTTGCGCCAGACGACGTAGCGGAGGAGCTCGTCGTTGCGCCTGTAGTGGGGCGTGTCGATGATGCGCTGCTCCTGCCAGGGGCTCCACGGATGCGTTCCGGTGCCGCACAGGGCGGCGTCCAGGCGCCCTGTGAGCTCGAGAAGTTGGCGCCGCCGCTCGGCCATCGTCGCCGCCGCCTCGGCGAACGTCTCACAGCGGCCGGTGCGGACCTCCACCTCGGAGGCGATCAGCTCGCCGACGAGTTGGCCCTCCAGCTCGGTCCCCACGACGGCCTCCGCGAACTCTTCGAACCGATTGACGAGGCCGTGCGTGCGCGGGTCGAGGATCGCGAACTCCTCTTCGACGGCCACCGTGAGATCCTGGCCCGCGTCGAAGCCTTCCCGCGCGAAGCGGATCTGCTCCTCGGGGCTGAGCCGCTGCGCCTCACCCATCGCGCGAAAGTAGCAGAGCGGCCACGCGCTCCCAGCTCCAACGTTCGACAGCGGCCCGACGGGCTGCGACGGAGAGCTCTTCCCACTCCGAGTGGGGAAGGCTCAGGATCTTCAGCACCTTGGCCCGAAGGTCGTCCGGGTCACCCCGCACGAAGCTCGCAAGCTCGCGGTGACGTGCCGGGTACTCGGCTTCGAGCCCCTCTGCGACCGCGGCCAGGCCCGAATGCCGGGCGACGAGCGGCGGCGAGCCGCAGGCCGCCGCCTCGGCCGCCACCATCCCGAAAGCTTCCGGGAAGACCGACGGCGTCACGCTGACGTCGGCGAGGGGCCACAGATGCCGCAAGTGCCGGTGCTCGAGCGCTCCTGTGAAGAGGACTCGGTGGCCGGCCTGGCGCTCGAGCTCGTCGCGGGCCGGCCCGAACCCCACGATGACGGCCCGTACGTCGACACCTTCGAGCGCCTCGAGCAGGAGGCTGACGCCCTTCTCCTCGCTGAGCTTGCCGACGTAGACGACCGTGGGCCTCTCCTCGGAGAAGAACGGTTCGAAGCGGGAAGCATTGTCCTCGTCGGGATCGCGTTCGGAGCCGCGCGGCCCATCACGACGAGCCTCCTCGAGGAGCTGTCGAAGCGCCTCCTCCCGAGGCTCGGGACGGAGCTCGTCCACGTCCACGCCCGGCGGCACGATCCTCACGCGCTCGGTCCAGCCGACCACCTCCGCGAGCACGTCGCGGATGTGCTCGGAGCCGACGACGACATCCTGCGCCGAGCCGAGCGCGGTACGCGCCCAGGCGACGAGATCGTCGTTGCCGCGCATCGAGAACTCGAGCTCCGAGCCGTGTGCCTTCACGGTGAAGGGCATCCCGACCGCGGCCCCCACTGGCGCCCCGAGCAGGACATGGTTGACGAAGAGGTAGTCCGCCGGAAGAAACTCGCGCATCGTGGCCGCATTGAGCTCGACGAAGCGTTCTCGCTCGGCCGGAGTCAGATCCTGGAGAAAGGCCGGCTCGAGATCCTCGTAGCGGTCGAGGACGAAAACCGGGAGCGGCCCTTCGATCCGGGGTCGAATGACGTTGACACGCTCGAGGCCTTCGTAGCGGTCGGGATGCGGGTCCTGGCAGAAGACGATGACCTCATGTCCGAGACGGCTCCAGGCACGCGCCAGGGAGCGCGTATAGACATTCGATCCCGTGCCTCCCAGGAGGTAGCCGTGCCAAAGGAGAATCTTCACGCGTGGATGATCCTGACGGACCTCTCGTAAGGCGCGCTCAGAAAGGCGACCGCTGGGCGTTCGAGCAGCTCGTGGACCGGCACCAGCACCGGCTCTTCACCCTGGCCACGCGCCTGCTCGGATCGCCGGACGAAGCTGCCGACGCCGTCCAGGAGGCGTTCATCCGAGCGTGGCTCGGTCTTTCGTCCTTCCGGCACGGCGCGCGCTTCTCGACCTGGCTCTACCGGATCTGCCTCAACGCCGTCCACGATCAGCGGACGAAGCGTCCGACCGCTCCGCTTGAGGAAGTGGCCGAGCCCGTCGACCCCCGCGACCAGTTCGTGGCCCACGAGCTGTCCGGAGCGCTTCAGCAGGCCCTCGCGGCCCTCGAAGAGGACTACCGCGGCGCCGTCGTCCTCTATGACGTCCTCGGCTGCTCCTACGCCGAGATCGCCGAGCTGACGGGAGTCGCCGAGGGTACCGTGAAGTCGAGAATCTTCCGCGGCCGCAAACGACTCGCCGAATTGCTGGGAACCAGGACGGAGCGGGAATAGTCGAACGAATGGTGACCGGAACTCATCCAGAGGAAGTCGATCTCTTCGACTACGTCGAGGGGGAGCTGTCCGCGGACCGCCGCACGGAGCTCGAGTTTCATCTCGCGAGCTGCGCTACGTGCGCGAAGCAGGTCGCGCTCGTCCAGGCGGGCAAGGACGCGCTGCGGGAGTCGCAGCTCCTCCACCTGCCTCCCGCGCGGCGCGAGGCGATCTCGACGAGCTTGCCCACGCAGCGTCGCGCGCCCGACCGGAGCCCCGCCCTCTCGCCGAGGCGGCTCCTCGCCATCCTGACGCCGGTCGCCGCTGTCGCGGCGGTGGTTGTCGTCCTTGTGAGCTCGGGTGTACTCGAAACGAACGGCAACGACCAGGCAGGCAGCGCCGCTGCCGGAGCAACGAGCCAGCTGCAAATGGAGGATCAGGCCGGAGGCGCGGAAGCCGCGCCACCGGTCATGAAGGTCGCCGGCCCGGCCACAACCGTCGCGGACGAGCTCCGGCGAAAAGGAATCAGGGCGCGAGCCGTCGGTAACAAGGTCGAGGTCCGGGACGCGACGCAGGCCGAGGTGGAACGGGCCCTCGGGTACCGACGCACCGGGCGCGTGGAGATCGTGCTCATCCCCTAGGCAGGCTCATGTCCTAGGCAGGAATCTCCGGTCGGGCGCCGAAATTCGCCCTCCCATGCGCTCGCGGCGACTCGTCGCGTGCCTTGCCGTCTTCGCAGCCCTGGTGCTGCCGGCGCGAGCGCACGCGATTACCAACCCCCAGATCCCCGGCCTCCAGGTCGCTCTGAAGACCAAGGGCTTCTACCGCGGCGCGATCGACGGCATCGCCGGACCTCTCACGGCGCGCGCCGTGCGCCGCTTCCAGCGCAGCGCGGGCCTCGTCGTCGACGGCGTCGCGGGGCCGCTCACGCGGAGGAAGCTCGGCCGCCTCGGACGGCCTCTCTTCGGGCGCCGCCAGCTGATCCTGCGCGGCTCAGTCGGCTGGGACGTGGCCTGCCTCGAGTTCTTCCTCAGGGCGAAGGGGTTCAACCCGGGGAAGGTGGACGGGCGTTTCACGTATGTGACGGCCCGCGCCGTGCGCGGCTACCAGCGCGCGCGGCATCTGGGGGTAGACGGAATCGTCGGGCCGAAGACCTTGCGCGCCTTCGGCGTCCGAGCTGTCTCTCACAGGCCTGCGGCTCGAGTCGGCGGTACGCGGTCGACCGTGCGTGCCTCGCTCAACTTCTGGGCGCGCCGCTACGCTATCCGGCCGTCGCTCGTGAAGGCGCTGGCGTGGATGGAATCCGGCTTCCAGCCGCGCATTCGCTCCTCCGCCGGTGCCTGGGGAGTGATGCAGGTGACGCCGGGGACCTGGTCGTACGTGGAGATGTTCCTCATCGGGCGCCGCGTGCCGCGGACCACGGACGGGAACGTCAGGGTGGGCGTGGCCTACCTCCACCAGTTGCTGCGCGAGTTCAACTTCCGGCCCCGGAGGGCGCTCGCTGCCTACAACCAGGGTCCCTGGTCGGTGCGAACGCACGGTGTCTACGCCGAGACGCGCGCCTTCGTCGCCAACGTGATCGTGCTCCAGCGGCGCTTCGTCTGACAGCGGCGACACAAACCCAGGAAGCAAAAAAGAGGGGGAGAAGGTACTCGCACCTCGGAAGTTGCGGCCTCTCCCGAGGATGACCTGTCTCCCCCTCTGATTACTCCCTAGTTCGGCCGCAGAGCCGCGAGCCTTTAGCTCTTTCGAGTGACCTCGATCGAGATACCCGCCCTCCGGCCAGACCAGCCGAAGAGAGTCCCCCAGGCGGCGTCATGCCCTATTCGCGGGCGACGGCCCCCTCAGGGTGTAGGGGTCGGTCAGCGGCGGGGCGTGAACCTGTCGCAGGTGGCGGTGCCGCGGATCAGCCCGCGGACCAAGCGACAGCCGCCGAGCGCCAGTGGTGGAAACATGTACATGCAATGGTCGCAGCGGACATCGGCCTGCGGGGCGGGGCGATAGTTCGCCTTCTTCTTCGAGAGACCCCAGATCCTCATCTCCATCCGATCCCTCCCGAGCTGATCCTACTACGCCCGGATCGAAGCGGGGGGCTTCGGAGCCCATCTGCGTGCGGTCGCCGGGAGGCGTGACCGCTCGCCGTTTCATCTTGTCGGCTAGCCGCACCGAAAAGATCGATCCGGCGGTCAGAAGACAGAAAAACCGCCGAATGGGCTCGCGGCGGACCGAGGGTAGACGGGCCGCGCTGCTCGGGCGCTGTTCAGCCTGGTTACGCGGGACGGACCGTTACGTGAGATAGAAGTAGAGCGCGTAGAGGAGCTCGACCGCGGGGCTGGTCGTGTGCACCGTCACGTCGGACGGGACGTGCAGGAGCGCCTCCGTGTAATTGAAGATGATCTTCACGCCCGCCTCGACCACGTCGTCAGCCACCTGCTGGGCTGCGTCGGGCGGGACCGCCAGCACCGCGACGATGATGTTCTTCTCGCGGATCACCCCGGTGAGCTCGCGATAGTCGCGAATGCTCGAGTTGCCGATCGGCTGGCCGACCTTCTCCGTGTCGGTGTCGAAGGCAGCGGCGATGTTGAAGCCGTGGTCGGCGAAGATCGTCGAGCTCGAGATCGCCTGTCCGAGCCGGCCGGCGCCGAAGAGGGCGATGTTGTGCTGCCCCTGCGTCCGCAGGATCTTGCGGATCTCGGCGATGAGACCGTCGATGTTGTAGCCGACGCCCCGCTTGCCGAACTTGCCGAAGGCAGAAAGGTCGCGGCGGATCTGGGTCGCGTTGATGTTCGTGTACTCGCTGATCTCCTGGGAGGAGATGCGATCCTTGCCCATCTTGCGCGCCTGAGTGAGGACGCGGAGGTACTGACTCAAGCGAGCAGCGACTCCGACGGTGAGCCGTTCGGAGGTGCGCGTTTCGCCTTCGGTTGCCACCGGAACGGCCATCGCTCCCAGGATAACTACACGGCCCCTGCGGTCGCCGGGAGAACGAAGCCGCCTGGCTAAGCGGCATTACCGCGATCACGCGCCCAGCCGCCTCCGCAACCCGTCCGGATGGACGAAGTACGTGAAGACCTCCTCGCCGTCCACGAGGACGACGGGAATGCGCTCGCGATAGCGGCGCTCGAGGTCGGCGTCATCGGTGATGTCGACGTCCTCGAACTCGAACGGGAGCTCGGCTCGGACCTGGGCGAGCACCCGCCGGGCGCTCTCGCACAGGTGGCAGCCGGCTGCGTGGAAGAGGGTGACTCGGTGGAAGTGCCCTGGCCGGCCACGTCCTCCGGGCTCTGGGCGACTGCAAACCATCGCCAGGCGGCGTCCTCAGTCGCCCACGTACTTGCAGTCAGTACGCGGGCTCCTTGCGGACTGGCCTGACGCGGTTTTCGTGCGCCAGAGCTGCGGCAACGTCACCGGCCAGGACACTACGGGTAGAGGCCACGCGTGATCGTCGCCTCGGCGACGCGCCCGACGGCGATCGCGTACGCCGCTTGCCGCATGGAGATATCTCGCTCTTCGTGCTCCCGCCAGGTCTCGGCGAACGCCCGTGTGACGATGTCGTTCAGCTTCGCATTCACCTCGGACTCCTTCCAGAAGTACTCCTGGAGGCCCTGGACCCACTCGAAGTAGGAAACGACGACGCCGCCCGCGTTGGCGAGCACGTCCGGGAGGACCAGCACCCCGCGCTCGTCGAGGATCTGGTCGGCCTCCGGCGTGACGGGTCCGTTCGCTCCCTCGGCCACGATGCCGGCCTTCACCTTGTCGGCGTTGTCGCCGGTGACGACCTGCTCGAGCGCACACGGAGCGAGGACGTCGCAGTCGAGGATGAGAAGCTCCTCGTTCGTGATCGCCTCGGCCCCGTCGAAGCCGTCGAACGAGCGGTGCGTCCGCTTGTGCTCGACGGCCGCGGCCACGTCGAGACCGTCGGGGTTGTAGATGCCGCCGGTCGAATCCGAGACGGCGACGATGCTGGCACCCTGGTCGGCCAGGATGAGGGCGAGGTTGCGGCCCACGTTGCCGAACCCCTGGATGGCCACACGCCGCCCGGCCACCTCGTGTCCCTCCTTGCGCAGTGCCTCCCGAATGCAGAAGGCGGCGCCGCGGGCGGTCGCCTCGACCCGGCCCAGGGACCCGCCGATCTCGAGCGGCTTCCCCGTGACGACGCCGAGTACCGAGTAGCCCTTGTTCATCGAGTAGGTATCGAAGATCCACGCCATCTCGCGCGGCCCCGTTCCGACGTCCGGCGCGGGAATGTCGACCTCCGGCCCGATCAGGTTGATGATCTCGCTCGTGTAGCGGCGCGTCATGCGCTGGAGCTCGTCCTCGGACAGCTCCTTGGGACTGACGACGACGCCGCCCTTGGCGCCGCCGAACGGGAGGCCCATCAGGGCGCATTTCCACGTCATCCACATGGAGAGAGCCTTGGTCTCATCGAGCGTGACGTCCTGGTGGTAGCGGATGCCGCCCTTCGCGGGCCCGCGCGCGACGTTGTGCGTGACGCGGAAGCCTTCGAAGACGTGCACCGAGCCGTCCTCCATCCGGGTCGGAATGGAGACGGAAACGCACTTCTTGCACTCCTGCAGGACGTTGAGCATGCTGTCGCTCACGTCGATGAGCCCCGCGATTCGTCGCAGCTGGCTCCGGGCCATCTCCCATGGGTTCTCCTTCAGGTGGGAAGGAGGTGCCTCGACAGTCGTCACGAGCGCTCCTTTATGCGAATGACGGTCCGGGCGGTCGACGGAAGAGTGCCCTCCTCCGCATCGACCGGCTGCGCGCGCAGCCTGAGAACGTACATCCCGGCGGGGAGCACCTTGCCCAGCGCGTCTCGGCCGGTAAGGCCGATCGCGTAGCGACCTGGCAGCAGATCCCGCAGACGGGCGATGAGACCGAGCTTCTTGCCTTCTGGAGTCCAGAGCTCCACGTCGAGGAGCCCGACGGGCTCGATCTGCCCGTCACCGGAGTCGGCGCGCCCGGCGCGAAAGGCGAGCACCGCAGGCGCCGACTTCGAGGGCTCGAACTCCCAGTTGGAAAGACTGACCGATCCGACGAGCGGCGCAGAGCCGACAGGGCGCTTGCCGACGGCCCACGGAACCCGCGCCGGTGGGGCGCCGCCCGCGGTCGCGAGGAGAACCCCGCTCGCACCGGCGTTCGACTGCGCGGCGGAGATCCCGAGCGTCACCTGGGCCGAGGCACCCGGCCCGAGATTCAGGTGCGCCGGTTCGGCGGTGAAGCCGACCGCGGAGGGCTGGTCGGCGACGGAGGCGAACCCGATCTCGAGCGCCTGGCGCGAGACATTCCTGATCGTGATCGTGCGCGAGGTGTTCCAGGCCTTGCCGCTGGCACGGCCGAACCCCAGCGTCGCCGGCTCGACGACGAGCTTGGCTTCCGCGGCGGCAGCCGGGTCGACGAGGCCCGCGCCCTGGCGAGTCACGGCCTCGCCCAGCGAAGACGCCGAGCCGACCAACACCGCCCGCAGCTCTCTCGGGCTCAGGTCGGGACGCGCCTGCACGACGAGCGCCGCGGCTCCGGCGACGACCGCCGCGGCGGCGCTCGAACCGGTGGCTGTCGCGAAGCGGGCCTCGTCCCTGCCCCCGGGGCGCGCATCGTCGGTCGCGAGACCCACTCCAGGCGCGACGACGTCCGGCCGCACTCGCCCATCGAAGGCAAGTCCTCCCGAGGAGAAGGCGGAGACACGGCCGGTGGCCCCGTTTCCAACCGGGCGGGACGCGCCGAGCGCGACCGCGACCTCGTTGCCGTTGCGTAGGCCGTCCACGGCTTCCCGCCCAGCTGGACCTGCAACGGCGACCACGGGCAGAGCTCCGCTCTCGTCGAAGTCGAGGGCGCCGGCGGGCAGATCGGTGCCGTAGACGAGCAGCGCGGCCGCGCCCGCGGCCTTCGCGTTCGCCGCTTTGCGGGCGAGCGAGGCGCCGTCCGCGGGGACGAGAGCGGCGCGGCCGGCTACACGACTGACGCCGTTCGAATCGAAGAAGTCGCCGAGCTCGATCCCCCCGGCCTCCGAATCGACCGGGCGCTGTGAATCGGCGAGCGAAGGCCCCAGGAGGGCGGAGACGCCGAGTGTCAAGCCGTTCCCCGTTCGGACGGCGCCCAGGATCCGGGCAGGCTCGTCGGCGACCGTGCCGTTTCCTACCATCAGCCTGGCCTGCGTCTCGAAGACGCCGCGGCGAGTGTCGAGCGCGCCGACGCTCATGGCGTCGGGGGCGGAGCCCGGTGCGCCCACGCTTCCGAAGCCGAGGCCGGCGTCCCCGTCGTTTCCGGACGGCGCGACAACGAGGGTCCCGAGATCGCTTGCGCCCGTGACAGCGCGCGCCTCGGGGCTGTCCGTAAAGGCGGCGAACGGCTCGACCACGGGCGCGAGCGCGACCTGCACCGCATCGTTCGTGGCGCCGTCGCCGTTCGGATCGACCGCCCGCTCGAGCCCGGCGATCAGCAGATCGCCGCGCCCCGCAACCGCCGTGCCTTCCTCTGTCCTTTGCCAGCCGAGAATCCGAAACGGGACGATGCGGGCGGCAGGCGCGACGCGAAGGGCCAGCCCCGCCATCCGAGTGCCGTGGGTCTCGAGCCGGGCGGCCTCGTCAGGACTCCGTTCGGGAGCTGCCCGCTCGTCGCCGGAGACGAAATCATGACCTGCGCCGACTCGCCCGCGGAGATTGGGGTGGAAACGATCGACGCCCGTATCCAGGAGCGCAATCGTCACGCCCCGACCGTCGAATCCGCGCAACGCGACTCCGGGAGCCTGGCCGGGCCCGCCGCCCGTCTGCACTTCGGCCGGATACACCGCCCGCACGGGATAAATCCCCACGACGAGCGGATTGCGTTCCAGTTCGGCGACGGCCCGGCCGTCGAGAGGCGCCGAGAAGCCGTTGAGCACGTGGGTGAAGCGGAAGTCCGGCTGGAGGTTCACCCCGCGGTCGCGCAAGGCAGCCAGCAGGCTCTGTTGCAGCGCGTGGATGTCCGCAACCCACTCCTTCTCGTCCGCGGCCGAAGGCCGTTTCGACGCCGCGGCAGCGCGCTCGGCCACCGAGGGAGAGGAAAGGATCACGATCCCGCGCTCGCCGACCGCCATCTTCGGGCGGTCCGGGAACACCGAGTGCCACGCGCGGGAGGCGGCGCGAGCGGCCGTCTCGCTTGCTCCTTGCACGGTGCCTACGAGAAGGAGAGCCGTGGCGACCGCGGCAACCGCGGCCAAGGTCATCGTGCGCGCGAGCTTGGCGGTCGCGACCGTGGGCACGTTCCTGTTGCGCCGCCGAAAACCGAGCAAGCCAAGGGCGCAAGAAGGCGTCGCACGTGACAGTGCGGCGCCGACCGAGGACGCCGGTTTGCGATGGTTTGCAGGCGGCGCGGCTGACAACCGTGCCTGCGGTTGCGGCCGCCTAAGCCGCCGTCGCATACGCATCGAGAGCAAGATATCCCGGATACGGGACGGTTGGGGAAAAGCGTGCCGCGGAGGCGATCATCACTGCGTTATCGGTGCAGAGCTCGAGCGGCGCGAGAGCGGCCTCCCCCATCGCACACCTGAGCTCCGAGTTCGCAGCCACGCCGCCGACGACGGCGATTCGCTCCAAGCCGGTCTGCTCGGCTGCTTCCAGCGTCCGCTCGGAAAGGGCCCTCACGATCGCCCGCTGATAGCTCGCGGCCAGGTCGGCGCGGCGCCGCTCGACCTCCTCCGGCTCCAGGTCCCGGACGGTGTACAGCAGAGCCGTCTTGAGCCCGGAGAAGGAGAAATCGAGGCCCGGTACGCGCGCCACCGGAAAGCTGAAGGCCTCTGGATCTCCCTCGCGGGCGAGGCGGTCGATCGCTGCACCCCCGGGGTAACCAAGGCCCAGCAGCCGAGCACCCTTGTCGAATGCCTCGCCGGCCGCGTCGTCCAGCGTCGATCCGAGGACGTCGAAACCGCTCCGGTCTCGTACCTCCAGCAGGAGCGTGTGGCCGCCGCTGGCCAGGAGACAGACAAAAGGTGGCTCGAGGGGATCCGGCTGGAGGTAGAGCGATGCAACGTGTCCGTGCAGGTGGTTTACCGGGACTAGCGGCAAGCGTCGGGACCACGCGAGCGCCTTGGCTGCAGAGAGACCGACGAGGAGTGCTCCGATCAACCCCGGGCCCCGGGTGACCGCGACCGCGTTGAGATCCTCGAGCCCGGCGCCCGCGCGTTCGAGCGCCTCGGTGACGACGGGTGTGACCAGCTCCAAGTGTCGCCGGGAGGCGACTTCCGGGACGACTCCCCCGTAGCGGGCGTGCAGATCCGCCTGTGAGGCGACGACGTTCGCAAGGATACGTCCGTCGCCCGTGACGACGCCGGCGGCTGTCTCGTCGCACGACGTCTCGACCCCGAGAATGAGCTCCAAGGGTTTAGGCCTCTCCGACCGCTCCGTGGCCGAGCGGGTCCCTCCACATGATCAGCGCGTCCTCGCGGTTGTCGGTGTAGTAGCCGCGCCGCAGGCCGCTCGTCTCGAACCCGAAGGTCTCGTAGAGGGCAATCGCGGTGGTGTTCGAGACCCGAACCTCGAGGGTGTAGCCGCGCCGCGGGTCTCCAGCCGTCAGCTCGAAGAGCTCGTCCAGGAGGCGGCTCGCGACGCCGATGCGCCGCCAGCCCGGGTGCACGGCGAGGTTCATGATGTGCCACGCGTCCACGTAGCGGGAGACGATCAGGTACGCGACGAGTCTGCCCGTATCAGGGTCGAAGCCGCCCAGCGACAGGGAGGAGGGCTTGGCCAGCTCGCCGGCGAACATGGATCGCGACCACGGCGTCGGGTAGACCGCGTTCTCGATCCGCTCGATCGCGTCGAGATCATGGAGCGCCAGCTTGCGAATCTCGATGGTGGCGCGGGCGATCATCCCGAGAGCGACTTCTCGGCGTCCGGGAGCCGGAGGTAGATGGGCTGCGCCGCGTCAGGGGAGCCGAAGCCGCCGGCCAGAGCCGCGTGATGACGCGCCCACGGCGTGTGCACCGGGTCGTCGTCGGGTGGTACCCGGGCGCCACGTGCTTCCAGAAGCTCGCGGTAGCGGACTGCTCCGTCTCCCACGTAGGCGTCTCGCGGCTTCACGGGGAGATCCTCCGCCAGCATGACGGCCGGGGAGCCCTCCTCCAGCGCAAAGACCTCGCTCCGCCGGGCGTCGATCACCGGATGAGCCCCCGGGGCGCCCGCGGCCAGGGCGGCAAGCGTCGAGACACCGGCAAGCGGAGCGTCGAGGGCGATTGCCAGCGCGCGCGCGGTCACAAGGCCCATGCGCAGTCCGGTGTAGCTCCCCGGGCCGGTTCCGACCACGATTCCCTCGATTGCCTCGCGCTCGAGCGCCGCCCCGGCTAGGAGCGAGTCCACGTCCTCGAGGATACGGACTGCGCGCGAGGCGCGCTCGCCGACCACTTCCCCGTTGAGGACGAGGGCGCTCGTGGCCACATCCGTGGCTGTGTCAAACGCGAGGACCAACACCGGCTAAAACGCTGTTTTCCAGGGTTTTTTCTCTAGTCGAGAGGACGATCAGTCTATGCGTCTCGCCGAGGTGCCGCAAACCAACGGTTGCCCGCGGTACGGGCAGGAAGCCCGCGCCCGCCTCCGGCCATTCAACGAAGGCGACGGCGTTCTCGAAGTAGGGCTCGAGGTCCCCCCACTCCGCGTCCGACATCCCGTCGAAGCGGTAGAGGTCGAGGTGGGAGACGGGCAGACGCCCCTCGTACAGATGTCCGACGGTGTACGTCGGGCTCGTCACGGGCCCCTCGACACCGAGCCCGCGGCACGCGCCACGAACGAAGGTGGTCTTGCCCGCGCCGAGCTCGCCGGAGACGGTGATCACGTCGCCCGATACGAGCTCCGCCGCGAGCGCTGCGGCGATCCGCTCGGTCTCCTCCGGCGAGGCCGACTCCAGCTCGATCACGAAAGTGAGACTAGGAGGGTTTGGCGGAACGTCACTCGTCGCCGGGACGGGCCGGTCGTTCCGAGGCCAGGACGCAGGGAGCCCTCGTATCGAATCTGGATACGGGGCGACGCGTCATTCTGAACGCGGATGCGTTGGGGCGAGCGGCGCGCCTCCGGCGGCACAGGT
>JAIBJP010000038.1 GCA_020029625.1 Actinomycetota bacterium | reverse complement strand
GCTCGAGGCGTCCGAGCGCAAGGAGGTCCACATCGCGTGCTCGGTGGGCGAGGCCGTCGTTGTCGTCTTTCGCGACACCGGCCCCGGAATCCCCGACGGGCTCGAGCAGCGCATCTTCGACCCCTTCTTCACGACCAAGGACGTCGGCTCCGGGACCGGCCTGGGTCTTTCCATCACCTACGGAATCGTCCAGGAGCACGGCGGCGAGATCACTGTCGAGAACAAGCACGGTGAAGGCGCCGCCTTCACGATCGCTCTGCCGCCCGCCCGCGACGTTTCGGGGAACGGGCGCTGATGGCCGCGCGCATCCTCGTCGTCGACGACGACAGCGCGCTTCTCGACGCGCTTCCGGAGACCGTTCGCCTGCGGCTCGAAGACGTCGAGGTGGAGACCTGCGACTCGGCGCCCGAGGCGCTCGCGCGCATCGAGAGCAACGACTACGAGGTCATCGTCAGCGACATCAAGATGCCTGGAATGGACGGCTTGGCGCTGCTGGCGGAGATCAAGCAGCGTCGCCCGTCCACGCCGACCCTGCTGATCACGGGTCACGGCGAGCGCGACCTCGCGGTGGCCGCGCTGCGCGGCGGCGCGCACGACCTGATCCAGAAGCCGATCGACAGGGACTACTTCGTCGCCTCGCTCGAGCGCGCGATCCAGCTGCGGGAGCTCGACCGGCGAGTCTCAGAGCAGCGTGAGGCCCTCGAGCGCCATGCCCAGGTGCTCGACCACGTCGGCGACGGCGTCTTCCTGGTGGACGACGGCGGTGTCGTCCAGCTCTGGAACCCCGCCGCTGCGGCCATCACGGGCCTGAGCCAGGAGGCGGTTGTCGGACGACCCGCGGAAAGTGCAATTCCGGGTTGGGGGGCAATCGTGCCGGTCGTTCACGTCGCCGCATCGCCGGGCGACCGGGACGGCGCCTTCGAAGCTTTTCCCGTCGAGCTCGAGGGCCGGGAGCTCTGGCTGTCCGTCTCCGGTGTGCGTTTTGGTGACGCGACGGTCTACGCCTTCCGCGACCTGACGGCCGAACGGGCGATCGACGACCTCAAGCGCGAGTTCCTCGCAACGGCCTCGCACGAGCTCCGTACACCCCTGGCGGCCATCTACGGGGCCGCGATGACGCTGCGCCGACGAGACATCGAAGTGAACGAGGAAGACCGTGATCGGCTGCTCGGCGTCATCGCGCACGAATCGGATCGCCTCGCGCGCATCGTCAACGAGATTCTCGTCGCAGACTACCTCGACTCGGGCCGCCTGCGCATTGACCCGACTGGGCTCGACCCGGTGAAGACTGCAACCGAGGTCGTGAACGCCGCCAGAGTCGTCGCTCCCGAGAGCATCGCCATCGAGCTCGAGGCGGCCGCGGACATGCCGGCGGTGACGGCCGACCGCGAGCACCTGCGCCAGGTCCTCGTCAACCTGGTGGACAACGCGGTCAAGTACTCGCCCGATGGAGGGCGCGTGACCGTGCGAATCGAGGACCGAGGCCCGTCCGTACGCTTTTCCGTCAGCGACGAGGGAATCGGCATTCCGCCCAACCAGCAGACCCGCGTCTTTGACAAGTTCTACCGCCTCGATCCCGATCTGACCCGCGGAGTCGGTGGCACCGGGCTCGGCCTCTACATCTGCCGCGAGCTCGTTCGCCGAATGTCCGGCCGCATCTCGCTTGTCTCCAGCCCGGGGGAGGGCTCGACCTTTGTCGTCGATCTCCCGGCCGCGCCTCGCTCGGACGCCTCCTCGCGGCCGCACGAAATCCGAGCTAGCGCTTTTCCACAACCGTTGTAGAATCAGCGGCCGGTGGCTGCGAGCCGGGGGACCAACGGGATCTCTCCGGCTCTTTTCGTTCCTCCCATTCCAGATTGAAGCGGTAACGAGAAAGGCGAGGTCAATGCTCACGGTCGACATCTCCCTGCCGGAGATCGAGGAGCTCCAGAAACTCGTCACGGAAGGCACCGAGAAGGGATTTCTCAGCTACGACGAGATCGTCGCCGGGCTCGAGGAAGTCGACCTCACGAAGGAGCAGGTCGAGGACTTCTACACCTACCTGGTCGATCACGGCATCGAGCTCGTCGAGGGAGTCGAGCACAAGGCGCCGCCCCACGAGGCGCCGGCCCTGGCCGAGGAGGAGAAGGTGCCGAAGCTCGACCTCACCGTCGAGCCCTCGCTGGACTCCCTGCGGCTCTATCTGCGCGAGATCGGCCGCGTGCCACTGCTCACGGCCGACCAGGAGGTGTACCTCGCCAAGCGCATCGAGCGCGGTGACATGAGCGCGAAGACACAGATGATCGAGGCGAACCTCCGCCTCGTCGTCTCGATCGCCAAGGCCTACCTGGGCCGGGGCCTCTCGTTCCTCGACCTGATCCAGGAAGGATCCCTGGGGCTGATCCGCGCCGTCGAGAAGTTCGACTACCGCAAGGGCTACAAGTTCTCCACGTATGCGACCTGGTGGATCCGGCAGGCGGTCACTCGCGCCATCGCCGACAAGGCGCGCACGATCAGGATCCCGGTGCACATGGTCGAGAAGTTGAACAAGGTCGTCCACATCGAGCGCCAGCTCGTCCAGCGGCTCGGGCGCGAGCCGCGGCCCGACGAGATCGCCGTGGAGCTCGAGATGACGACGGCCGAGGTGCGGGAGATCCTCCGCATGGCGCAGCTGCCTGTCTCCCTGGAGAAGCCGATCGGGGAGGAGGAGGACTCCGAGCTGGGCGACTTCGTCCAGGACGAACAGGCCGAATCGCCGTTCGACTCCGCTTCGCTCAACCTGCGCCGCGAGGACATCGACCGTGCGCTCGACTCTCTCCCGGTTCGGGAGCGGAAGGTGATCGAGCTTCGCTTCGGTCTCAAGGGCGAGAGCCCGCGCACGCTCGAGGAAGTCGGGCGCGCCTTCGGCGTCACGCGCGAGCGGATCCGCCAGATCGAGAACAACACCCTCAAGAAGCTCGAAGGACTCCCCGAGGCCCAGGGCCTCAAGGATTGCGTCTGAGCTAACAGGCTTTCTGGTCTGCGCGGAAGACGGGCTCCGTCGAGCGGACGCTGACGAAGCGCGGGCCGATGCTTCCGGTGAAGGGTGCGGAGAGATGAACCTGCCACGGACCCGGGGAGCACGCTGAGAGCGTCACGGAGGTCGGCGCGTCGGGTCGCACCGAGACGACCTGCCGGCCCCTCGGGTAGCGCAGGCGGACGACGACCGGATCCGCAGAGCTTGGGAGCGAGAGCGAGAAGCTCAACCGTCCGGCAACGCTCCCTGCGGGCGTGGCCGGCCAGACGCGGACGCTCCCCTCAGGGGCGAGCCAGCCGTCGAAATAGCGACCTGGTGCGTACAGCGCCAGACGCGGACGGCTGGAAGGCTCCAGGAGCCGGTAGAGCCGCGTTCGCGCGACTTCCCGGGCCCCGCGGAAGCGCATCGTGGCGCCGTACGAATCGACAAGCATCGGTCGCGTGAGCGGCTTCCCGCCCGCGAGGAGCGTGCCGTCGCGCCCGATCTGGGCGTGCTCGACGGCGAAGGCGTCGGGCAGCGGGGTGCCCGGCATGAGGACGAGGCTCTTGAGCGAGCGGTTCCAGAAAAGCTCCTCGGTCGCGAAGCCCTTGTCCCCGAGCGGCGATTGCACCAGTGTGGCATCACCGAGCTCTGCGTCGTCCACCATGGACGGATTCCCCGGGACGACGTTGGCGCGGACACGGGTGGAGAGTCCGTGGTCGTAGGCCACCGCCCCGGCTGAGGAGAGCGCGCACGCTCCGAGTCCGAGAGCGACGGCAACCCCCGTCGCGCGCCGCGGCCGGAAGCCGAGTAGCGCCGCAGCGAGGGAAAGGAGCGCGACAGTAGCCGCGATGGCGAGGGACGCGAGGCCCGTGTCGCCGATCAGATTCTCGAGCTCCCCGGCGGAGAAGAGCAGCGGCGAGTTGCTGCGCCCGTCGGAGGCGGCGAAACCCGCGAGCGGGACGCGGGCGGAAACCGCGATCAGGGCTCCGGCCAGAAGAGCGTGGGGAACGCGGTGCGGCCACCCGCGTGAGGCAAAGAGCCCGAACGCGAGAAACGCGAGCGGCAGGACATAGAAGAAGTAGCGCTCCTGGATACGGTCGGCTCCGTTCGCGGCGTACAGGCCGGCCTGGAAGAGGACGGCGAGCGAGAACAGCGAGGCGAGGACGCCGAAGGCGAGCTCGGCTCGCGAGCGCGGGCGCCACACGGCGAGCGCCAGGCCGAGGACCGCGCCGGGAGCGAGCACCCAGCCCGAGGAGTAGAGGACGAGCATCGCGTCCGCGGCGGCCCATTTCCCGATCGCGAGTGGGTCGAGCCCGAGGTCGAGGACGCCGCGGTAGTAGCCGAGGAGCGCGTCGGGGCCGGCCACGGCGAACGGAATCAGAGCGAGCGCGAAGAGACCGAAGGCAAGCCGCTGCTCCGTGAGGGTCTGCCTGAGCCGGCGCTCCCGCAATCCGAGGGCCACTGAGGCCAGCAGAAAGCATGCGGGGAGGACGACGAACTGCACACGCGCGAGCGTCGCGAGCCCCGCGAACGCCACGAAGGCCACCTGAGAGCGTCGGGACGGACGCGCGAGCGCGGACACCCCGGCGGCCAGCGCGGAGAGGGCGAGCGGGTAGGCGAAGGGGTCGGCGAGCACCCAGCCGGCGTAGAGCATGTCCGGCACCGCAAGGGAGAGGGCGGCGATCGCGAGGGCGGGACCGGCGCTGAGATCGAGCCGGCGGGCGAGGAGGTAGACAGGCACCGCTGCGAGCGACATGACGAAGGCCCCCTCGAGTTGGACGAGCCGGAACGACGTCTCGACGTCGCCCGCGAGCCAGGCCGGCGCGGTCAGGAGCGGCTGGAGCACGGCCGGGAAGTGCGCGGCCGACCCACGCACGAGGAGACGTCCGTGCTCGGCGAGCGAACGTCCCAGCTCCGAGTAGATGTACTCGTCAGGGAAGTAGACGGGACTGGCGCGCAGCCAGCCGGTCAGGGTGCGAACGACGAAGCTGGCCGCGACGATCGCTCCCAGCCAGTGCAGGGGCTTGACGCGAGCGAGTGTGAGCGCTCGCGTGCGGGCGAGACGATCGGAGCGGGCGGCGACTGCCACGCTCCCTCTATCGGGTTACGCCTCGGGCCCCTTGAGCTAGGAGGCTTCCGAGCCTTACTGCCGCTCGACCCGGTCCTGCTCCTCCGCCCGGGCGTAGGCGATGAAGAGCCGGCAATGCGGGCACTTGAAGCCTTGATGGCGGTCCGACTCGCCGCTCAGGAGCTGCGCCTCGAACCGCTTGTTGCAGTGAGGGCAGAGGACTTCATAGGGGCCGTCCGCCTTGGGGGGCTGGGCCATCCTTGGAGGATAGCCACGCTCGCGGTGCACACTGTGTCGCATGTCGCCGCAGCGGCGCACCGCTCTCGTCTCGGTCTTCGCGGCCCTGGCCCTCATCGGCCTCAAGGTGGCGGCCGGGATCCACGCCGGCAGCCTCGGCCTCCTCTCCGAGGCAGCCCACTCAGGCACGGACCTGGTGGCCGCGCTCCTCACGTTCTTCGCCGTCGGCGTCGCAGGTCGCCCGGCCGACCCGGGCCATCCCTACGGGCACGGCAAGGCGGAGCACCTTGGAGCGCTCGCGGAGGCCGCGCTGCTCGTCCTGATCTCGCTCGCCATCGCCGGGGGCGCGATCGTGCGGCTGGTCGAGGGAGGCGGCCACGTCACCGTCGACTGGATCGCTTTGTCGGTAATCGGGATCGTCATAGCCGTCGACGTCAGCCGCGCGTCCGTGTCGGCGCGCGCGGCGCGCCGGTACGCCAGCGCGGCGTTCGCGGCGAGCGCCTTGCACTTCGTGAGCGACTTCGCGGGCTCGACGGCCGTGCTCGTGGGATTGCTCGTGGTCCGCGCGGGCCATCCGCAGGGCGATGCGGTGGCGGCCCTCTTCGTCAGCGTCCTCGTCCTCGCAGCCGCGAGCCGCCTGATGAAGACGAACGTCGACGTCCTGATGGATCGCGTTCCCGCCCGCGAGAGAGATGCCGCTCAGGCTGCGATCGAGGAGCTTGGTCCTCGCGTCCAGCTCCGCCGGCTGCGCATGCGCCGCGCGGCGGGCCGTCATTTCGCCGATGTCGTCGTGGCCGTTCCCTCGGCGGCCGCGGTGGAGCAAGGCCACGCTGTCGCGGACGCCATCGAGGAGGCTGTCGAGCGCGTTGTGCCCGGCGCGGACGTGGTCGTCCACGTCGAGCCCCAAGAGGCGGAAGCCCTACGGGAGCGCGCGTACGCGGCGGCCGTTCGAGACCCGCGCGTGCAGGAGGTGCACAACATCGTCATCCTCGAGGTAGGAGACCGCATCGAGGTCTCGCTCCATCTGAAGCTGCCGGGCGAGCTCTCCCTGGAGCAGGCGCATGAGGTCGCTTCCACTGTCGAGCACGAGATCCTCGCGTCTCTTCCCGAGGTGGACGCCGTCCAGACCCACCTCGAGCCGTTGAAGGAGCCGGCCGCCGGCCGCCCTCTCGCCCAGGGCGACAGCTCCAGAGCCGCTGAGGAGATTCGGGAGATCGTCCGCTCGGTCACCGGCGAGGAGCCGCGCGAGCTGCGGCTGTTGAACACCGAGGTCGGCCTGGTCGCGTTCCTAACGGTGGGCATGGAGCCGGAGCGTCCGCTGGCCGAGGCGCATGCGCGAGCGAGCGAGGTCGAGGAGAGAATCCGCCGCGCGCAGCCGAGCATCGCGGAGGTCGTCGTCCACACGGAGCCCTAGGGGCGGGGTCATGGGGGAGAGAGGATTCGAACCTCTGAAGGCTGAGCCAACGGGTTTACAGCCCGTCCCCTTTGGCCACTCGGGAACTCCCCCGCGAGCCCGCGCATTGTAGCGAGCCGGCCGAAGGGCTCCCTGGCTCGGAGCGGCACCGCCGATCCTTCCCCCATTGAGGGGTAGCGAGCCCCCAGCAGGCCGCCGATAGGCCAGATGGCGCCTTATGGATTTGGACGGCCTACTGGCACGAGTCATCGAGCTCGGCGGCAGCGACATGCACCTCAAGGTCGCATCGCCGGCGATGGCGCGCGTGGACGGAGAGCTCGTTCCCCTCGAGGAGCGGCTCCTGAGCGACAGCGACCTCGAGACCATCGTCGCCCTCGTGACTGAGCTGACGCCTGCCAAGCGGGAGGCCTTCTTCACGCACGGGGAGCTCGACACCGCCTACATGGCGGAGGGGCTCGGCCGCTTCCGCGTCAACGGATTCCGCCAGCGCGGAGCCATCTCGTTCGCCTTCCGCTTCATCCCGAAAGAGATCCCGAGCTTCGACAAGCTCGGCCTGCCGGAGGGCGTGAAGGCGCTTGCTGACGAGCATCGCGGGCTCGTGCTCGTGACTGGCGCGACCGGCTCGGGGAAGTCGACGACGCTCGCGACGATGATCAACTCGATCAATCGCGGTCGGAAGCACCACATCGTCACGATCGAGGACCCGATCGAGTTCGTCCACGACGACTGGGGCTGCATCGTCAATCAGCGCGAGGTCGGCATCGACACCGACTCGTACTCGGAAGGGCTTCGTCGCGTCCTGCGCCAGGACCCAGACGTCATCCTGCTCGGCGAGCTCCGTGACGAGGAGTCCGCCCAGGCCGCCCTCCGGGCGGCCGAGTCCGGCCACTTCGTCCTCTCGACGATGCACACAATCGACGCGGCGGAGACGATCGGCCGCCTCGTCGAGTTCTTCCCGCCCGGCAAGCACGACATGGTGCGCCAGGTGCTCGCGGGCGTGCTCCGCGGCGTGGTGAGCCAGCGCCTCCTGCCGAAGACCAGCGGCGGCCGCGTGGCCGCCGTCGAGGTGATGGTCAACACGGCACGGATCGCCGATCTCATCCGCGAGGGTCGCTCCGACGAGATCACGGAGGCGATCGAGGACGGCGACTTCCACAAGATGCAGAGCTTCTCGCAGCACCTCGTCCAGCTCGTGCTCGAGGGGCTGGTGGACGAAGAGACCGCCGGGAACGCGGCCAGCAACCGGCACGACTTCGAGATCGCCGTGCAGCACGCCCTCCGGCGAAAGAGCGCAGCCGAGAAGGCCGCCGTCGAGGCCGAGCCTGCGCAATCGGGGGAAGCGACAGAGCCTGAGGAGGGCAACGAGGTGCGTCTGCGGCTCGCGTCGCCGGATCGATGAGGCGCTTCGGCGCCATCCTGGCGGTCGTGGCCGTCGTTTGCGTGGCCGCCTCCCAGGCGGACGCCCGCACGTTCACGATTGTCTCGCCCGTCGCCGAGCAGGCGGAGCAGCAGGCCGTGCAGAAGCTTCCGAGCTACGAGCAGCCGAACCGCCCCGGGGATGTCGCTTTTCCGGTCGCCCTTTCGACTCCTCCGGCGCAGCCCGCAGTCCTCTCCTACGACGAGCTGCGCGACCTCTGGCAGCGCGCCGGCGCCGCCTACGGCGTGCCGTGGCAGGTCCTCGGCGCCATCAACAAGGTGGAGTCGAACTTCGGCCAGAACATGGGACCGAGCTCGGCGGGGGCCGTGGGCTGGATGCAATTCATGCCCTCCACCTGGGACCGCTGGGGCACGGACGCCGACGGCGACGGAGTCGCCAATCCCTGGGATCCCGAGGACGCCGTCTACTCCGCCGGGCGCTACCTCGCCGCCGCGGGAGCCCACACCGACATCTCGCGCGCCGTCTTTGCCTACAACCATGCGCAGTGGTACGTCGATGAGATCCTGAGCCTCGCGGCCGACCTCGACTCCGGCGACGCAGGCTTCGCCGCCGGACTGGGCTTGGGCGCGGTGGACTACCGGCTCGCGATGTTGGAGGAGCAGCTCGCGGATGCCCGCAAGGAGATCACGCGGGCGCAGCGCCTGATTCCTTCAGGTGAAGACAAGGCCGAGCGGCTCGAGCGCAAGGCGCTGATCCTTGCCGAGAGGGCGGGAGATCCCAGCATTTCCACCGACACTTTCCAGGAGCTCGAGAGCCGGATCTCCGCGCTGGAGCGCGCCCGGAAGCAAACGGCCGAAGACATCGATCGGCGCCGGGCCGAGCTCGACGCGGCCGTCGCAGCCGTGACCAACCTCGAGGATCAGCTCGCCGCTGCCGCAGTTGCCGATCCAGCCACCGCCGCTCTCGGCGCTCCGGGCTCGATCGCGGGCTATGTGTTCCCCGTCGGCGGTGGGCCGAGTGTCGTCTCCGTCGGACACCGCCACCACGACTACCCGGCCGCCGATATCGCTGCCCCCGAAGGCTCGCCGCTCTACGCGCTGGCCGATTCCTTCGTCATGGCCACGTATGCCGACGGGAGCGGGAAGTGCGGGATCGGCCTAACGATCCAGCTCGAGACCGGCACCGAGTACACGTACTGCCACCTTTCCTACCTCGAGCCGACGGTCCACCCGGGCGCCGCGCTCGCCGCCGGTCAGCCCGTCGGACTGGTGGGGTCGACCGGTCACTCCACCGGGCCACATCTCCACCTCCAGCTCGCTCCGGCTGTCTCCTATCCGCAGGAGGAGTCGTGGTTCGAGTCCTTTGCAGGTGTGGCTTTCAGCTGGCAGGACTCTCCGACGCCGCAGCGCCGGGCGAAGCCGCGTGGTCAGGTCTTCACGGTGATCGGCGAAGGCAGCGACCCGTTCTCCGGCAACGTCGTCACATTTACCCGCTAGGGGCTTGACTTTCCGGCCAAGGTTGCCGATGGAAACGGGTATGGCGGCCCGTTTTGCTGCGCTTCTTCCTCGCCTGCTCGCCCTCACGGTCATCTGGCTGCTGGGCGCGGCGACGTTCACGCTCGCGGCCGAAAAGAAGGCGGCCACTCCCACGCAAACCGTCGCCTCGCAGGCTGCGAAACCGACGCTCCTCACCGTCCCGGACGTGCGCGGCAAGGCATACGTATTCGCGAAGGGGATCCTCCAGGACTCGGGTCTTGCGTGGCGCGTCCAGGGCCCCGTCCAGGGCTACGCCGCCAACTCCGTCGCCTACCAGAGCCCCCGTGCCGGCGCTCGCGTCGTCGACAACGGCGCCCCGACGGTGACTCTTCGCCTCTCCAAGAACTCCGCCTACGGCGAACGGGGTCTTCCTGAGAACGAGGCTCCCTACCCCGGCACGCGCATCCTCTCTCTGAGCGAGTGGCGCGCGGAGCACGAGCAGCCGCAGGAGACCACGAGCACCAGCCCGACGACGACGGCAACAACCACAACCACTTCGACCACCACGGAAACTCAGCCTGCTCCCGAGCCCGCCGAGACCCGGGAGCCCGACTTCGAGGTACGCGGCGCACCGACAGAGCCCACAGACGAGTTGACGCTGCCCGCACGCGCGCGGATGCTCGCGCGGAGCATGGACGCCATGTCCAAGCCGACGAACAAGCTCGTCAACTACTGGCTCTACCAGCACGCGTGGATCGTCACCGGAGCACGGTTCGGCTGGCACGACGGAGCCGAAGCCCTTCGCATCCTGATCAAGGTCGATCAGAGCCTCGTGCGACGCTTCGACTTCGGTGCGCGCAGCGAGGTGGTCGCGCGCCGCGCGCTCGCATACGTCGAGGCAAACACGAAGTGAGCCTCCGCCGGTTCGCCCGGCGCCTGCGAGGCCGGGACGGGTACACGCTCGTCGAGCTGATCGTCGTCCTGTCGATCTTCCTCTTCATCGTCACGGCCCTCACGCAGCTCTTCAGCTCGGGCGCCAAGGCCGAGCTGGACATGAACCGCCGCTTCCAGGCCCAGCAGGAGGCGCGTCTCGCCCTCGATCGGATGCGGCGTGAGCTCCACTGCGCCGACTCCATCGTCCCGGGGGCCGACGGGGACGGGGATGGCAACGTCGCCTCGATCACCGTCTCTCTCCCCTCGCAGTGTCCGAGCGCCAAGGGGCAGAACATCAGCGTCGTCTACGACACGATCTCGGCCGGCACGAACCGCTGGAAGGTTCGAAGGACGCAGTCGACCGTCACCGTGCCCGTCGCGGATTACCTCACCACGGACGATCCCTTCAGGTACACGGGGCCCTCCGCTTCGAGCCGCGGGCTGCTCCACGTCGACTTCCCGGTGAACGTGTACCCGAACGAGGGATGGAAGCAATGGCGCCTGGTGGACGACATCGTCTTGAGAAACACCCTGCGCCAATAGCGTCAACAACCACGGGACAAAACACATGAGCTCTTTGCGGCGCCTTTTACGAAGGCAAGACGGCATCACGCTGGTCATGGCAATCGGCGTGCTCGGTGTCCTCACGATGACGGGGACGGCGCTGATCTACTACTCGTCAACGAATGCCCGCACGGCGGCGTATTCCGACGACAAGTCGGCCGCCTACGACCTTGCCGAAGCCGGGGTCAACGAGATGATGGCCATCTTGTCGCGGCCCGAGAACAACGCGCTGAAGGGTGACCTCCTGCCGCAGACGACCAGCACCTATCCCGACGGAACGGTCACGTGGTCCGGGACGCTGAACCAGGCGACGCAGACGTGGGCGGTCACGTCGACGGGCAGGATCAAGAATCCGACCGGGAAGAACGCCTCGGACGTCCTGCGGACGCTCTCGGCCCAGGTGCCGGTGACGCCGTCACTTGCCCAGCCGCTCAACAACCCTGCCTGGAACTACGTCTTTTCGACACGGACGGGCACGCCGGGCGGTTGCGATCAGACCATGAACAACAACGTTTCCGGCGGCTCCCGGCTCTACGTCAGCGGCAACCTCTGCCTGAACAACAACGTGTCGGTCACGTCCCAGCCTCTGATCGTCCTCGGCACCCTCCATCTGAACACCAATGCCGCTGTGGGCGCGTCCACGAGCATGAGCACGCGCGTCGAGACGTACGTCGGCGGCTCGGGCGGCCAGTACTGCCAATACGCCAACCAGGCGTGGAGCCCGTCTACCGGGCACGCCAACTGCTCCGACTGGGATCACGTCTACTCGAGGCTCCCCGATGGCTCGACAATCGGCGTGACGACGGCCGCGGGCTCGATCCCCCAAATCGCAGCGCCCGCCGTGGATTGGGACACCTGGTACACGAACGCCTCTCCGGGCCCGTCGATCGACTGCAGCTCGACGAACGGCGCGAAGAGCGGCACGACCCCGGTGTGGGACACGAATACCGTTCGCAGCCCGTCGACGAACGGGAGCGTCTCGACGCCCTTCGAGCTCACGCCCGCGAGCTCGTATAGCTGTCGCATCGGACCGGCGCGCTCGCCGTCCGGCTGCCTGCCGCCGCCGAGCTATTCGGGCCAGACGGCCCCCATCTGCACGCAGTATCCGACCGGGGAGCTCGC
>JAIBJP010000037.1 GCA_020029625.1 Actinomycetota bacterium | reverse complement strand
CTTTGACGATGAAGTGCCTGCAAATGTCCATCAGTCGTGGTCGAGCGGGGACCCCTTCACTGACCGTGAACCGGTCAGAAAATGTACCCGTTTTGTACCCAAAACCCGGCCCTGATCGTTGCCTGCGCAGGCGAGAATGCCTGCAAATAAGGACAAAGCCGACGCCCGGACTCGAACCGGGGACCCCTTCATTACGAGTGAAGTGCTCTACCAGCTGAGCTACGTCGGCAGGGGCAACCCAGTCTAGCGTCGGGGTCGCGAACGGGTTCAGCGCCGAGGGTTCGGCGTCGTGGAGGGAGCGGCGAGCGCGACGGCGGCGCGTGCGCGCTCCTCCGGCGTGAGCGAGTTCAGCACCGCTTCCCTGGCAGCGATGTAGTCCTCCTGGAAGTCCGTCAGGACGGCGGGTTCGGGGGCAACAGCCTCGCCCTGAATTTCGACCTCGGCTCGCAGCGCATCAGCCCGCCAGCGGCCGAGCGCAGACGCGAGCTCCTCGAGGCTCGCGTCGTCGGGCCGGGCGATCTTCACGTCCCTGTCGAGGAGGACCCCGAGGTGGTTCGCTGCGCGCACGCGCGCACCCATGTCGGGAATGAGCGTGTCGTCCCGCCGGCAGAAGCGGGCAAGGCAGGTCTTGATGATCGATGTGTGGTCGAAGACCTCGTGGGAAACGCGAGTCCCCAGGCGGGGAGAGACGACAAGTGCGGGCACCCTCGGGCCATAGGCGTGGAACTCGGAATGCGAATCGTCGTCGGCAGCGGCCGGTGGCGGGACGTGGTCGAAAAAGCCGCCGTGCTCGTCGTACGTGACAATCAAGAGCGTCCGCTCCCAGGCGGGACCGCGAACGAGCGCATTGAAGACGCGGAGGACGAGCTCTTGCCCGGCGCGGACGTCCGAGGGCGGATGGTCGTCGTTCGAGCCCACCGGCCCGCCGACGTCGACGAAGTTGGGGTCGATCCAGGCGACGTTCGGAAGGGTTCCCGCCTGCGCGGCGGAGAAAAAGTCGTCGAACGAGAACGGAGACGAGAACGGGCGGACGTTGTCGAACGTCTTCGGGAGATAATCGCGGTCGACGGCCCAGATGGTCGCGAAGATCTCGTGCGTGTACCAGCGCCAGGTCGCCCGCGCGGCATCGAGATGGCGGACGAAAGAAGGAAGGTGGTAGACCGGCGGGCTTGCGTTGTCGCGACTTCCCGCCGCTCGCCCAGCGACCGCGTAAAGGCGGTTGGGAAACGTCGCCCCGCGCACCGGGCAGAACCACCGATCGCAGACGCAGAATCGACGGGCGAGAAAGTCGTAGACCGGCAGCTGGTCGCCGTCGTAGTAACCCATGACGACGACCGGCTCGGCGAATTCGGGGTCTCCCCGGGTGCGGATGTAGTTGGCTGCGAAGCCGCCGTTCGCATCCGCGACCTGCTCGTCGACGCATGCCCCCGAGTGACAGGGATCCTGAGCCTTCTCGAGCGCGGTCTCTGTCAACCGGAAGATCGGATGCGAGCGGCCTTCGTACGTGTTGGCCATCCCGCTCTCGAGACCGTCGAGGTCCGAGCCGAACGGCTCGAGGCTGAGATAACCGAGCAGGTGATCGAACGAGCGGTTCTCGAGCATGAGGACGACCACGTGCTCGATCTCGTCGAGAGCCGCTAACGAGTCGTCGATCGCGATCTCGACGAAACCGCCGGGCGGCTCGGCGCTGCCTCGGAACAGGGACCTGAGTAGTCCCAGAAAGTGGAGAAGAGCTGCGCGGACGGCTCGCACGGGCTCGGACGGGAAGCAGGTCGGGACAGCGCTCCCGAGTGCCCCAGCGTAACCGACTCCGTTGCTAGTCGGGTTTCGTGGTCATCGCCCAGACGGCGACGAGGTACACGATCAGCAGGATCGTGGCGAGCGGAGTCGCCACGCGGGCGAGGATGCTCGCGCCGCCTCCCGAGCGCCGCAGCTGCCGCACTCCGAGGCCCGCGAGGAGCATGGTGACGAGCAGCAGAACGAAGCCGATGTCGGCCGCGAAGTAGCCGAAACCTAGCCAGGAAGGATCGTCGGGGCCGCTATAGCCCTCCTTCGAGCGGATCCACTCGCCGCCGGCGCGCATGACGACCCAGCCCGGCAGCGCCACGGTCAGGAGCGCCCAGAAGGCTCCGCGGCTGAATGCCGCCACGTCCGCGGGATCGCGCCGTCGCCAGGCGAGGAGCTGCATGGCGACCGCCACCACCAGCCCACCGACGAGGATCATCGCCCCGAGGACATGGAGAAAAAGGGGGAAGTCCCAGCTGGTCGGTCGAATGGCTGCGAGCACGGTCACGCTCCCGGCTTGAAGATCATGTCGAGGAGGAGGAGTAGGAGGACGGCGACGGACGCCAGGTGGAACCCGAGACCGGCCCGGGAGCGGAACATCGCCCCGAGCTCGGCATTCGGCTCGTCGCGGCCCTCGCTGACCAGCGTGCGGGCTCGGGCGCCCGCGGCGTCGTACGCCTTACCGGTGCGCCGGCCCAGCTCCGCGAACGCGAGCCAGAGGACGATGGCCGCCACGATCCAGGGATCCCAGATCGCATAGCTGTCGGCTTCGAAAGCGAGCACGATCCCAAGGATCAGCACGCCTACCGCGCCGACTCCGACCAGAACATTGCCGAGGCGGGAGATACCCGAAACGCGGGCGATGTCGCTCGGCGCATCCCGCTTCCACAGCCACGCGATCAGGAAGGTGAAGAGCACTTCGGCGGCCACGAGAACGAACGCCGCGAGGACGTGCAGGAAGAGCAGCCAGTCGTTGAGCGACACCGGTCGCTCAACCTACACGACGCAGTGGAGGCCTAGCTGTGGCCCTTGCCGCCGGGGTTGCCGTTGCCGCCGGCGCGCGAATGCTGGGACGACCGGCCGCCGGCCCAGGCGGGCTTGCCGCCGCCGTGGGCACTTTTCCCGTGAGCTTTGCCGCCGTGTCCTGACTTCACGTGCCCCTTGCCATTCCCGTGACCGGCATTCAAACGCGCCACGGACGATGGGTCGCGATCCGCGGGGGCAGTCCTCACCGTCGGGCTCGCCGGAATGTGCGCAACCTTCGCGGCAGGATTTTGAGCAGTCGGGCGGATCCAGTCCATGTGGCCGACGGGGCTTGTGGCGATCGCCGTCGCGGAGGCAGCCACGGCGAGGCCGGTGGCGAGGCTCCCGCTGAGGCTCCCACCGAGAGCAGCCTTGAGCGAAGCGACGAGCGCCCCGCCGTCGAAGGCGTGCGCCAGGCGGGCTCGGCGCTTCGGGGTCTCGGGCTCGTCGAGCGCGGCCGCCAGCGAGCGGCGCGCACGAAAGATGAGGGTCTCGACCGCGCCCTGCGAAAGCTCCATCTCGGCCGCGACCTCGCGGTATGAGAGCCCTTTCCATTCCCGCAGCAGAATCGCGCGGCGCTGCTGCTCGGGAAGGGCCGCCAGGGCATCGTCGATGCCGAACAGCTCGTCGTCCGGATCGTGCGGAGCGGCGACGAGCTCTTCGATCTCCCGCAGGTCCCCGGGACGCTCCACGCGTCGCCGACGCCAACTCGAGCGCTGCTTCGTGAGACAGACGTTCTGCGCCACCTTGTAGAGCCAGGCCTGCGCGACGTCAGGCTCGAAGCCGCTCAGCAGGCTGCGGCAGGCGTTCAGGTACGTGGCCTGGACGGCGTCCTCGGCCTCCTCGCGCGAGCCGAGCTGGCGGAGGCAATACGCGTAGATCCGCCGGGAGTGCTCGGTGAAGAGCTCCTCCGCGCGGTCGGGCGCAGCGCTCATGAAACGGAGTCTGAGCGCAAGCGCCCCCCAAATCATCCCCCGTTCGAGGGCCGAACAGAGTCCTTACATGCGCTCCTCGGAGAGCTCGCGGCATTCGTCGATGGGCAGATCGACCATGTCGGCGTCCTCGAACTCCACCGTGCAGGTATCTTCTACGACCTGGTAGGCGGTCACGACGCCCGGCCCGCGAGGCGTTTCGACGCGCCGCCCAACCCTCGGAGCCCGGTCGCGGAAGCTCTTGTACGTCGGATGCTCGAAGGCGAGGCAGCAGCGCAGGCGCCCGCAGAGCCCGGTGATCCGGCCGGAGCTCATCGGCAGGTCCTGGTCCTTCGCCATCCGCAGCGTGATCGGCTGCTCGTGCGAAGGGAAACGCCGACAGCAGTGCTGCCCGCCGCACAGCCCGTGATCGCCGCAGAGGCGCGCGCACTCGCGTGGCCCCACCGAGCGAAGCTCGATGCGGCGTGTCAGGCGGCGGCGGAGCTCGTCGCGGAAGGCCGTCAGGTCCGGCCGGCCTTCGGCCTCGTAGGCGAAGACCAGGCGGGAGCCGTCGAAGACCAGTTCGGCGGAGACAGGCTTCATCTCGAGCCCGGTCTGGCGCAGCACCTCGCGGAAGACTCTCATCGCACGCTTGGCCTCCACACGGTTGGTCTCGTTCGTCTCGTCGTCCGTGGGAGTGGCCCGGCGCAGCACCCTCTTCAGCGGCGGCGAAGGCTCCGACTCGAGCTCGTGGTTCGGCTTCACGACCCGTCCGAGCTCGAGGCCGCGCGAGGTCTGGCAGATGACCCGGGTGTTCCAGGCCAGCTCGAGCCCACCCGGATCGAAGGAGTAGACCTTCCCGCCAGGTGAGAAGACGACGCCGACTGCGGTAGTCATGGGGGTAAAACGCTAGCGCGTCGCCCGGGCCGGCGCGGCAAGCTCGCGGCGTAGGCGCGCGAACAGGGCCTCGAGCGCGAGCCCGGGCTGAACCTGGAATTCGAACGAGCGCCACGTCTCGCGCACGGCCTCCGCCGCCCGTTCCGCCGCCGGCGAGCGGTCGGGGCTACCGTCCTCCGAGAGCTCCGCAAGCCGGTCGGAGTTGACGACTGCCGGCTCCGCTCCCGCCGCGATCACGACCAGATCCCGGTACCAGCTCGTGAGGATGTCCAGGGCGTCGAGAACCTCGTCGCGCTCGGCCCCTCGCGCGGCGCGACGGATGCGCTGCTCCGCCTCCCGCGGGCTCTCGTCCGACGGGGGATCGGCCTCGGCGTGCGCCTTCGCCTCGGCAGCTCGCTGCTGGGCGAGGTCGTGCACGCGCTTGGATGCCGCTCCCGGATCGAAGCGGGCATCGAGATAGACGGAGCGGGCGAGCTCGATCAGCACCGAACGGCGCTTCCCCGCCTCTGCGTCGAGAAGCCGGTCGGCGCGGTCGAGTCGCCCTCCGGCCACGCGCGCCAGCGCTTCCAGCTGCTCCCCCGCCAGCCCGCGCGAGGAGAGGTAGGCCTTCACGGCCCGTTGGGAAAGCCGACGAAACGGGACGAGCTGGCAGCGCGAGCGGATCGTCGGCGGGAGCGGTCCCAGATCGTCGGCGACGAGGACTACGACTGCGTAGTCGGGCGGCTCCTCGAGATCCTTCAGGAGCGCGTCGGCGGCGTCCTCGTTCATCAGGTGGGCGCCGAAGAGGAGATAGACGCGCCGCGCCGCCTCGAACGGGCGCATGTGCAGGTCGCGGCGGAGGTCGCGGATCGGGTCGATCCGAATCTGGTCGCCGAGCGGCTCGAGCAGGTAGAGGTCGGGATGCGCGCGGCGCGCTACGCGGCCCGCATCGCCGAGGAGCTCGCCGGCGAACGCGAGCGCGGCCCGCCGCTTCCCGACCCCGCGAGGCCCGTGGAAGAGATAGGCGTGCGCCGGGCCCTCCGCCAGGGCGGAGCGGAGGAGGGCCTTGGCCTCGTCCTGCTCAGGAAAGGTCTCGAATGTGTCCACGGATGAGCTCGGCGACCTCCTGCGGCGGCTGCGTAGCGTCCACCGTCACGATTCGCTGGGCGAAGATACCCGCCAGCTCGCGGTATGCGCCGTCGACGCGGGCGACGAACTCGTCTCCCTCTCGCTCGATGCGGTCGGGATTCGACCCGCGGCGGACAGCCGCCTGATCGAGCGGGACGAGCAAGAGGAAGGTGCGGTCGGGCAACCGGCCGCCGATGACGAGCAGGTTCAGTTCGAGCACCCGCTCGACACCGAGGCCGCGGGCGAGACCCTGGTACGCGAGCGAGGAATCGATGTAGCGATCGCAGACGACGTCCGCGCCGCGGTCGAGAGCCGGCCGGATCACTTCGGCGACGAGCTGGGCGCGGGCCGCCGCGAAGAGCGCGGCCTCTGTCCACGGCGAGACGGCGTCACCTCCCAGCAGGATCTCCCTCACTCGCTCTCCGAGCTCGGTTCCGCCCGGCTCGCGCGTGGCAACGACGTCTCTGCCGTCGCCTCTCAGGTGCTCGGCGAGGAGACGCGCCTGCGTCGACTTCCCAGACCCGTCGACCCCTTCGAACGTGATGAACATCGAGCGGGCTCTAGGATAGTGCGCCGTGCGGGCGATCGTGACCGGGGGAGCGGGTTTCATCGGCTCGCACGTCGTAGACGCGCTCGTCGCCCGCGGGGACGAGGTCACCGTCCTCGACAACCTCTCCACCGGTCGGCGCGAGAACGTCAACGGGGGCGCGAGGCTGCTCGAAGCGGATGTCACCGCCGCAAAGCAAGCCTTCGCCGACGCCCGGCCGGAGATCTGCTTCCACCTCGCTGCGCAAGCGGATGTGCGCGTCTCCGTCGAGCGGCCGGACTTCGACGCCGAAGTCAATCTGCTCGGGACGATCCACGTGCTCGAAGCCGCCCGCGGCCACGGCGCCCAAGTCGTCCTCGCCTCGACCGGAGGAGCGATCTACGGCGAGTGCGACGGCCCTGTAGACGAGGACTCCCCGCGGCGTCCCCTGGCGCCCTACGGCGCCTCCAAGCTCAGCGCCGAGGAGTACCTGGCGACGTACAACCGCCTCTACGAAACCGGCCACGTCGCGCTCCGCTACGGCAATGTCTACGGCCCGCGCCAGGATCCGCACGGGGAGGCGGGCGTCGTCGCCATCTTCCTGGGACGGCTCCTGCGCGGGGAACCGCTCCGCATCTTTGGAGACGGCCACCAGACCCGCGACTACGTCTTTGTCGGGGACGTCGTGGCCGCGACGCTCGCCGCCCAGGGCCATGCAGGCGTGTTCAACGTGGGGACGGGGACCGAGACATCCGTCCTCGACCTCGCGGAGGCCTGCGAGCGCGTCGCGGGCGTCTCCGTCGAGACCGAGCACGAACCCGCCCGCTCGGGCGAGCTCCAGCGCAGCGTGCTGGATCCCGGCCGCGCAGAACGGGAGCTCGGCTTTCGAGCCCGGACCTCGCTCGAGGAGGGGCTCGCGGCGACCTGGGAATTCATTCGGGAGCCAGGAGGAGAGGGCGCGGACGGGGCGAACTAGAGCGCCCCGTGGATCACGTCTACTCCCCCCGGCAGACAGTCGACACCCCCTGGCGCACGGCCGCGATAGTCGCGGCAGCTGTCGCGGCCGTCGAGCTCTTCGCGCTCGTTCTCGTCGGAGTCGTCTTCGGCGCCAAGCTTCTGACCGATCAGGCCGAGAAAGCGATCGTCACAGCAACCGGGGCCAAGACCTCCGCCACCGCCCCGGTGACGAAGACCGAGGCGAATGCGAGCACGACTAAGTCGACCCCCGTGGCCGAGCTCCCACGCAGAAGAACGTCCGTCGTCGTGCTGAACGGGAACGGATTACCGGGCGCCGCCGCAGTCAGCGCCCAGCGCATGCGGCGCTTCCACTACATCGTCGCCGCGACCGGCAACGCCCCACGCACCGACTTCCGCCGCTCGCTCGTCATGTACCGCAAGGGCTACGAGGGAGAGGCGATCCGCCTGGCGCACGACCTCCACATCCGCCGCGTCACCCCGCTCGACGGCCTCAAGCTCCGAGACCTCCAGGGCGCGCACCTCGCGCTCATCATCGGCGGGTAGACCCCCTTCAGACGACTAGGCTTCCGGCGTGGCTGAGCCGCTGCTGACGCGAGCCTGCCGGCGAGAGCCGGTCGAGCGGACACCCGTCTGGTTCATGCGCCAGGCCGGCCGATCGCTGCCCGAGTACCGCGAGCTCCGCAAGCGCCACTCCCTCTTCGACGTCTGTCGGCGGCCGGAGCTCTGCGCGGAAGTGACCCTCCAGCCGGTCCGAGCGCACGGCGTCGACGCAGCGGTGATGTTCGCCGACATCATGCTTCCCGTCCTCGGCATGGGAATCGACGTCGAGCTCGTCGAGGGCATCGGGCCGGTGATCGAGCGGCCGATCCAGTCTCGCGAGGACGTGGAGCGGCTCACCGTCCCGGAACCGGAGGAGTCGGTGCCGTTCATCCTCGAGGCGGTGCGCCTGGTCCGCGAGGAGCTCGGCCCGAACCAGGCCGTCATCGGGTTTGCCGGCGGCCCCTTCACGGTCGCCGGCTACCTGATCGAGGGGAAGCCGACGCGCGAGTTCGCGAAGACCAAGGCCTGCATGTACAGGAGTCCCGACGTCTGGCACGGCCTCATGGACAAGCTTGCCGAGACGTTCGTTCCCTACCTCGCGGCGAAGGTCGACGCGGGCGCGGACGTCGTCCAGCTCTTCGACTCCTGGGTCGGTGCTCTCTCCGCGGAGGACTACCGCGAGTTCGTCGCCCCTTACTCCCAACGAGTGCTCGCGGGCGTGGACGTGCCCACGATCCACTTCGGCACGGGCACGCTCCACCTCCTCGGCGATATGGCCGCGGTCGGAGGCGACGTCATCGGCCTCGACTGGCGGGTCCCGATCGAGCGCGGTTGGGAGATCGTCGGCCCGGAGCGCGCCGTCCAGGGGAATCTCGATCCCGCCCTCCTGCTCGGCCCCTGGGAACGGGCTGAGGCCGCGACGCTCGGGATCCTCGAAGCAGTCGCCGGCCGCCACGGGCACATCTTCAACCTCGGCCACGGCGTCTTGCCCGACACCGAACCGGCCGTGCTCGGGCAGCTCGTGGAGCTCGTCCACGAGAAAACCTCGGTGGAGGTCTGGGCGTGAAGACCGCAGTCGTCCTGATGGCCTACGGCAGCCCGTCCAGTCCGGAGGACATCCCTGCCTACTTTGCCGACATCCGCGGCGGCCGCCCGGCCAGCCCGAAAGCCGTCGCGGAGCTGAAGGAGCGCTACCGGCGTATCGGCGGCGGTTCGCCGCTGAACGAGATCACCGAGCGCCAGCGCGCGGCGCTAGAGCGTGAGCTGGGGGTTCCCGTCTACGTGGGCATGAAGCACTGGACGCCGCGGATCGCAGAGGCGGCCGAACGGGCGCTCGCCGACGGAGCCGAGCGCGTCATCGGGCTCGTCCTCGCCCCCCACTTCTCCCATATGTCGGTCGGCGGCTACAAGCGGCAGCTCGAGGAGGCGCTCGCCGGTCGCGCCGAGCTCGTCTTCGTCTCGAGCTATCACGCGTTCGGGCCCTTCATCGAGCTCCTCGCTGAGCGCGTAGGCGCCACGGACGCTCACGTCGTCTTCACCGCGCACAGCCTGCCGGAGCGAATCCTTGACGACGGCGACCCCTACAAGAAGCAGCTGCTCGAGACCTCGCGCCTCGTCGCGGAAAAGGCGGGGGTCGAGAGCTGGTCGTTCGCCTTCCAGAGCGAGAGCTCGACCGGTGAGCCCTGGCTCGGCCCCGACATCGTCGACGAGCTCGAGCGCGTCCATGGCGAGGGCGTGCGCAAGGTGCTCGTCGCGCCGATCGGCTTCGTCGCGGACCACCTTGAGATCTACTGGGACATCGACGTCGAGGCCCGGGAGAAGGCCGCCGAGCTCGGGGTCGAGCTCGACCGCATGGAGTCCCTGAACGACGACCCCGCCTTCATCCGCGTGCTGGCGTCCGTCGTAACCGAGCAGCCGGTGCCAACGCGATGAGCACCCGCAGCTGCCCCGACTGGCCGGAGCTGCTCGAGCTCGCTCCGGAGCTCCACTTCAAGCACTACACGGTCGCCGAGGCCCGGCTCCCGGGCGAGGCCCTGGTGAACCTCCCGGACGTTCCGATGGAGGCGATCGCCATCTGCGCCGACCTCGACCACAACGTCTACAACGCGGCGCACACCGACCCGCGGGTCGCCGCGGCGCTACAGGACACGCACTGGTACGAGCTCCGCGTCTGGGTACGCGAGCGCCCGCCCGGATAGCATCCACCTATGGGCAAGGGGTATGCCGAAGGGCCGGCCGCCGAGGAACGCTTCGAAGCGCTCGAGCGCGGCGAGGGCATCGCGGTGGAGCCGGAGCACGAAGACCGCCAGGCGGTCTACGGCTCGACGGCCGACGACGAGGCGAAGCACTTCATCGGCTGGCGTGACGAGGTCGACCCGGACGAGCTCTTCGCGTCAGGGAAGGCCTGGGGAATCTCGGTCCGACGAAAGACCGGCTAGATTCGGTCGCACCAGTAGACGCCGGTGCGGTAACGGAGCGGGAAGACCTCCCGCCCGCGCGTCTCGGGGTGCGTGGCCACCAGCTCGCGTACCTGTGCGACGACCTGCTCGCGCACCACGGGGTCGAGCGCCGCAATGAAGCTGATGGACGTCACGCGCGCGACGACCGTGCCCATGTCGGTCGCGTGGACGAAGGCGAAGCGGGCTCGCTCGATCGCCGTGAAGAGCTCCGTGCGCTCGAAGGCCTCCTTCCAGGCACCCGACGCGACGCTCGGCGCGCTGCCGCGGTAGGGCTCGATGATCTCGGCGAGAAGCCGAACCCAGTCGACGCTCACGTCCTTGACGTTCCAGATGAGACCAAGGCGCGTCCCCGGCCGCAGCACACGGTGGATCTCGGCCAGGGCGGCATCTCCGTCGAACCAATGGAACGCCTGACCGACCGTGACCGCGTCCATCGACTCGTCCTCGAGAGGGATCGCCTCGGCGGTGCCCGGGAGGGCTCTCACCCCGGGAATAGTCTCGACGAGCCGCTGCCGCATCTCATCCACGGGCTCGACCGCCACGACGTCGGCTCCCAGTTGCGCCAGTAGGCGCGTGAGCTTCCCGGTTCCGGCTGCCAGATCGAGCGCTCTGCTCTCGGGCTTGATGCGAAGCTCACGAACGAGACGCCTGACCGCGGCGAAGGGGTACATCGGGCGCCCGCGCTCGTAGACCTCGGGCACGAGAGCGAAGCCGCGCGCGGCCGACTGGTGGATGGCACCACTCATCCGCCGACAACCTACCAACCGGGCAGGCCTACGCCCTTTGAAAGTTAGAGGCTTGCCTAGCCCGGTAGGCTGACGCTTCGTGACGAGCAGAAGGCAGTAACCTCGTAGGGAGCGTGGGCGGGAGGGGGAGCCGCAGCCCTCTCCCGCTCTTCTTTTGGGACCTAAGCAGGGAAGCGGGGCATCGTGACCAGGGCGATCCGCCCGAGTCCGGCCCGGCTGATCGCGCGGACGTTGCACGCATAGCGCCGGCCTGGACGAAGATTCCTCACGATGAGAGGCGAGCCTGGGCCGATGACCCAGGAGTGGTGCCTGAGCGTGGGACTCGAGTAGCGGCACGTGGCCTTGTAGCCGCGGATCATGGAACCGCGAGGAGTCGCGGGCGAGAAGCTGATGCGTCCGCGCGTCGAGGTCAGCCGCCTGGCGACGACGCCCTGCGGCCTGCCTGGGCGCGTGTCTCCGAGGATGCGCAGCCGTCGTCTCGAGAAGGTCAGCCCTTCGAGCTGGACGTGAACCGTGTGGCCCGTAGCGTCGACATCGACGTCCGTCGTCGCAGCCGAGCCGGCGCCCGTGACGCTGAACGCAGCCGGGGTGAGCGAGGCCGGGTCGTCCACCTCGTAAAGGCGGCGAAGCATCGGGAACGGAAGCTTGAACTCCGCGGAGCCGACAAAAAGAGTGCCCGCAGGGGACGGCGGACCTTCGAAGTGGGCGTTGGCGACGCGGAGGAAGATCGAGTTGGTCGAATCGTCGAGCTCGAGCGGCGAGCTCACCCAGTCGACGTTGCTGGCGAGATCGAAGCCCCGCATGGACGTTCTGTCCGCTGCATCGGAGATGTACGTGAGATTGTCGATCCAGCCGTCGAGATAGCCGGTCGAGGTGCGGGTCGCAGTCATGGAACAGACGCCGGCTCCGGTGCAGCTGTCGTCAGCCATGCGGACCGGGTTCTGCGTGAAGGTGACGATGTTGTGTCCACCGACCACGGTGCGGTCGACCTTCACATCGTGGCCCCGCGCAAACGTCTCGCCGGGATAGACGCCGCCCAGGTTGAGGGCCACCTCGTATCTCTTCGCCGTATTGAGCGTGAACGAGCCGTCCGGCGCCGAGATCGAGAAGTTGAAGCGACTCGTCGGGTCGCCAGGGACGTGGAAATGCATGGCGACTACCAGGTCGTCACTGCCACCAGAGGCCGCGTTGTAAGGGATGGCCGCGCCGTTCCTCTTCACCGAGACGACGCAGGGAGGCCCGACGACGACGGGGGGGCCGAGGTCGCATTCCTCCAGCGTGAATCCGCCGTGCGCCGAGGCCGCCGGCGCCGCCGCGAACGCGCACGCGAAAG
>JAIBJP010000036.1 GCA_020029625.1 Actinomycetota bacterium | reverse complement strand
CGGCGGGTAGTGGATGCGCGCGCCCAGCTCGCGGCACCGCTCGAAGGCTGCGTCGACCTCCTCACGGCGTTCGACCTCGAAGGCGAGGTGCTCGATCCCGACGTCGTAGTACGTGTGCTCACCGCCGTCCGCCGCTCGAAGCCCGAGGTTCTGCTCGCCGAAGCGAAGGTAGACAACCTCCTCCGTGCCGCGGTAACTCGGGACGCGGAGGTCCTCCTCGAGGCCGAGCGGGCCGAGGATCCCGAGGTAGAAGGCGAGGGAGCGGTCAACGTCGCGGACGCAGAGGTCGACGTGCTGGATTCCGCGCGCGGGCATGGGACAGGCTAGGGCGCGAGCCTCGCGGTCCGCAACTCGTTCAGGGCCCACTTTCGCTCATTTCCGTCGTAGGCTTCACCGATGGTCGTCTGTCCGAGTTGCGGGCAAGAAAATCCGGCCGGTTTTCGCTTTTGCGGCGGGTGCGGGGCGCCACTCGAGCCCGGGGCGGGCGGGTCGCGCGAAGAGCGCAAGATCGTCACCGTTCTCTTTTGCGACATCGTGGGTTTCACGTCGCGCGCGGAGCAGCTCGATCCCGAGGACGTCCGAGCCCTGCTCGCTCCGTACCACGAGCGCCTTCGCTCAGAACTGGAGGGCTACGGGGGCACCGTGGAGAAGTTCATCGGCGATGCTGTCATGGCTCTCTTCGGGGCGCCTGTGACCCACGAGGACGACGCCGAGCGAGCGGTCCGTGCTGCGCTCGCGATCCGGGCCTGGGCGGCGGAGCACGACGAGTTCGAGGTGAGAATCGGTGTCAACACCGGCGAGGCGCTGGTCTCGCTCGGTGCGCGCCCCGAGGAGGGTGAGGGCATGGCCGCCGGCGATGTCGTCAATACCGCGGCTCGCCTGCAGGCGGCCGCCCCGTTGAACGGGATCCTCGTCGGAGCGCAGACCTTCCGGTCCACTCGCGACACGATCGAATACGAGGAGGCCGTTTCCGTCGAAGCGAAGGGCAAGGCCGAGCCGATCCCGGCGTGGGAGGCGACCGAGGCCCGCGTCGCCTCGGGTGTCGACATTGCCGACGCCGCGCAGTCGCCGCTCGTCGGGCGACGGCGCGAGCTCGAGCTCGTTCACGCGGCGCTGGTCGGCGTACGCGAGGAGCGGACGCCGCAGCTCGTCACCCTGGTCGGCGTGCCCGGAATCGGAAAGAGTCGACTCCTGGGAGAAATTCGCTCCGCCTCCGAACGCGAGCCTGACGAGATCACCTGGCGACAAGGACGCTCGCTCCCCTACGGAGAGGGAGTCACCTTCTGGGCGCTGGGCGAGGTTGCCAAGGCCGAAGCCGGGATCCTCGAGAGCGACGTGGGCGACGCGGTGGCCGAGAAGCTAGGACGCGCCGTCCGCGCGTTCCTCCCTGAAGGCGACGCGAGCTGGGTGGAGGCTAATCTGCGTCCGCTGGTCGGCTTGGGAGCCGGGCTGGAGCTGGCAGGCGGCCACCGCGAGGAGGCGTTCGCCGCCTGGCGCCGCTTCCTGGAAAGCATGGCCGAGAGGCGCACGACAGTCGTCGCCTTCGAAGACCTTCATTGGGCCGACGAGGGCTTGCTCGACTTTGTCGACTACCTGGTTGAGTGGACGAGCGGGGTTCCGCTCTTTGTCGTCTGCACGGCGAGGCCTGAACTGCTCACGCGTCGGCCCCATTGGGGCGGGGGGAAGACGAACACGCTCACCCTTGCTCTCGCCCCCCTCTCGGACGAAGACACGACCCAGCTCGTGCATGCTCTCTTGGAGCGCAGCGCGCTCCATCTCGAGACTCAGCAGGCGCTCGTTGGACGAGCAGGCGGCAACCCGCTCTACGCCGAGGAGTTTGTCCGATTAGTGGTGGAACAGGGGTGGGCTGCCGACGCCGTCCAGCGGCTTCCCGAGACGGTGCAAGGAATCATCGCCGCCCGACTCGACGCTCTTGCTCAGGAAGAGAAGCTCATGCTCCAGGACGCGTCCGTCGTCGGCGAAGTCTTCTGGCTCGGGCCCGTCTCCGACATCTCGGGCATCGATCGTGCCGAGGCCGAACAGAGGCTCCATGCGCTCGAGCGCAAGGAGTTCGTCCGCCGCGAACGGCACTCGTCGGTTGAGGGCGAGACCGAATACGAGTTTCGCCACATTCTCGTCCGCGACGTGGCCTACGGGCAGATTCCACGAGCCGAGCGCGCGGAGCGACACCGTCTCACGGCCGAATGGATCGAGAGCCTGGGCCGAGCCGCCGATCACGCGGAGATGCTGGCGCACCACTACCTCACCGCGCTCGAGCTCAACCGGGCTGCGGGCAAAAAGGATCCGAAGCTCGTCCAACGGGCCCGCCCTGCGCTTTCGCACGCCGGCGATCGAGCGGCGGCACTTGCTGCCTTCGACGCCGCGGCACGCTTTTACGGATCCTCGCTCGAGCTCGTCCCCCCCGACGATCCTGCCCGTCCGCACCTCTTGCTGCGACATGGGCGAGCCCTGCGCGACTCGGAGGGATCAGGCCTAGAACAACTGGCCGAGGCACTCGCAGCGTTCCGCGCAGCAGGCGACGACGAAGCGGCGGCGGAAGCGGCGAGCGCAGCTGCTCAGCTGCTGTGGTTCCGCGGGCAGCGAGACGAGGCCTACGCCTATGTGGACGAGGGTCTCGAGCTCGTCTCGCGACTCCCTCCTTCCGCCGTGACGGCGAATGTGCTCTTGCAGCGAAGCGGCTTCCATTTGGTCACCGGCGAGTTCGAGCAGACGCTCGAGCTTGCCAGAGAGGCGCTGCCGATCGCTGAGCGACTTGGCCTCGACGCCCGGCGCGCCCGTGCCCTCAACCTCATCGGCTGGGGACGCATAGGGACCGGAGACGCGGGGGGCTTGGCGGATCTGGAGGAAGCCGTCGAAATCGTGGCGCAGCCTGACATTTTCGAGCATGTCCACTCCTCCTTTGAGAATCTCCGCTCAGCCCAGTTCGCCCTCGGCTTGCTCAGAGAGGCCGGCGAGACGGTCGCCGGCCACGTGAGGATCGTCGACCGACTAGCGACCTGGGAGCGCCGCTGGGTGGACGCTGTCCTCGCCGGCGAAGAGCTCAGGGTCGGGCGCTGGGACCAGGCCCTCGAGCTCGCTGACGCGTTTATCTCGAAGGCCGAGGCGGTGCCACATTATCTCGAGCCGCCCTGCCGCACTCTGCGCGCTGCGATCCGTGTTGCCCGCGGCGACCTGGCGGGTGCCAGCACCGACACCGCGCTCGCCCTGGCCGCAGCCGAACGGGCGAAGGACGACCAAGTTCTTACCACTGCCCTCAGTGGGAGGGCGATCTTGGCGCAAATCGAGGGCAGGTACGAGGAGGCGAGCGAGCTCGCTTCCCGGCTCGCAGATCTTGGGACCGCCCCAATCTTTGGCATGTCCTTCGGCTGGCCGACATTCGCGGATGTCGCCTGGCTCCTGTGGGACCTCGACAGAAAGATCGATCTCCTGCGACTGATCGACGCGATCCCCGTTTCAACCCGCTGGACCGATGTCGGAAGAGCGATTGCCGAAGGCGATCCCGTGCGGGCGGCCGAGACGCTTGGCGAAATGGAGGATCGACCCGGCGAGGCCGAAGCGCGGCTGCGCGCGGCAGAGGCGCTCTTACGGGAAGGCCGCCGCGCCGAAGCGGACACCCAGCTGACCAAGGCGCTCGGGTTCTATCGCTCGGTCGACGCGACGGCGTACGTACGCCGGGGCGAGCTCCTCCTCGCCGCATCGGCGTAGCTCTCAGGTCAGTCCTTTGGCGCGGAGTTCCTCGAGGGCCTGCTCGCTCTTCTCCAGATCCTCCAGACCCATGCCGCGGAGGACGTGGTCGGCCTTCGTGAACTGGATCTCTCCGTACTCGACGACCTGGATGTGATTGCCCCACGGGTCGCGGAAGTCCACCGAGCCTCGAGGCTGGACATCCACGCCGGCTTCCTGCAGCGCGCGCCGAGCGCCTTCCTTGTCGTCGACGACGAGACCGAGGTGGCGGTGCCTGTCGGGCTCCTGCGTGCGGCCGGCCGCGAGCGCGATGAACTGGTCGCCCATGTCGATGAAGGCCATGCGGCCGCCGCGGCCGCGCAGCTCGAACTCGAAGATTCGCCCGTAGAACTCGAGCGCCTCGTCGATGTCGCCCACCTCGAGGGCGATGTGGTTCAGGCCGACGAGCCGTGGGCGCGCCATCGCCTCCATCCTAGCCTTCTTGACAGGGTTGTAAGTGAGTGCTAACTTCCTTCTCGTGTCACGTCAGGTCGCAGAAAGAAAGAGCGCAGAAGTGCGCCGTGAGGAGGTCCTCGAGGCGGCCATGATCGAGTTTGCGCTGGGTGGGCTCCACGGCACGTCGACGGAGGACATCGCCCGCCGCGCCGGCATCTCGCAGCCGTACCTCTTCCGCCTCTTCGGCACGAAGAAGGAGCTCTTCCTCGAAACGGTCAGGCGCGGGTTCCGCCATGTCCTCCAACTCTTCCAGGAGGCCGCGGCTGCCAACCGGGAGGGCGACGTGATGCGCTCCATGGGGCACGCATACGGAGACCACCGCCGCGATCGCTCCCGCCTCATGTTCCAGATGCAGGCGTACGCCGCCTGCGAGGACTCCGAGGTGCGGAAGGTCGTCCGCGAGGAGTACGCCGCGATCTACAAGTTCGTCGAGAGCGTCGCTCCCAGCAAGGACGCGGCCAACGAGTTCTTCAAGACCGGAATGCTGATCAACGTCGCCGCGGCCATGGATCTCGGCGCCCTTGACGAACCGTGGGCACACGACTTCCTCGTCGGCTGCGGCGAGTTGCAATAGCTGTGTTTTTTTCTTGACTAAGTGAGTGACTACTTACTAAGGAGGAAGGAGATGAGCGCGAGAACGAAGACCATCTGGACGTTCGTGATCACCTCGGTCGCGTTGTTCATGGTCACGTTGGACAACCTCGTCGTGACGATGGCGCTGCCGAGCATTCGGCTCGACCTCGGAGCGTCGATCGAGGACCTCGAGTGGACGGTCAATGCGTACACACTGAGCTTCGCCGTCCTCCTCCTCACCGGGGCGGCGCTCGGCGACCGCTTCGGCCGCCGACGGCTCTTCGCGATCGGGCTGGGAATCTTCACCGTTGCCTCGGCGGCGGCGGCCCTGGCTCCGAATGTCGAGTCGCTGATCGCCGCGCGGGCCGTCCAGGGCGTCGGCGGCGCCATCATCACCCCGCTCACGCTGACGATCCTCTCGGCCGCCGTCCCCGCCGACAAGCGCGGGCTCGCGCTCGGCGCCTGGGGCGGGATCGGCGGCCTCGGCGTCGCGCTCGGCCCAGTCGTGGGCGGCGCCGTCGTCGAGGGTCTCTCATGGCAGTGGATCTTCTGGCTCAACGTCCCCATCGGCATCGCGCTTGCACCGCTCGCGGCCAGGCGCCTGACGGAGAGCTTCGGGCCGGACTCACGGCTCGACCTCCGCGGGCTCGGGCTCGTCAGCATCGGCCTGTTCGGGATCGTGTGGGGGGTTGTGCGAGGCAACTCTGTCGGTTGGAACAGCGGCGAGATCGTCGGCGCACTGGCCCTCGGTGTCGCCTTCGTGGCGACATTCGTCCTCTGGGAACTGCGCGCAGCGGCCCCGATGTTGCCCATGCGCTACTTCCGCAACCGCACGTTCGCGGCTACGAACGTCGCTTCCCTGTTCATGTTCTTCGGCATGTTCGGGTCGATCTTCCTGCTCGCTCAGTTCCTCCAGACGGTGCAGGGCTACTCGCCGCTCTCGGCCGGCCTGCGCACCCTCCCGTGGACGGCGATGCCGATCTTCATCGCGCCCCTCGCGGGAGCCTTGTCAGATCGGATCGGGGGGCGGCCGCTCATGGCGGTCGGTCTCGCGATGCAGGCGATCGGCCTCGGCTGGCTCGCCTTGATCTCGAGCCCCACGGTTCCGTACGGCGACCTCGTACCCGCGTTCGTGGTCTCCGGCATCGGCATGGCGCTCTTCTTTGCACCTGTGGCGAACGTCGTCCTCTCGAGTGTTCGCCGCAGCGAAGAGGGCAAGGCCAGCGGCACCAACAACGCGATCCGCGAGCTCGGCGGGGTGTTCGGAGTCGCCGTGCTCGCCTCGGTCTTCTCCAGCTACGGCGGCTACGAGACTCCCAGTGCCTACGTCGACGGACTCGTGCCCGCGGTCTGGGTAGGAGCTGCGGTGGTGGCGGCCGGAGCCGCGGCGGCGCTCGTGATCCCGCGCCGCCGCCGAACGGCGGAGGTTGCCGCGGTCAACGAAGGGCCGGCGGTCGAGCCGATCGAGCAGGCGGCCTAGACGGTCAGCGCGGCAGCGTAGGCGTCGAGCGTGGCGTCGGTTACCCGCTCCCAGGAGGAGAGCGCGCTGACCTTGGCCCGGGCTGCTTCACCGAGCCGGCGGCGGAGATCGGGGTCTGCCAGCAAGCGCTTGACGGCCTCCCGGAGCGCCTTTGGATCGCCTGGCGGGACGAGGAGGCCGGTGACGCCG
Organism: Actinomycetota bacterium; assembly: GCA_020029625.1. Lineage (GTDB taxonomy): Bacteria > Actinomycetota > Thermoleophilia > Gaiellales > Gaiellaceae > JAIBJP01. Next base: position 6,453 of record JAIBJP010000036.1, on the reverse strand, counting down.
TCCTCGACCAGGCTGGGGATGCCGCCAACAGGGGTCGCAACGACGGCGCGGCCGTGTGCCATCGCCTCGAGCAGCACCATCGGCAGTCCCTCGCGGTGTGAGGGGAGGACAACGACCGCCGCACGGGCCAGCAGCCGCTGCACTTCCTCGTGAGGGACGAAGCCGAGCGCGTCGGGAACGAGAGAGCGGAGCGGCCCGTCGCCGGCGACGACGAGGTTGAGACCGCGGGTCGCGTCGACGAGCGTGCGGATCCCCTTCTCCGCGGAGAGCCGGCCGACGAAGAGGATCTCCGGCGGGTCGGCTTCCTCTCCGGCCTCGGCCGGGATCTCGACGGCGTTGGGGATCCAGCGGGCATCACCCGCGCCTGCTTGCCGCGCGGCGTCCGTCAGCTGCTCGGAGACGCCGATGACGACGCGGGCGCGGCGAAGCAGCGCTCCGGCCAGGCGCGGCGCTTTGGCCAGCACCTGTAGATCCTCGAAGCGCCCCGCCGTGCCCGAGCCGTGCAGCGTCAGGACAACGGGCTTCCGGGCCGCCGGCGCCACGAGCATGCTGGCGAGCCAGTGGGCGTGCACGAGGTCGGCGTCCCGGGCGGCGCGGCGCAACCCGTGTGCCATCGACGCGAGGACGACCGGCGCCAGCCACGGCTTGCGCCGAAAGCCCGCCACCACGCCGCCCGAGCCCCCGAAACCTCGGTAGGCCTCCGGGCCTACCACGGTCACCTCGACCCCGCGCTCGCGCAGGCGCTCGACGAGGTCGGCCACGAACCGCCCGGCGAAGTCACCCTCCCCTCGGGGATACGAGGTCGTGAAGACCGCGACTTTCACTTCGGCACCCTAAACGGGCCTGTGCACGGGGCTAGGACGCGTAGCGATAGGTTTCGTGAATCGACTGGGCACTCTTCCACTTTCTCAACGGCCTGTTGCGCGGCCATTCCCTCGTCGGGGACGAGATCGAGGATTTCGTGACCTTCTGGGCCGTGCCCCTCTTTGCCCTAGCGACCGTTTCGCTCTGGTTCCTCGACCGGCCTGGGCCGTGGTACCGATGGAAGGTCGCTTGCATTGCCGGACTCGCCTCGGCGGGACTGGGTTTACTACTGAGCCAAGCGATCACCCACGTTTGGGTCCGAGAGCGCCCGTTCGTTTCTCACCCAACACAGACTCTTCTTCTCGCCCCGCCCTCGTCTGAGCCCTCATTTCCGAGCGATCATGCAGTCGCCGCCTTCGCCATCGCCTTCTCCGTCGCCCTGATAGGCGGGCGGCGAGTTGGCGCGCTTTTCCTCGCCGGGGCGTCTCTCGTTGCAATCACGCGCGTACTCGTCGGCTTGCACTATCCGGGCGACATTGCTGGTGGCGCGTTGATCGGCCTTCTAGCCGCTTTGGTCGTCTTCTTCGCCGGCGGAAGTCGTTGGTCTCGGGTCGTCGCGCTCCTGAGCGCGGTTACGGACCCGCTTGTCGCGCCTGCTTGGCGAGCCTTCGACGCTCAGAAGAGAAGGCGCAGCGCCTAACCGGTTGTTTCGTCAATCGAGCGGCCTAGCGCAAGTCCTTGTTCGACTCCATGTCGAACCACATGGCGAAGAGCAGCAGTTGCAGCCCGGAGATGACGAGAAGGGCGACGAGGACGATCGTCGCGCTCGTGATCGGGTTGCCCGCGATCCGCAGCACGACCTCGGCGATCCCCAGCAGGAATCCGCCGGCGAACAGGAGGATCCCGAGCATGTAGAAGAGGATCAGCGGGTGGAAGTCGCGGATGACGTACTTCTGGCCCATCCGCCAGAAGAAGCCCTTGAGCAGAAGCCACGAGATCTTCGGCACCACGTGGCGGAGGCGAATCCCGCTCCGCTCGCCGACGCCGTAGATCGGGCGTGACGGGTAGTCGCGCACGCGCCGGTTGAAGACGTTCAGGTGGACGAGCAGGTCGTTGGGGAAGCCGTAGCGGCGATAGATCCGGTCGAGGTCGAGCAGCTTGAGCGTCTCGAGGTTCACCGCGGTGTAGCCGGACTGCGAGTCGGCGACGTGCCAGTAGCCGGAGGCGATCTTCGTCATGAACGAGAGCGCGGCGTTCCCGAGGTAGCGCGTGCGCGGGATCAGCTGCCACGCCTGGCCGGTGAAGAGGCGGTTGGCCTTGGCGTAATCGGTCTCGTCGATGGCAATGGCCCGCACGAGCGTCTCGAGATCGTCGGGATCCATCTGGCCGTCGGCGGCCATCACGCAGGTCACGTCGACGCCGATGGCGATGGCCCGCCGGTAGCCGGTGACGATCGCCGCGCCCACTCCCTGGTTGCGCTCGTGCGGGATGACCTCGACCCGCTTGTCGGCGTTCTGGGCGCGCACGGCGGTCTCGTCCTTCGAGCCGTCGTCGACGACGATGATGCGGTCGACGAAGGCGGGAATGCCGGAGACGGTCGAGCCGACCAACGCCTCCTCGTTGTAGGCGGGGACGACCACCGCGACTGTGCGCCCCTCGTACACCCGGCGAATCTAACTCAGGCTCCGGCCGTCCGCGCTCTCACTACCGCGGCCCCATCCCGTAGAGGCGCTTGACGCCGACCAGATAGACGCGCTCCTCGTCGGCCACGAGCGGCGAGTATTGGCCGTCGCCGAACGTCCAGAGCTTCTTCCCGCTCTTCGCGTCGAGCGCGAAGGTGCGCGTCTTCAGCGTCGAGAAGTAGACGACGCCGTCCATGATCGTGGGGGCGCCCGAGATCGGCCCGCCGGCGGCGAAGCTCCAGCGGATGTCCCCGGTGGCTGCGTCGAACGCATAGAAATGGCCGTCGTAGGAGCCGGCGTAGACGGTCTTCTCCCAGATGCCGGCTGAGGAGTAGATGTAGCCGCCCGTGCCCTTGACCCAGAGCAGCTTCCCGCTCTTGGCCCCGAACGCGTACATCTTCCCGTCGGTGTTCCCGATGAAGACGCGCCCATAGGCGACAGCGGGCGTCGCGTACCAGTTGCCCTGACCGCCCAGCCGCGACTGCGCGGCGGCCTTCCAGCGGAGCTTCCCGGTCTTGGCGTCGAGCGCGTAGACGTTCCCGTCGTAGGAGCCCACGAAGATCGTCCCGCCGGCGAAGGCGGGCCCGTCCTTCACCTTGTCGCCGGTCTTGTACGTCCAGACGGGCTTTTGCGTCTCGATGTCCAGCGCATAGATCTTCTTGTCCCAGGAGCCGAAGTAGAGGATCCCGCCCACGAGGAGCGGCGGCGTCTCGATCACGCCGGCCTTGAATCGCCAGAGCTCCTCGCCCGACTCCGCGTCCATGGCGACCATGAACCCGGGTGCCGACTCGTTGTGATCCGCGCACGGCGAGGGATCCATCAGCGGCTGGTAGACGACTCCGTCGGCAACGTGCGGGGAGGACGCTATGCAGCGCTTGAAGTTCAGCCTCCAGTCCACGTTCCCGGTCTTCGCGTCGATGGCGAAGAAGAGGCCGCGGTTCGTCCCGATATACGCGCGGTCGTAGGCCACCACCGGCGGGTACTCGAGGAGGCTCTTGCCGTTCACCGTCCAGAGGCGCTTATACGGCGGCCGATGGGAGAAGTCCGGAGCGAAGCGCGTGCGCTGGGCGTCGAACCCGTAGGTCGGCCACGGCTCCTTCAGGACCTCCTCCTCGGGCCGAGTCGTCGTCGCCGGTCCTTCGGTCGTGACGAACTCCTCCGTGGAGGATCCGCGGACGTCGGCGGGGTTCCGCTGCTTCCACACGTAGACCGCGGCCGCGGCTCCTACGGCGAAAACGAGCAGGGCAAGCAGCCCGATGACGAGCTTCCGGTTCACGGTCGCCTACGGTACCCGCGCGCCGGATGGGTCAACCGGTTGTGCGGGCCGCGGCGGCCGCAGGCTCTCCCAGAGCAAGATGAAGCCGCCGGGGATGGAAGCGGCGATCGTGACCGCGTAGAAGAGGAAGCCGGTCGCGAAGGCGGCGTCGGCGGAGACGTCGAACCGTCCGAGGAAGGCGATGAAGAATGCCTCCCGCACGCCCAGGCCGTTGATCGTGAACGGAACCATCATCACGAGGAAGAGGAGCGGGCCCAGGATGACGTAGACGAGCGGAGACAGATCCAGCCCGACGGCTTCCCCGCAGAGCCAGAGGGACATGATCCGCGCGACCTGGATTCCGAGCGTCACCGCCAGCACGATGCCGAGGACCGCGGGCTTGTCCCGGTAGCTGTGGAGCGCGAGCCAGACGCTCTGGAACGCGCGCGCGAGCAGTCTCGTGCTCTCCCGCGCCTGCAGCCAAGCGTTGGCCCGCCGCGAGAAGAGCAGAACGAAGAGCGCGGCGATTCCCAGGATGAAGGCCAGCTCCAGCCAGAACAGCAGGGCGATGTGGTCGTAGCGCCCGATCGCCAGGACGAGCCCGATCGCCACGAGCACGACCGTGCCGGTCGACCCGAGCACTCGCTCCATCAGCACGGCCGCTGCGGCATTGCTCTTCGCCTCCGGGCGGCGGCGCGCGTGGGCCGTGATGCGAACCGCATCTCCTCCGACGGAGGTCGGCAGGACCTGGCTGGCGGCGTAGCCGATGAAGTAGAGCTTCGTCAGCCAGCTGAGCGGCTCCTGGATCCCCTTCGCGGCCAACAGCGCCTGCCACCGCCAGGCCATCACCCATGTAGTGCTAAGGAAGATCACATACGCGCCGAGGAGGTCCCAGCCGTTGCTCGAGCGGATCAGGTCCACCGTCCGCCCGACGTCGATCTGCCAGAGCAGGTACGCGATGATCGCCCCGCTGACGAGCAGCTGGAGGCCGATGCGTACGGGGCGGCTGATCCTCACCGACTGAAGCCGGCGTGCACGCGGCGCAGCGCCTCGATCGCATCCGCGATGTCGGCGTCGCTGTGCGCCGGCGAGAGAGGAAGCGAGAGCACCTCGCGGCCGGCCCGCTCGGCGATCGGGAGCGCAGGCTGATCGGGGAAGCGCTCGCGGTAGTAGGTGAGCCTGTGCACCGGGAGGAAGTGGATGCTCGTGCCGATCTTCTCCTCGGCCAACGCGCGCTGGTAGGCGTCGCGGTCGGCGCCGGCGATCTCAGGGTCGATCCTCACGACATAGAGGTGGAGGGAGTGGCGGTCGCGCGGGTCGCGCGCGAGCGGCGTGATCCCGGGAAGCTCGGCCATCGCGGCGTCGTAGGACTCGACGTGGCGGGCGCGGATCTCGGCGTGGCGCTCGAGCTTGTCGAGCTGGCAGAGGGCGATGGCGGCGTGGATGTCCGAGAGGTTGGCCTTGAAGCCCGCCACCCGCACGTCGTAGAGAGAGCCGTCCCCACGGCGGGTGAGCCGGTACTCGAGAATCGCCTCCGCGAGGTCGTCGTCGTCGGTCGTGACGATTCCGCCTTCTCCCGCGGCGACGTTCTTGGTCGCGTAGAGCGAGAAGCACGTGGCGTGCGCGATCGCACCGATCTTGCGGCCCCGGTACTCCGCCTCGATCGCGTGGGCGGCGTCCTCGACCACGGGCAGACCCGTGGCGACGAGCGGATCGAGATCCGCGGGCTGGCCGGCGAGGTCGACGGGAAGCAAAGCTTTCGTGCGCGGCGTGACGGCCTTCACGGCGAGCGCGGGATCGATGTTGAGATCATCGTCGCGCACGTCCACGAAGACCGGCCGCGCGCCCAGATGCACGATGACATTCCCGGTGGCCGGCCAGGTGATCGGCGACGTGATCACCTCGTCCCCCGGGCCGATGCCGAGCCCGGCGAGCGAGAGGTGAAGCGCGGCCGTCCCCGACGAGAGTGCGACGGCGTGCCTCGCGCCGGCCAGCTCGGCGACTCGGCGCTCGAGCTCGGCCGCCCGCGGGCCCGTCGTGAGCCACCCGCTGTCGAGGGTTTCCGTGACGGCGGCAACCTCTTCCGGCCCGATCGCTGGGGGCTGGAAGGAGAGAAAGGTGGTCCTACGGGACGAGAGCTTCTGCATCGGCCGTCTCGAAGCGTATTAACTCGGCCGCGCGGTCGGCTTTCGTGAGCGCGTCGTCCCGTGAGCTTCCCTTGGCCAGCACGAACCCGGCGCGGTCAGCTCCGCGGCGAAGCGGCGTCATGATCCAGCCCGGGCGGCGATAGACGCGCGCGTCGACGATCCCCTCCCGGGCCAGCGCCTCGTCGATGCCCTCGACGCTCTTCAGTGTTCCGGGCGGGGCGACGAGAAAGCGCACGCAAGCTCCTCCCGAGGGTTTCGGGTCGGGGATCTCGACGGGCTCTCCGAGGGCCGCGGCCAGCGCGAGGCCGTTGAGGTCGATCCCGACCGCTGCGAGGCAGAGCTCGGCGTCGTGCCCGCCGCCGACGCGCGCCGCCAGCTCCATGACCTTGGGCCCGTCCGGGCTCAGGACGACCTGGGTGTAGGTGGGGCCGTTCTCGATCCCCAGCGCGGCCGCGGCGGCCCTGGCGACCTCGACAGCCCCTTCGGTCTCTTGCTCGCTGGGCCACGCGTGGGCGAGCGCGACGCCGAACGCCGGCTCGTCGGCGGTGAGACGGTCGTTGACGGT